>CAZVCT010000012.1:6102-36019 GCA_964625655.1 uncultured bacterium
GCGCGCGAACGCCTGCGCCGCGGCCGGTCCCGCGCCTCGACCGGCCCCGCTACCAGGCGAGCTCGGTCCGGCGCACGCCCTGCTCGTTCAGGCCCCCCAGCAGCTCGCAGGCGCTCAGGCCCAGCTGGGGGTGGCGCCATGTGGGATCCAGCTCGCAGAGCGGCGCCAGCACGAAGGCGCGCTCCGCCAGGCGCGGGTGCGGCACCGTTACGTTGGGCAGCTGCTCCACGCGACCGTCCAGGTCGAGCAGGTCGAGGTCGATGGTGCGCGGCCCCCACCTGGTGCCGCGCACGCGGCCCAGGCGCCTCTCGACCTCCAGAACCTCGTCCATGAGCCGCTCGGGCTCTTCGAACCCCGGGTTCGGTGCCAGCAGGAGTACGGCGTTCAGGTACGGGGGTTGGCCGGCCGGGCCGCCCACGGGCTCGGTCTCGTAGATCGCCGAGCGTCCCGTCACCTCGCCCAGCTCCCCGAGCAGGTCGGCCGCGCGCCTCAGCTGCTGCAGGGGGTCGCCGAGGTTCGCTCCCAGCGCCACGTAGGCGCGGGACGGAACAGGGCGGCTCGCAGGCTCAGCGACTACGGATCACCTCGACGAACACGTCGCGCACGATCCCGGGAAGCGGGGCGTTGGGCTTGTGGACGCGCACCACCACCGAGTCGACCAGCTCTTCGGACTCCAGGAGCCTTCCCGCGATGGTGCCGGCGAGCGCCTCGATCAGCTTGAAGCGCGTGCCCGTGACCGCCTCCTCCACCAGCCCGTAGACGCGGCCGTAGTCGACGGTGGCGCGGATCGTGTCCTCGTCCGTGATGCTTAGGCGCAGCTCCACGTCCACCGCGAAGCGCGCGCCCAGCTTCCCCTCCTCGTCGAAGACGCCGTGGTAGGCGTAGAACTCCATGCCGGTCAGGACGATGCGGTCGGTGGCCGCGGGGCGCTCAGGCATCGGTCTCCCCTTCCAGCGCGCTCCAGACGGCCAGCGCCTGCGCGTGCTCGGCGACGTCGTGGACGCGCAGCATGGCGGCGCCGGCAGCGGCCGCGCGCAGGTGCAGCACCAGGGTGCCGGGCAGGCGCTTCGTGGGGTCGGGCTCGCCGGCCAGCTGCCCGATCGTGCCCTTGCGCGAGGCGCCCACCAGCACGGGCCGGTCGCCCGCGCACAGCTCGTCCAGCCGCCTCAGCAACGTCAGGTTGTGCGCCACGCTCTTGCCGAAGCCGAGGCCCGGATCGAGCAGGACGTCGGGCACGCCCCCCTTCAGGGCCGCCTCGGCCGTGTCCCTTAGGTAAGCGCCGACCTCGGACACGACGTCGTCGTAGTGCGGCGCCGCCTGCATCGTCTCGGGTTCGCCCTGCATGTGCATGATCACCACCGGCGCGCCGGCGGCAGCGGCCACCTCGCGCATGCGCGGCAGCCTCAGGCCGCCCACGTCGTTGATCAGGTGGGCGCCGACCGCCAGGGCGGCCTCGACGACCTCGGGCTTGCGGCTGTCGATGCTGACGATGACGCCCGCCTCGGCCAGCGCCCCGACCACGGGTTCGACGCGGCGGAGCTCCTCGTCGGCCGGCACGCTCCGGGCGCCCGGCCGGGTGGACTCGCCGCCCACGTCGATCACCAGGGCGCCCTCCTCGCGCATGCGGATGCCGGCGGCCACGGCGCGCGCCGTGTCGAAACGCGTGCCGCCGTCGCTGAAGCTGTCGGGCGTAACGTTGACGATGCCCATGAGGGCCGGCCCGCGCCAGCGCAGCTCCGAGCGCCCGCCGGGCAGGCGCCGACCGAAGCGCAGCACGTGCTCGCGCAGCGCCGGCCCGGTGCCTATCATGGCTGGCCGACCGCGCTGCCGGCGCTTCTAGCCACGGCTGCCGGCGCCCAGTCGGCGGGGCGCTCGGCGAGGCCGAAGCGCCAGGCCACGGCCTGAGCGACGCGTTCGCCACCGTGGCCGTCGCCGTACGGGTTCGGCGCCTCGCGCATCGCTAAGAGCGCCGCGGGCTCCGACAGCAGCTCCGTCAGGCGCCGCTCGACGTGGGCGGCGTCGTTGCCCAGCAGCTCGAGCACGCCCGCCTCGACCCCTTCGGGGCGCTCGGTGACGTTGCGCAGCACCGCCACGGGCACTCCCAGCGCCGCCCCCTCCTCCTGGATGCCGCCCGAGTCGGTGATGACCAGGTCGGCGGCGTCGAGCAGCGCCAGCATCTCTAGGTACTCCCAGGGGTCCTCGAGCAGGACGTTCGGCACGGCCGCCAGAGCCGGCGTCACGGCGTCGCGCACGGCGGGGTTCAGGTGCACCGGGTAGACGAAGGTGGCGTCGGGGGTGGCGCGCGCGACACGCGCCAGCGCCTCGGCCAGCTGGCGCATCACGGGCAGGTTCTCGCGGCGGTGCATGGTGATGGCCACCAGGCGCCCCGTCGGCACATGCGCGGGCAGCCTCGCGAGGCGCCGCATGAGGTGCACGGCGTCCACCGCGGTGTTGCCGGTCACGACCATCGCGTCCTCGCGCTTCCCTTCGGCCAGCAGTTGCTGTTTCGCGAGAGGGGTGGGCGGCAGGTCGAGGTCCGTCAGGACGTCGGTCAGGCGCCGGTTCGCCTCCTCGGGGAACGGCTGCGCCAGGTCGAAGCTGCGCAGGCCCGCCTCGACGTGCGCGACGGGGATGCCCTCCAGGAAGGCCGCCAGCGCGACCGCGAAGGTGGTGGAGGTGTCGCCGTGCACGAGCACGTAGTCGGCGCGCAGCTCGCGCAACGTGCTGGCCGCGGCGGGCACGATGCGGCCCGTCAGCTCGGCCAGCGACTGGCGGGGGGTCATGACGGCCAGGTCGGCGTCGGGCGTCAGTCCGAAGGTGGCCAGCGAGCTCGCCAGCTGTTCGCGGTGCTGCCCCGTCACCAGGGTGATGGCCTCGAGGCCGGCGGTCCTTCGGAGCGCCGTTATGACGGGCGCCATCTTGTTCGCCTCGGGGCGCGTGCCGAACGCCGTCACCACGCGCGGGGCGCGGCCGCCGGGCGCCCTGAGCGGGCTGGGCGCGCCTGTCGGGCCGGCCGAGTCCGCCTGACCGTCCGGAGTTCCCGCTCCGCTCCCGAGCTCGTGGCGGTCGCCGCGGCTCACGGCGACAGCTCGCCCAGGCGCCTGACCTCGGCGAGGCGCAGCAGCGAGACGGCGGCGATCAGCACGACCGTGGAGACGAGGGTGACGAAGGTGAGCACGGGCGGGGTGCTGGACAGCAGCATGCCGATGACGCCCAGCGCCATGGTGGCCATCCACAGGATGATCACCGTCAGCCGCTTCGACCCGGAGCGCTCCCGCAGCATGTCGTGGATGTGGTCGTTGGCCGCCAGCGCGGGGCTGGTGCCGCGGCGCAGGCGCCTCAGGGTCACCTGGGTGATGTTCAGCACGGGCAGCGCCAGGACGAGGATGGGCGTGACGACCGACACGGCCGCCGTCACCTTCAGGGCGCCGACAACGCTGGCGGCGGCCAGGACGTAGCCCAGCAGGTAGGCGCCCGAGTCGCCCATGATGATCGTGGCGGGCCCGAAGTTGTAGCGCAGGAAGCCGAGCGAGGCGCCCGCCAGGCCGGCCAGCAGGAGCACCGCCGCGCCGCGGTCGGGGAACTGCACGGCTACGGCCAGCAGGCTCATGCTCGAGATCGCCGCGATGCCCGACGAGAGCCCGTCGAGCCCGTCGATGAAGTTGAAGGCGTTCGTGAACCCCACCACCCAGAGGATGGTCAGGAGGATCGAGAAGGTCTCGGGGATGAACAGGAAGGTGCCGCCGCCGAAGTAGTCGGTCACGAAGCCGATGCGCACCCCGTTCACCACGAGGATCCCGGCCGCCACGACCTGGGTGGCGAGGCGCAGCGCCGGCGGCACCTCCCACATGTCGTCGATGAACCCCACGAGCGTCATCAGGGCGCCGCCGAGGGCGATGGCCAGGAGCTCCACGCGGTACTCGTCGATCGCGGCCGGAGCCACGAGGCTGCCGACCAGCACGGCGAGAAGGAAGCCGCCGAGGATGGCGATGCCGCCGATGTTGGGCACCGCCCCCTTGTGCTGACGCAGGCCGTGCCCATGGCTGCCGCCGCCCTGCTGCACGGCGCGGATCCTCAGCGCGAACCCGCGCACCTTGGGCACGAACCAGAGGACGGCGCCGAAGGCGACGGCGAAGGAAACTATCACGAGTGGGAAGAAGGCTATCAACGTGCTGCGCACGGGGCCCATTCTAAGTGCGAACGCGCGCCGCGATTGGGACGAACGGTACCCCTTCGCCCGTCGGTGGCGCGTGGCACGGCTCCAGCCCTACGCTCGTCCGTCCGTTGTGCGGGCGCGCCCGTATGTCGGCCGCCGCCCATGTGGCAGGGCGCGCCCGTGTAGCAAGGCGCGCCCGTTTGGCCGGGCGGCCGCCACCCGGGCGGTTGGGTCACCTGGTGCCGTACAGCCGGTCGCCGGCGTCGCCGAGGCCGGGGACGATGTAGCCGTGCTCGTCGAGCCGCTCGTCGCGGGCCGCCAGGATGATGTCGATGTCGGGGTGCGCCTCCTCGACCACTTCGATCCCCTCGGGCGCGCCGATGATGCAGAGCAGGCGGATGCGCTTGGCGCCCTCGTCCTTCAGGATCTGGATGGCGGCCGCGGCGCTGCCGCCGGTGGCCAGCATCGGGTCCACGAGGAAGACGTCGCGCTCGGCGACGTCGTTGGGCAGCTTCGAGTAGTACTGGACGGGCTGCAGCGTCTCGGGGTCGCGGTAGAGGCCGATGTGCCCGACCCGCGCGTTGGGGACGAGGCTAAGGATGCCGTCCACCATCACGAGGCCGGCCCGCAGGATGCCGATCAGCGCAAGCTTCTTGCCCGCCAGGCGCCTCACGTTCGCGGTCGCGACGGGGGTGCGCACGGTGGCGTCCTCGAGCTCGAGGTCGCGCATCGCTTCGAACGCCATCAGCATCGTCAGCTCCATGCAGAGCGAGCGGAACTCGCGCACGTTCGTATCGGCGTCACGCAGGATGGAGAGCTTGTGCTGCACGAGCGGGTGGTCGACGACGGTCACTGCCATTTCCTGCTCCTCCACGGCCCTTGGCCTTCGGGGGCCGCCGCGCTGAACGAAAGAAGGCCGCCCATCACGGGCGGCCACGTTGGCGGAGAGGGTGGGATTCGAACCCACGGTGCAGCGTAGCCACACAACGGTTTTCGAGACCGTCCCGTTCAACCACTCCGGCACCTCTCCTCGGTTGTGCCGCGCTGGTGCGCGCGACCATGCTGCGTGTCTGCGTTCGACCGCCTACCACGCGAGCCTGCGAAGTATACCCCAGCACCGCCCGCTTGACTACCGGTGGCAAGCGTCCCGTGCCGGGGGCATGCCGTAAGCACGTCCGAAGTGACGATAGGCGGCCGCCGTTCCGGTTACACTGGCGGTCGCTCGTGCGGCCTTGACTGCCGCCGGCGGGGGGCATACACTCCCCTTTGCGTTGGCCCATCGTCTAATGGCAGGACAACGGTTTCTGGTACCGTCGGTCTAGGTTCGAATCCTAGTGGGCCAGCCAACGCAAGCCACGGCAGCGCGCCGGCAGCAGGAACCGGGCCAGGCGCGTTGCTCGTCGGTGGCCCATCGTCTAATGGCAGGACACCCGGTTTTGGTCCGGTCGGTCGGAGTTCGAATCTCTGTGGGCCAGCCAAGACGCCCCCTCCAAGCGAGGGGGCGTTCTTCTTGGATCGAGCTGCCACCGGCGTGGACGGCGCGGTCAATAGGGCCCCTTCGCTATCAGGCCTTCCCGTCGTCGTACTCGAAGAAACCGCGGCCGGTCTTGCGCCCCAAGCGCCCGGCCTCCACGAGCTTCCTCAGCGTCTGCGGGGCGCGGAAGCGCTCGCCGAGCGCGTCCGTCATCGACTCGGCAATGAGCAGCATCGTGTCGAGGCCGATGTAGTCCGACAACTCTAGTGGGCCCATCGGGTGGTTCAGGCCCAGCTTGACGGCGGTGTCGATGTCGCGCGGCGACGCCACCCCTTCCTCCAGCATCCGGATCCCTTCCAGCAGCAGCGCCGCCACGGCGCGGGTCGTGACGAAGCCCTGGCGGTCTAGCACCGTCACGGTCGTCTTGCCGCAACTGCGCGCGAGCCGCTCGGTCGTCTCGAGCGTCGCGTCGCTCGTCTGCACCGCGCGCACGATCTCGACGAGCTCCATGCGCTCGGGCGGGTTGAACCAGTGCATCCCGATCACCTGGTCCGGCCGGCGGGTCGCCCCGGCGATGGCGGTGACCGAGAGCTCGCTCGTGTTGCTGGCAAGCACGGCGTGGGCGGGAGCGGCGGCGTCGAGCCGCGCGAAGATGTCGCGCTTCAGCTCGAGCTTCTCGGGCACCGCCTCGATGACGAAGTCGACGCCCTCGGCGGCGGCCTCCAGGTCGTCGGTCAGGGTGAGGCGCTCCTGCAGCGCACTCTCGTCGTTGCGCCTGGCGGCGCGGCCGCGGGCGCGCTCGAGCGCCCCCCTGGCGGGGTCGAAGAGGGTCACGCCATGGCCGCTCTTCAGGAGCAGCGTGGCGATGCCGCCCCCCATCGTGCCGGCGCCGATCACGGCCACCTTCATGCTGGCGGCGCCCGTTCCCGCGCCGCGGTTCTCGCTGTCTGACATCGAAGCCTCCTGGCGGCCGCCGAGCTGGACGGCCGTTCTGCTGCGGCGCCGGCGGGCGCCGCCTATCACCCGAGCTTACGTTCCGAAGGGCGCGGAGCGTAGAGGTCGTAGCGCGTCGTGCTGCCCCGCAGGCTGCCGCTGGGTTTGATCCCACCGAGCTCGGGCGCGTTGTGGGGCCGCTTCACCACGACCCGGCGGGTGGCGGTGGCCAGGGCGTCCTCCAGCAGCGCGGGCGCGTCTTGGTCGTCGCCGACGAGTTCCCGGAAGAGCGCCATCCCCTTGCCCGGCAGGGCCGCTTTGCCGCGCTTGGGGTACATCGGGTCGAGCAGCACGACGCTCGGCAGGGCGCCCGACTCGCGCCGCCGCGCCAGCAGCCCGCGGGCATCGCCGGCCTCGAGAGCCGCTCGCGCCGCTGCGATGCGCGCTGCCTCCCCGAGCTCGCCGCGCCGCGCGCGCTCGAGCGCGTCCTCGAGCAGCGCCGCCACCACCGGAACCCGCTCGACCAGCGTCACGCGGAAGCCCGAGGCGGCGAGGTGGAACGCGTCGGCGCCGAGGCCGGCGGTGGCGTCCACGACCTCTTCCCCACCGCGCTCACCCGGGCCTCGGCCGATGGCGCGCCCCAGCAGGTCCTTGCCGCGCCGCGGCATGGTCAGTCGTTCGGTGGCGGCGCGCACGGTGGTGCCGTCCGGCGTCCGAAGCGCAAGCCCATCCGGTCCGATGCGGAGCTCGACGGGCGCGGCGCCTTCGCCTGCAGCAGGCGCTTCGCCGGCGAGAGCGAGCTGCGCACCGAGCCGCTCCGCCCAGCCGCGTGCCGCCGCCTCGAAGGCCTTCTCCTCGGCCACCACCAGCGTTCTTCGCCCCTCAGGCTCCATATACGGCTCATGCTACGATCCGGAGGCAGAAGGCGCCCAGCAGCCTAAGAACCGAAAGGTGCAGGGGGCCGTCACCTTGTAAAGAGCGGTTCGGTTCCGAGTTGACCCCAGACATCCAAGGTGAAGACAGGGAGGCGAGATGAGCAACAAGAGCCTGAGCGAACGTCGCAAGGCGGCGGTGACCCCCGCAGCCAGCAGCGTCCATCCGCTCTACTTCACCCGTGGCGAGGGCAGCTACGTATGGGACGCCGACGACCGTAAGTACCTCGACTTCACGTCCGGCATCGCCGTGATGAACCTGGGGCACTCGCACCCCAAGGTCATCGACGCGGTGCGCCGGCAGTCCGCCGAGTTCCAGCACCTCTGCTTCGCGGTAGGCATGCACCCCAGCTACGTCGAGCTGGCCGAGCGCCTGAACCGCCTGGCCCCCGGGCCCAGCCCGAAGAAGAGCTTCCTCGTGAACACGGGCGCCGAAGCCGTCGAGAACGCCGTCAAGATCGCCCGCGCCTACACCCAGCGCGCCGGCATCGTGGCGTTCACGCACGCTTTCCACGGCCGCACCTTCATGGCGATGTCGCTGACGAACAAGCCCGACCCCTACAAGAGCGGCTTCGTAACGCGCGCCGCCGAGGTCTACCGCGCCGAGTACCCCTACTTCTTCCGCAACCCGTGGGGCGCCAAGACCGCCGAGGAGGCGGGCGAGAAGGCCCTGGAAGCGCTCAAGAACCAGGTGAAGTACTCGATCGGCGAGGGCGAGGTGGCCGCGTTCATCCTCGAGCCGGTCGCCGGCGAGGGGGGCTTCATCCCCGCGCCCGAGAGCTTCCTCAAGGGCCTGCGCGAGTACGCCACCGAGATCGGCGCGCTCTGGATCGACGACGAGGTCCAGGCCGGCATCGGCCGCACCGGCGAGATGTGGGCGGTCGACCACTACGGCCTCGAGCCCGACCTCGTCACCGTCGCCAAGGGCCTCGGCTCGGGCTTCCCGATCGCCGCGGTGGTCGGCAGGTCCGAGATCATGGACACCCTCAAGCCCGGCATGCTCGGCACCACCTTCGGCGGCAACCCGACGGCCGCCGCCGCCGCCATCGCCACCCTCGACGCCATCGAGGCGGAGGGCATCGTGGGCCGCGCCCGCGAGCTGGGCCGCACGGCGCGCGCCCGCCTCGAGAAGCTGGCCGAGCGCCATGAGCGCATCGGCGAGTTGCGCGGCACCGGCACGATGCTGGCGCTGGAGTTCGTCGGCGAGGACGGCCGCACGCCCGACACCGCCACCACCGACGCCGTAGTGGCGGGCGCCCGCGAACGCGGCCTGCTACTGCTCTCCACGGGCACGTACGGCAACGTCATCAGGCTGCTGCCGCCGCTGAACCTCTCGGACGCCGAGCTCGACGAAGGCCTCTCGAAGATCGAGGAGACCGTCGAGGCGGCGCTCGGGAAGCAGCCGGCGCTGGCCTGAGCCAGGTGCAGGCGTGAGCGGAAGCGGCGACGCTTCCTACGTCCCTGCAGCAAGCACGTGAAACAGGAGAGCCGGCGCTGGTTTCCAGCCGCGCCGGCTCTTCTTCATCTTGGGCGGTCGTTCTAAGGCTGCCTAACTTAAGGACTGCTCTGCGGCTGCCGCGGCCTCCGGCTCAGGGCTCGGAGCCCTGCTTCACGGGCACGCCCACCATGTTGCCCCACTCGGTCCAGGAACCGTCGTAGTTGCGGACCTTGGGGTAGCCCAACAGGTACTTGAGGACGAACCAGCTGTGGCTCGAGCGCTCGGCGATGCGGCAGTAGGCCACCACGTCGTGCTCGGGGCGCACGCCGGCGCCCTCGTAGAGGC
Source organism: uncultured bacterium (assembly GCA_964625655.1). Classification (GTDB taxonomy): domain Bacteria; phylum Deinococcota; class Deinococci; order Deinococcales; family Trueperaceae; genus JAAYYF01. The sequence goes on from CAZVCT010000012.1 coordinate 15,381, forward strand.
TCCTCAGCTCGGCGGCGCTCTTGAAGGTGCCGTCCGGGTTCACGGCGCGCGCCCAGGGGATGTTCGCGGCGCCGGGGATGTGACCGCCGCGCAGCGCGCCCTCCTGGGGGTAGTCGGGCATGTGCAGCTTCTCGCCGCTGAACTCCTCGGGGCTGCGCACGTCTACCAGCGCCCCGGTGCCCGCGTTGACCTTCAGCAGGTGCATCATCACGTCGGGCGCGAAAGCGCGGATGGAAGCGTCGCGGTAGGGCACCGAGTAGCGGCCCTTCTCGACCTCGCGGGTCTGCGTCTCCAGCTCGCGCCCCTCGTCGATCCACGCCTGGCGGGCGCCGTTCATGAGGCGCACGTCGTCGTGGCCGTTGTACTTGAGGAACCAGAAGGCGTAGGCCGCCCACCAGTTCGACTTGTCGCCGTACAGGACGACCGTGTCGTCGTTGCTGACGCCTTTGCGCTGCATCAGCTCTTCGAAGCCGCGCTCGTCGATGAAGTCGCGGATGTCCTGACGTTGGAGCTCGGTGTGCCAGTCGAGCTTCTGGGCTCCGGGCACGTGGCCCTGTTCGAACAGGAGCACGTCCTCGTCGACCTCGAGCAGCTTGACCCTGGGGTCGTTCAGGTGCTCGGCGACCCAATCGGTGCTGACGAGGACGTCGGGGTTGGCGTAGGTGTCGTTGTTCGTGTCTGCCATCGTTCCTCCGTAAGGCGATGCTACATGTGCCGGGCGCCCGGACCCGTCCTGCCGGTGACGCGAGGCGCGCGCCCGACGCTATACTCCCAGCGTGACGAGCCAGCCCCGAGCGCCCATCCGTATCGCACCCTCGATCCTCTCAGCCGACTTCGCCGAACTGAGCGCGGCCGTGCGCGCCGCCGAGGCGGCCGGCGCCGACATGATCCACGTGGACGTGATGGACGGGCACTTCGTCCCCAACATCACCATCGGTGCGGGCGTGGTCGCCGCCGTGAGGCGCCATACCAGCCTTCCGCTCGACGTCCACCTCATGATCGAGCGACCGGAGCGCTACGTCGACGGCTTCGCGGCCGCCGGCGCTGACTACCTGACGGTACACGCCGAGGCGACCCATCACCTGCACCGCCTGCTGGAGCAGGTGCGCGAGAGCGGGGCGAAGGTCGGCCTGGCCCTCAACCCGCTCACCCCCCTGACCGTTCTCGAGGAGGCGCTCCCGTACCTCGACCTGGCGCTCGTGATGAGCGTCGACCCGGGCTTCGGCGGTCAGGAGTTCATCCCGGGCAGCGTGGGCCGCATCGAGACGCTCAGGCGCCTGCGGGACCGTGCGAACCCGAACTGCCTCATCGAGGTGGACGGCGGCATCAACGCGAAGACGGCGCCGCAAGCCGCCAGAGCGGGGGCCGACGTGCTCGTGGCCGGCAGCGCGGTGTACGGCGGCGGGGTCAGCGTGGCGGAGAACATGGCCGCCCTGCGGGCGGCGCTGGCGGACTAGCTACGGGTATTCAGGCGACGGCTTCGAAGCGCCCGAGCGCGCGGAAGCGTTCGTAACGGGCGTCGCGCAGCTGCTCGCTCGTCAAGGGCGCGAGCTGCGCCAGCTCTTCCACGAGCGCCTGACGCACCAGCGCGATGGCCGCTTCGCGGTCGTTGTGGGCGCCTCCCAGCGGCTCGTCGACGATGCGGTCGACGACCCCCAGCGCGATCAGGTCGCGCGACGTCAGCCGCAGCGCCTCGGCGGCGCGCTCCGCCTCGCCCGCGTCGCGCCAGAGGATGGCGGCGCACGACTCGGGGCTGATGACCGAGTAGATGGCGTTCTCGAGGATCAGCACACGGTTCGCCACGCCGATGGCGAGCGCCCCGCCCGAGCCGCCCTCGCCGATGACGACGCTGATGGCCGGCACGTACAGCTCGCTCATGCGCCTGATGCTCTCGGCGATCACCCACGCCTGGCCCTGCTCCTCGGCGGCCAGGCCCGGGTAGGCGCCGGGCGTGTCGATCAGGGTGATCACGGGCAGGCGGAACTTGTCGGCCAGCTCGAACATGCGCATCGCCTTGCGGTAGCCGCTCGGGTGGCTCATGCCGAAGTTGCGGTGGATGTTCTCCTTCGTGTCGCGCCCCTTCTGCTGGGCGATCACCACGACGCTGACGCCGTCGAGCGTGGCCAGGCCCGTCACCACGGCCGGGTCGTCGCCCAGGGTGCGGTCGCCGTGCAGCTCCGTGAAGCCCTCGAAGGCATGCTGCAGGTAGTCGAGGCCGCTGGGCCGGCCGGGCGCGCGCGCCACCTGGACGCGCTGCCAGCGGGTCAGGTTGTCGTAGGTCTCGCGCTTCAGGCGGTCGAGGCGCGTCTGCAGCGCGTCGATCTCCTCGTTCAGGTCGATCTGCTGCTCGGCTGCGTAGGCGCGCATGTCGCGGATCTTCGCCGCCAGGTCCTCGATCGGCTGCTCAAACGGTAGCGGCACGTTTCGCCTCCGGGCTGGGTTCGGTGATGCCGGACGTCAGCAGGCGCACCACGCGGGCGATGCGCGCCTTGAGGGCCTTCCGTTCCACCACGTCGTCGATCATCCCCTTCTGGAGGAGGAACTCGGAGCGCTGGAACCCCTCGGGCAGGTCCTGCCTGATCGTCTGCTGGATGACCCGGGGGCCGGCGAACGAGATGAGCGCGCCGGGCTCCGCGAAGATCACGTCGCCGAGAGTGGCGAAGCTGGCGGTGACGCCGCCCGTGGTGGGGTCGGTGAGGACGCTGATGTACGGCAGGCGCCGCTCGGCCAGCGTGCCCAGCGCCACCGTCGTCTTGGCCATCTGCATGAGCGACAGCGCGCCCTCCTGCATGCGGGCGCCCCCCGAGGCGGTGATGGCCACGAGGCCGCGCCCCTCCTCGGCGGCCCGTTCGGCGGCGCGCGCGATCTCTTCGCCGACCACGGAGCCCATCGAGCCGCCTAGGAAGGAGAAGTCCATGACGACGAGCGCGACGGGCAGGCCGTCGAGCTCGGCTGCGCCCGTGACGATGGCGTCGGGCCGGCCGTGCTTCTTCTGCGCTTTCTCGATCCGCTCGGTATAAGGCTGCGTGTCTTCGAACTCGAGCGGGTCCTGCGCCTGGATGCGGCCCGACCAGCGCTCGAAGGTGCCTTCGTCAGCCAGCATGTCGACGCGCGCGTCGACGGGCATGCGGTAGTGGAAGCCGCACTCGGGGCACACGTAGCGGTTGGCTACGAGGTCCTTGCGGTAGATCTGCGCCTGACAGCCATCGCACTTGAGCCATAGGCCCGCCGGGCTGTTGTCGTCTTCCTTGCGTGTCGGCTTGTTCCGACGGAACCATCTCTCAAGCGCCATGGCGACCCCAGGTCAGCGGCGGCACGGCACGGTGAGGCGGGACGTAGAAAGGCACGCCGCATTGTAGCAACAGAGATGAGAAGCGCGGGCCCCTCCCCTTTACGGCGCGCCGGAAGCGTCTCAGGCCGGCGCGCGCGTCGCGGCTTCGAGGCGCTCCTCTGAAGTCGACTCGGCGCCTTGCGCTTCGGGCTCGAACGGTGCGCCCGTGACGTTGGAGGTCGGCAGAGCCGGCCGCGCCGGCCCGCTACGCCCTTCCAGCCCCGCATGGGCCGGCGGCACGCCGTCGGCCATCTCGCTGCGGCCGGTGAAGCGCGCTCCCTCCTCGATGTCGAGCGCGCCGGCCAGCACGTCGCCTATCAGCTCGCCGCCCCGCCAGATCTCGACCTTGCCGCGCGCCACGAGGCGCTCGACCACCACGCGGCCGATGATCTTCACCTCGTCCGCCTCGACGAGCGTCCCCTCGACCAGCCCGGCTTCGGCCACCTCCAGGGTGCCGTTCACCCTGACGTCGCCGCGCACGACGCCGTGCACGCGCACGCGTCCCTCGGCCTCGATCTCGCCCGTGATGAGCGTGCCGCGCTGGATGTACGTGAACGGCTCCGGCTTCGCGCGGGGCGCCTCCTCGGCGGGCTCCGGCAGCGCTTCGGCGGGTTCGGCTCGCCTTCTGAACATGGTCCCCTTATACACCGGCGCGCCGCTCGTACGGCCCTGGGAACTCGGGGTGGCCGGCCCGTGCAGGGGCTCCTGCTTCCCGTGAACTTGAGGGGACCCCCTGCCCGTCGTATCCTGAACCGATGGAGAGCGCACGAGTCGTCCTGGTCACCAACGTAGGCCAGGGTTTCGGTCGCGCCGTGGCGCTCGCCTACGGCCGCGCTGGGTACGACGTGGTTTGCGCCGACCGCGACGTGGAGATGGCCGCCAAGACCGCCGCCGAGGTGGAAGAGCTGGGCGGACAGGCGATCCCGATCCAAGCAGACATGACGACCCAGATGGACGTGCTGGCCGCGTACCAGAAGGTGACCGAGATCTTCGGCGCGCTGGGCGGCGTGGTCCACCTGGCGGGCCAGGTCAGCACCACGCCCTTCGAGGAGCTGGCCGAGGGCGAGTTCTACGAGGTGATGGCCGAGAACGTGCGCAGCACCTTCCTGGCGCTGAAGACGGCGGCCCGGCTGCTGAACAACGGCTGGGTCGTCATCGTCGCGCCGCCGACGGCCGGCAGCGTGCAGATGCACGCCGTGCAGGGCGCGCTGCGCGAGCTGGTGGGCGGCTTCCGCCGCCGCTTCGCCTACCCGCGCGTGAACCTCGTGCTCCCCTCCCGTACCCCCTCGGACCCGCGGCACGACCAGGCCCTGGTGCGCGCCGTGCGCTTCCTGGGCTCCCCGGAAGCCGCCGGCGTTAGCGGCCAGGTCGTCGACGTCGACCTCCCCACCCCGCCCCGCTTGGCCGAGGCGCTGCTGCCCGAGGTACGCGCCGCGCTCGACCCGACGGTGCGCCAGAGCGAGTCGGACGACTGGGACGACAGTTCGGACCCTGACGAGCCGTTCGAGGACGAGGCCGCCGACTCGGTGCTGCTGGCGCCGGGCGTGCGCCTGCGCCGCCGCGGACCCGTGCGCCGCTACCCGGCCGGCGTCGCCAACCACGTCTGGACGGCCCCGGCGGAAGAGAGCGCCGCCGAAGGCTACGAAGGCGGCGCCCTGACGTACGACGAGTTCGACGACGACGAGTCGGACGACTGGGCGTACGACCTGGGCCTGCCCGAGGGGCCGGCGCTACGCCACCTGGTCGAAGGCGAGGGCGAGCTCCTGGGCGAGGAGCCGTTCGCGGCCAGCCACGAGTCGGCCCTCGACCTCTACGGCGACCTCTCGAGCCTGAGGGTCGGCGAGGACGACGACGGCGACCTGCCGGGCCCCAGGCGGGGCTGACCATGCGCTGCCCCTACTGCTCGGCCGACGACACCCGCGTCGTCAACTCGCGCCCTTCCGACGAAGGGGTGGCCATCCGGCGGCGGCGCGAGTGCGTGGCGTGCTCCAGGCGTTTCACCACCTACGAGCGGGCGCAGTTCGAGGCCCTGATGGTGCGCAAGCGCTCGGGTCGGCTCGAGGCGTTCAACCCCGACAAGCTGCTGGACAAGCTGCGCATAGCGGCCAACAAGCGGCCCGTCAGCGAGAAGCAGATCCGCGAGTTCGCCTACGGCTTCGAGGACGAGACGAACGCCCCCGAGATCGCCAGCGAAGAGATCGGCCGGCGCGTTCTGCAGTTCCTGCAGGCCGCCGACGCCGTGGCGTACATCCGCTACCTGAGCGTCTACCACGACTTCGACTCGGTGGACCGCTTCATAGAGGAGATCCAGCAGCTGGACGGCACGCGCCCCGAGGAGCCCGAGAGCGGGCGCGAGGCTGCCGCCTCGGAGGCCGCCGCCTCGGAGCCCGCCGCCTCGGAGGCCACCGAAGGGCGGCGCGGCGGGTCGAACTGAGGCGGGGACCCCTCAGGCGTCCCAGGCCACCGTCGACCCTTCGGGCCCCTTGCTGACCACCAGCCGTGCCGGCAGGCGTTCGCTCAGCTCGGGCACGTGCGTGATCACCCCCACCATCCGCCCCTCGTCCGTCAACGACTCCAGCACGTTGGCCACCGCTTCCAGCGTGGCGCGGTCGAGCGTGCCGAACCCCTCGTCGAGGAAGAGCGCGCCCAGGGAGGCGTTGCCGGCCAGCGTGTCGGAGAGGGCGAGGGCGAGCGCCAGGCTGGCCACGAAGCTCTCGCCGCCCGAGAGGGTGCGCGCCGAGCGCATGTCGCCACCTGCCCAGGCGTCCGCCACGAGGTAGTCGCCGTCTGCCAGGTGCAGATCGAAGCGCCCGTCGGTGACGTTGCGCAGCACCTGCGACGCGCGGCGCGCCAGGCGCTGCTGCACCTGGGCCATCAGGTGGTCGGGGAAGTTGTTCCCCCGCAGGTCCAGCGCCAGCTGCCGGTGCAGCTCGTAGGAGTCCTGCGCCGCCGCCAGCTGCTTGCGCAGCTCCGTCGAGCGCTCCAGGCGTGTCTCCAGGCTGCGCCGTTCGGCGCTCAGCTCGCCCTGCTTGCGACGCAGCTCGTCGAGCTGCACGCGCAGGTCGGCAAGCCGGTCCTGCAGGAGTTTCGCGATGGCGGCGGCCTTCACCTGCGCAGTTCCGTGGGCACCTGAGGCCGGCTGTCCGTCCGGCTCGGCGGGTACGGCGGGCAGAGGCGGCCGGGCCGCCAGCTTGGCAGCCAGCTCCACCTCGCGCTGCTCGGCGCCGCGCAGGTCGCGTTCGAACTTGTCGATCCGCGCTTCCAGGCTCGCCAGCTGCCCGGCGTCGCGCATGGCCGTGTTGGCCTCCTCCAGGTCCGCGAAGCCTGCCGCGGCCACGGCCTGCACGAGCGCCTCGCGCGCGGCGCGCGCCTCCTCGGCGGCGGCGGCCAGGTTCTCCTCCGCCCCCTCGAGCTGCGTGCCGGCGACGGCCGCCGCCCGTTCGGCTTCCTGGAAGGCGCGCTCCGCGCTGCGCAGGCGCTCCTCCAGCCCTTCGCGCTCCTCTTTCAGCTGGGCGCCGCGCCGGCCGAGGTCGTCGCGGCCGGTGGCGTCGACGCCCGCCGCCGCCAGCTTGTGGACGATCGCCCGGGCGTGCGACGCCAGGGCGGCGTCCCGGCGCTCCTCGAGCCCCCGGCGCAGGCGCCCGATGGCAGCCTCGTAGCCCGCGTCCGCACCGGTTCCACCCTCGTCGGTCTCGGTGCGCGCTCCGTGGCGCTCCAGGTCGGCGCGGGCGTTCGCCAGCGCCTCGTGGGCCGTCGTAAGCGCGCCCTCGGCGTCGGCCACCTGCCTCACGAGGTTCGCGTGCTCCGCCTGCGCGCGCACGAGCTCGGCGCGGCGCTCCTGGTACTCGTCGCGCGCCTTCGCTACCGCCGCGGTGGCCGTCCGCAGCGCCTCCTCGGCTTCTGCGAGGTGACCGCCGTCGGTTGCGGGCGCATGCTCGCCCACCGGACCGCCGCATACAGGGCATGGGTCGCCCGGCGAGAGGCCGGCGCGAACGGCGGCAGCCAGGTCGGCGCGTTGCGCCACCTCCAGGGCCGCCTTGGCGCCCTCCTCTTCCGCCGCCAGCGCCTTGCCCGCCTCGACGCGCTGCGCCTGCGCAGCTTCCAGCTGCTCGGCCCGCGCGGCGGCCTTGCCCGCATCCTGGCGCGCTCGCTCGAGCGCTGTCGTCCGCTTCTCCACCTCGCGCGCGGCCCTCTCGAAGGCCGGCACGAGCACCGAGAGCGCCGTGTGCCAGCCCGCCCACTCGTCCTCGTCGAGGAAGGAGGCGCCGGGGCCGTCCGGGACGGCGGCCGCCAGCGCCAGGTCGCCGCCGCGCCGCTTCAGCGCCTCGAAGGCGGGGCCGACCTCGGCCAGGGCGGCCAGTTCCGTGTCGATGGCGCCGCGCCGCTGTTCGGCCCGTTCCTGGGCGGCGTCCAGCGCCTTCCGGGCGGCTCCCAGCCCCTCCTGCGCCTTGTCCAGCGCTTCGCGGCGCGTCGCGAGCGTCTTCGCGGCTGCCTCGCGGCGCGCTTCCGCCGCTTCCAGGCGCGGGAAGTGCGAGGCGAGCACGGCTGCGCGTCGCCCTCGTTCCAGCTCGACCTTCAGCTGGGCGATCGCGGGGGCGCCCTCGGACAGCCGCTTCCGTTCGGCCTTCAGCGCCTCGTGCTCGCCCGCCAGCCGGGCGGTCTCCTCCACCTCCTTCAGCTCGCCGCCGGCGCCCTCGACCGTGGCGGCGAGCTCCGCCAGCTGCGCCTCGAGGGCGGCCTCCTGCTCCTTCAGGTCGCTTACGCTGCCGGGGTCGACGTCGGCGTAGTCCTCGGCGAGGCGGGCCTGCAACGCGGCCACGCGCTCCTCGGCCACCGAGGCGCGCTGGCCTGCCAGGCGCTGGATGTCGCCCACCCGGTCGAGGCCGAGCAGCGACACGAGCAGCTTGCGGCGCTGCGCGGCGTCGCCCCGCAGGAACTCGTCGAAGGCGCCCTGCGGCAGGAGCACGGCGCGGGTGAAGCCGTCGTAGTCGAGCCCCACCAAGCCCTGCAGCGCGTCGTTCGCGTCGCGCACGCGCTCGCTGTCGCTCAGCTGCCGCCAACCGTCGGCGTTGGCCTCGGCGTCCGCCACCTCGATCCTGACCTCGGTGGCCACCGCGCCGGTGCTGCGGCGCTGCGCGGCCCGCGTGACGCGGTAGACGCCGCGCGCGTTGCGGAACTCCAGCTGCACGAACAGCGAGTCGGCGCCGGGGCTCAGGAGCGCGTCCAGGCCGCGGCTGCCCAGGCGCGCCGTCTTGCCGTAGAGCACGTAGGTGATGGCGTCCAGGATCGTCGACTTCCCGGCTCCGGTGGGGCCGGTCACGGCGAACAGGCCCGCGCCCGCCTCGCTCCAGTCGATGCGGGCGCGCGTGCGGTAGCAGGTGAAGCCCTCGAGCACGAGCGCGAGTGGCGTCACGCCGTCACCTCGGCGCCGTCACGGGCGCTCACCTCGTCGTGCAGCCGCTCGAAGAGCTTCACGAGCTCTTCCGCCCCCTCGGCGCCGCGCTGCTCGGTCAGGTAGTCGCGGTAGGCGTCCACGAGCGAGAGCGCGCGCAGGTCGATCGGCTCCAGCGCCTCGTCTGCCTCGCCCGGCAGCTGCTGCTCGACGATCAGCAGGTCGGGCAGGTGCTGCTGCAGGCGCTCCTTCAGCCCCGGCCGGGGTCGTTCCAGACGCACGACCAGCTTCAGCCAGCCGTCCAGGCGCTCGAGCTCGGCCATGCGGGCGTCCAGCTCGTCCTCCTCCACGACGACGCGCCTCAGCTGGCGGCCGGCCGAGAGGGGCAGGGTCGTGACGATGCTCGGCTTGCCTGGTTCAGCCTCGACGAGCAGCACGCCCTTCGGGTCGCCTACCTCGCCGAAGTCGAGCTGCAGCAGGCTGCCGCTGTAGCGGGCCTTGTCGGGCGCCAGGCCAATGACGCCCTGTGGTTTGTGGATGTGGCCCAGCGCGACGTAGTTGGCGGAATCGGGCACGATCGACGCCGGCACCGTGTAGCTGGAGGTGCTGTGGAAGGCGTACTCGGAGTTCGCCAGCGTGGCGCCCTCGAAGGTGGTGTGCATGGTGAGGAGGTTGACGCTGGCGTGGTCGAAGCCGCCCGTCAGGTTGTCGACGAGCTTGCGCATGATGGCACGGTAGGTGTCGCGCTGCGCGCCGACGTCGCCCGTCATGAGCGCCTCGGCGTCGACCATGCGCCGCTCCGACAGGAACGGCAGCGCGGCCACCTTCAGGCGCTGGCCGCCCGCTTCGAGGTGAAGCAGGCCGCCGGCGCCGGCGGGGCGGAAGCCGCCCACGGCGTGGACGTTCGCCAGCTTCAGCACGCGCGCCACGGCGTCGAGGCGGGCGGACGAGTCGTGGTTGCCGGCGATGACCACGCTGGGGATGCCGGCGGAGCCGGTGCGCAGGAAGAAGTCGTAGACCGCCTCCTCGGCGGCCGCGCCCGGGTTGCGCGTGTCGTAGACGTCGCCGGCGACGACGATCACGTCGACCCGCTCGGAGATGGCCAGGTCGGCCACCTCCTCGAGCGCCTGCCGCACCTCGGGCGTCCGGTCGACGCCGTGCAGCGTCCGGCCGGCGTGCCAGTCGGCGGTGTGAAGGATCCTCATGACGGCCAGTCTACGAGCCCGTTGCGGCAGCGAATGACGCCCGGAGATGCGAAGGGCCGTAGCAGGCGAGCTCGCCAGCGGCCGCGAAGTGCCAGCGCTTGGGCGTCAGGGAGCCCAGTTCGGCCGCCTCAACGCAGCAGCGCCGAGGCCTCCTCGTCGCTAACGGCCGTGCTGCGCTCCTCGGCGCGCGTCGCCCAGGCCGGGAACGGGAAGGTGACGAGCATCGGCGTGGGCACGTCGGGCTGGTGCACGACCATGGTGCCGGGCGCCAGGATGGTGGTGCGCAGGCGCGTGCTGGCCGGCATGTAGCGGTACTCGGACCGTTCCGACTCGGCCGCGTCCAGCCGGCCCGCCACGCGGACGGCGGCGTTCGACACGATGCGCCGCTCCACCTCGCTGGCCGTCTGCTGGGCGCCGATCAGCACTACGCCAAGGCTGCGCCCGCGCTCGGCGATGTCGAGCAGCACCTCCTTGATGGGGCTGCGACCCTCGGCGGGCGCGTACTTGTTCAGCTCGTCGAGCACCACGAACAGCTTGCCGCCCCGGCCCTGCTCCTTGGCGGTGAAGAGCCCCTTCAGCACCACCCCCACCACGAACATCTGCGCGAGGGGCGCCAGCTGGTGGATGTCGACGACGTGCACCTGCTCCTTGCCGCCGAGGATGTCGAGGCGCGCCCGGTCGCGCACCCGCGCCGAGACGTCGCCCCGGATCAGGCTCGCAAGGTGCTTCTGGGCGCCGCGCAGCCGCCTGACCAGCGCTTCGCGGGTGCCGCGTGCCTGGCCGGCCATCCAGCGCGGGTCGCCGCCCTTCTGCTGCCCCTCCTCGTCGTCGCCGGCGCCCTGCCGCAGCAGTTTGTACTCGACGTAGTCCACCAGGTCGCCGAAGCTCTTCAGCTTCGTCTTGCCCAGCCCCACGCGCGTGGCGAAGACGTCGACGCTCAGGCCGTCGTCCTCGTCGATCGGGCCGGCCTGGCCAGGTGCATCACGCTCGCTCTCGGGGACGTAGTCGTCGACCTCGAGGTACGCCGCGTCACCCCCCTGGCGCTGCGCGACCTGGAAGAGGCGCTCCTCGACGTGTTGGAGGAGGAACTCGAGCTGCGACATGCTGCTCACGTCCGAGATCGTGAAGGGCAACATGCGCTGCTCGCAGAAGTCCCTGACCGTCCAGAGGTACGGCCGCACCTCTTCGCGCTGGCCCACGTCGGCCACCACGTCGCCGGGCTGCGGGCGGGGCGGGGCGTGCAGCGCGCAGCTCTCGAACGGCCCGACTGGCAGGTCGAGGGTCTCGTAGCGGCCACGGCTGGCGCCCTGGCGCGCCGCCCAGCGGCCTTCCTCCTCGTGGAGGCGCTTGTTGGGCTTGTCGATGAAGAGCAGGTCCTCGCCCTTGACGTTGAACACCACGGCCCGGCCGGCGCTCGGGTCCTTCAGCAGCGGGGCGCCGTCGACCGGGTTGCGGCCGTGGAACAGCGCGTAGAGGAGGAAGAGGGCGTAACTCGTCTTGGTAGCCACGCCCGAGATGCCCGAGATGTTGACGTGCGCGCCGCGCGTGCCGTCGATGAACTCGAGGTTGAGGTAGGCGGGCGCGCCGCTGCGCAGCACGCCGGCGGGCAGCCGCGTGCTCATGCCGTCGACGTACAGCGCCTTCTCGAGCGCCTCGCCTTCGGCGAGGAACACGGCGTCGCCGGGTGCCGGCGGCAGGTACTCCTCGGGGTCGAGGCGCGTGACGATCACGTGCGCGGCGTACGTCTCCTCGGCGGGCATCAGGCCCTGCGCCACGAGCTCGGTGTCGCCTTCGAACTGGATGCCCTCGTGGCGCCGCCGCACTTGGTCGATGACGCCGAAGTAGGTGATGTCGCGCCCCTCGCCGGCCGGGTCTGCGGTCGTGAGAGTGACGACGTCGTCGAGGCGCGCCCGGCAACCGGCCGCCACGGCGAACCAGAACGACACGGGCGTGGCGTCCTCCGTGCCGAGCACGCGGCCGATGGGTGACGGGCCTTCGAGGTTCACTTGGCGGCCTTCCCTTCCCCCGCCCCGTCCGAGAGGGCGGTGACGAGGCGGCGCCTTAGCAGCGGCGCGCTGCCCAGCCGGCGCCTCAGCGTCTGTTCGAGCGCGCGCACGGGCAGCAGCTGCTGCGGCGCGCGCGGGTCCTGGTGCGAGCGCGTGGCGAAGCGCGGCAGCACGGCGCTGCTCCAGTCGGCGACGGAACTCATCCACGCCAGTTGCGTTCTGGGCTCCGGGCCGGCGTACCCCTGCAGGCGCACGCTGCCGGCCAGGGTGTGAAGCCACGGGCGCGGGTCGCGCAGCCGCACGTACCACTCGAAGCGGGCGCGCTCCCCCTCGCCCACGAGGTAGAGGGGCGAGCGCTGCCCCTCCTCGAGGGCGCGCACGACCTCGAGCGCCTTGGGCGGCAGGCGCTGCGCCTGCACGGTCTTGAGGTAGCCGAGCACCCGAGGGTCGTCGCCCAGCAGGGGCCGCGGCCCGTCGCAGAGCAGCAGCCCGTCGCCCATGCGGGCCAGCAGCCGCGCAGCCAGGAGGCGTTCGGCGTCGCGCATCTTCGCCTGCAGCAAACGCACGGGCGCGTCGACGTCCGTATCCGGGGTAGCCGCCATCCGGTAGAAGAGGGGCTGCCCACCCGCGGCCGACGTCAGCCGCAGGTCGGGCTGGCCTACGCGGCCGCCGGCGAGGGCGCACCAGCGCTCGACGACGGGTTCGCCCTCGAACGCGGCGCGGCCACCTCCGCCTTCCATGCCCAGCTGGCACGCCACGGCCGCCACGGCGCAGCTGCCCACGGCGCCGAACGCGGGCGCGTCGTCCTCGAGCAGCACCCGCGCCTCGATGCGCCTGACCCCATCGAGGAAGAGAACGCGCCGCACGTCGGCCGCCGCGGTCGCGGTCAGGGGGCGCCACTGTTCGAGCGGCCTCTCGACCTCGAGGGCGGCGAGCGTCAGGGCCTCGCCTTCCCCTTCCTCGTCGGAACCCTTGGCGAAGCCCGAGGCGTCCTGCAGCGAGCCCAGGTACTCGACCCCCCACGGCTCGAGGCGGATGCGGCCAGCGGGGGCGCTCAAGCGCGTGCTCCGCTCGGGCGGCGCCGCACGGAGGGCGCTCCGGCTCGTGCCGCCGTGCGGAGGTCGCGGTGCGAAAGGTGAGGTTCCACGTTCCCAGCATCTTACCCAGGCGGGTGCGACAGCTAACGACCGTCCTGGGCTGGGGCCGAGGGGCGAGCGGCTGGAGCGCCTGTTTCAGCCGCCTCATGAGCGCTGTACAACGGGGTCCGGGACGTGCTAGAATCGCGTTTGGCTTCCACTTTGCCGCCCCGATCAGAACGGCAGAGCCTGGTTACAGCAAGACAAGGCGCAAGCGTGGCAGCAGCGCCTCTGAAAGACTACTGCGCAACCGCAAGGACGTGACTAACGTGAAGACCTACTTTCCGAACGAGTCCACCCACGACTGGGTCGTCGTAGACGCTGCCGGTCAGACGGTGGGCCGCCTGGCGACGCAGATCGCCACGGTGCTCAAGGGCAAGCACAAGCCCACCTACACCCCCAACCAGATGGGCGGCGACTTCGTCGTCGTCATCAACGCCGAGCAGGTCCGCTTCACCGGCCGCAAGCTCGACCAGAAGGTTTACACCCGCTACTCGGGCTACCAGGGCGGCCTCAAGGAGACCACCGCTCGCGAGATGCTCGAGAAGCATCCGGTTCGCGTGATCGAGCACGCCGTCTGGGGGATGCTGCCCAAGACGCGCATGGGTCGCCGCCTCATCCGCCGGCTCAAGGTGTACGCCGGCCCGGCTCACCCGCACGAAGCGCAGCAGCCTCAGAAGATGGAGTTGGCTTGATGGAACAGTTCTACGGTACCGGACGGCGCAAGGAAGCCGTCGCGCGCGTATTCCTCCGCCCCGGCAGCGGCCGCATCTCGGTCAACGGCCGTGAGTTCCAGGAGTACTTCCGCGGCATCCTGGTCGGCGTTCAGGCCCTCGAGCCGCTCAAGGACACCAACACCGCCGGCCGCTACGACGCCGTCATCACCGTCAAGGGCGGCGGCCCCAGCGGCCAGTCCGACGCCATCAAGCTCGGCGTCGCCCGCGCGCTGCTGAAGATCGACCCGAACTACCGCCCCGTGCTCAAGCAGAAGGGGCACCTCACGCGCGACGCTCGCATCGTCGAGCGCAAGAAGTACGGCCTCAAGAAGGCCCGCCGCGCGCCGCAGTACAGCAAGCGCTGACCCCGAGGGCAGGTCCCTGCGACTTCCCTTCCAATGGCGAGGCGCGCCCACCCCGGGCGCGCCTCGCTTTCGGATAGAGCTTCCCCCTAGCTATCTCTAGGCGCCCTGCCGGAACCGACCGGCGCGCAGCGCCCACTTCCTGGAGCTTCGATCGATGAGCATCCTGCAGGCCATCATCCTGGGCGTCGTCCAAGGCCTTACCGAGTTCCTTCCCGTCAGCAGTTCCGGCCACCTCGTGCTGGCCAACTACTTCCTGGGCTGGGGCGACTCGCTCGAGCTCTACGTCGACATCGCCACGAACACCGGCACGCTCTTCGCCGTGCTGATCTTCCTATGGCGCGACGTCGCCACGGCCCTCTCGGGCTTCTTCCGGGGGCTAGTCTCTCCGGCAGCGCGCCGCGAGGACGGCTGGCGTCTCGCGCTGCTCGTGCTGGTGGGCTCGGTGCCCACCGCAGCCATCGGGCTCGCCATGCGCGGCGTCTTCGAGCACCTGAACGCGCCCCTGCCCGTGGCCATCGCGCTGGCCATCACGGGCTTCATCCTCTGGTTCGCCCCGCGCTCGGGCCCGAAGCACGAGGTCGGTCAGGTCACCTTCAAGGACGCGCTGATCGCTGGAACGGTGCAGGGCCTGGCGGTCTTCCCCGGCATCTCGCGCTCGGGCTCCACCATCGCAGCGCTTCTGGCGCGCGGCGTCGACAAGGAGCTGGCGCCCAAGCTCTCGTTCCTGATGTACCTGGTCGTGTCGTTCGGCGTGGCCATCATCGGGGTCGAGGAGGTGCTGGCCGCCGACATCGAGCTGTGGCCCCTCGTGGCCATGACGTTGGCGTCGTTCCTCGTCGGCTACGCTGCGCTCAAGCTCGTCTTCGCGCTGCTGCGCCGGGGCCAGTTCCGGGCCTTCTCCCCTTACCTATGGGCTGTCAGCGCGTTCACCCTCTTCTACCTCACGTTCATCGCCTGAAGGCCGTCTAGCCCGCCAGGGACGCGCTCCGTGAGGTTCTGAGCCGTCCGCGGCTGAGCTATGATGCCCGCACTTGAGCGAGCTCCCGAGCCGTTGTCGGTACCCGCCCCGAAGCGGTTCCTACTCGCTCCGCTCGCACGCCCTGGTCCTCGGACGAGGGTTCCGAGAACCGCTTAGGAGGCGCCTCGCATGGAAGTCGTCACCAGAATCGCCCCGTCGCCCACCGGCGACCCGCACGTCGGCACGGCGTACATCGGCCTGTTCAACTACGTGTTCGCCAAGCGCCACGGTGGCCGCTTCGTCTTCCGCCTGGAGGACACCGACAGGCAGCGCTACCAACCGGAAGCCGAACGGCGCCTGCTCGAGATGTTCGAGTGGCTGGGCATCGAGCCCGACGAAGGCCCCGAGCTGGGCGGGCCCAACGGCCCGTACCGCCAGAGCGAACGGCTGGACGTCTACCGCCGGCACGTCGACATGCTCCTGGAGAGCGGCAAGGCGTACCGTGCCTTCGAGACCGCCGAGGAGCTCGACGAGATGCGGGTCGAGCAGAAGCGCCACGGGCGCCCTCTGGGCTACGACGGACGGGGGCGCGCCGTGCCCCGCGAGGAGCAGGAGCGCCGCGCCGCGGCCGGCGAGCCGCACGTCGTGCGGCTCGTGACGCCCGACGACGGCGAGGTCTCGTTCCTGGACCGGCTGCGGGGCGAGGTCACGTTCCCCGCCACCGAGGTGCGCGACCAGGTGCTGTTCAAGAGCGACGGCTACCCCACCTACCACCTGGCCAACGTCGTAGACGACCACCTGATGGGCGTCACTCACGTCATCCGCGCCGAGGAGTGGATCTCGAGCGCGCCCACCCACCTGCTGCTCTACCAGGCGTTCGGCTGGCAGGTGCCCGAGTTCATCCACATGCCTCTGCTGCGCAACCCCGACCGCAGCAAGGTGAGCAAGCGCAAGCTCGACACCTCGGTCGACTCGTACCGCCAGCAGGGCGTGCTGCCCGAGGCGCTGCTCAACTTCCTGGCCACCATGGGCTGGAGCATGCCCGACGGGCGCGAGTTCTTCACCGTCCCCGAGATGACGGAGCAGTTCGACATCGACCGCGTCTCGCTGGGCGGGCCCGTCTTCGACCTCAAGAAGCTGCGCTTCTTCAACGCCCGCTACCTGCGCGAGATCCTCCCGCTCGAGGAGGTGGCCGAACGCGTGGCGCCCCTGTTCGAGGCCGCGGGCTACGGGTGGGACGACCACGACTACCTGCTCGACGTGATCGACATCCTCAGGCCGCGCGCCGAGACCCTGATGGACCTCGTCGACCAGGCCGGCTACTTCTTCCGCGACTCGCTCAGGTACGACGAGGCGGCGCGCAAGCAGCTGGCCGCCGGCCAGAGCCACCTGCAGGACGTCGAGCGCGAGCTGTCGATGCTCGAGTTCTTCGACCACGACGGCGTCGACGACATGCTGCGCGACTACGTCCAGAACGAGGCCGTCGGCATGGGCAAGGTGCTCATGCCGCTGCGCGCGGCGCTGACGGGCACCACCCAGGCGCCCAGCGTCACCGACCTGATCGTCGTGCTGGGCAAGAGCGAGTCGCTGAAGCGCATCGGCAAGGCGCTGACGTTCATCGACGCGGGCCTGCCCGACGACGACCCGCAACGCGCACTGGAGGAAGAGAAGGCTCGCCAGGCCGCCGAGGCCAAGGCGCGCAGCAGCCGCAGCAAGAGCCTGGGCGCCGCGCCAGGTGCGCGCGTGAAGGCCGCCGGCGGCGAAGGCGAGGGATCCTAGGATGAGCTGGTTCGACAGGCTCAGGCAGGGGCTAAGCCGCACCCGCGCCAGCATCGCGGGTGGCGAGAGCGCGTCCGCCTGGGAGATGGACTGGGACGACCTGGAGTTCGCGCTGATCGGCGCGGACGTGGGCGCCAAGCTGGCGGCCACGGTCGTGTCGGAGGCGAAGAAGGAGCGCGAGCGGGGCACCTCGTTCCGCGAGTCGCTCGAGAAGGCGCTGCTCGATCAGCTGGAGCCCGACCGCATGCGGCAGAAGCTGCGGCGCGTCGGCTTCGAGCTCGACGTGACGCGCAAGGCGGTCGAGCCGAAGGGCAAGGTGGTGATGGTCGTGGGCGTCAACGGCGTCGGCAAGACGACCACCATCGCCAAGCTCGGGCAGTACTACCAGAACCGCGGCCGCAACGTCATGTTCGCCGCCGGCGACACCTTCCGCGCGGCGGGCAGCGCGCAGCTGGCCGTGTGGGGCGAGCGGCTCGGCATCCCGACCGTTACCGGCCCTGACGGCGGCGACCCCGCGTCGGTGGCGTTCGACGGCGCGCAGCAGCGCCGCGCCAAGGGCGCCGACCTGTTGTTCGTCGACACCGCCGGGCGCCTGCACACCAAGCACAACCTGATGGAAGAGCTGAAGAAGGTGAAGCGCGTCATATCGAAGGCCGACGAGGGCGAGCCGAAGGAGACGTGGCTCGTGCTCGACGCCGTCACCGGTCAGAACGGCCTCGAGCAGGCGCGGCGCTTCAACGAGGCGGTCGAGCTGACGGGCGTCATCGTCACCAAGCTCGACGGCACCGCCAAGGGCGGCATCCTGCTGCCCATCACCCGCGAGCTTGGCCTGCCCATCAAGTTCATAGGCGTCGGCGAGCGGCCCGACGACCTGCAGCCGTACGACGCCGCCGCCTTCGTGCGGGCCCTGCTCGACATGCCGGCCCAGGCGGCCTGAGCCGGTGGCCTCCGGCGCCGAACCGCTGCTCTGGCCATCGCTGCCAGCCACCGACGGCACGGCTACCGGGGCGCTGCTGCTCATCAGCGCCACCGAGCTGGAGGTCGAGCCGCTGACCGCAGGCTTCGAGGCGGCCGGGTCGGCGTCGCCGCTGCCGGGCCCATGGCGCCTGCGCCAGGGCCGGGTCGAGGGTGTGCCGTGCCTGGCCCTTTCCACGGGCGTCGGCAAGGTGAACGCGGCCGCCGCCACCGCCCTGGCCCTGCGCGCCCTGAGGCCGTCGGCGGTGCTGCTCGTCGGGGTCGGAGGCGCCTTCGACGGCGCCGGGCTGGAACCGGGCGACGTCGCCCTCGCTGCCAGCGAGACGCACCTCGACAGCGGCGTGGGTCATGGAGAAACGTGGCAGGGGCTCGAGGAGCTGGGCTTCCCGACGTTGCCGGCCGGCCCCGGTCGGGCGGAGGCGCTCTACAACCACCTCCCGTTCGGCGAGCACGCCAGCCGCCTCGCCGGGCGCCTCGGCGTTCCGGCCTTGCCGTTCGGCACGTCCGAGGCCGTCACGGCCGATGCGGCCACGGCTCGGCTGCTCCGGGAGCGCCACGGGGTGGCGGTCGAGTCGATGGAAGGGGCGGCGGTGGCCCAGGTGGCGCTCGCGTTCGGCGCCCCGCTCGTGCAGATCAGGGGCATCAGCAACCTCGTGGGCGAGCGCGACAAGCGCCGCTGGCGCCTGAAGGAGGCGGTGGCGGTCGCCTGCGACGTGGCCAGGCGCGCCGTGCCGCTGCAGTTGGAGGTCAAGTGAACGTTCTCGCAGCCATCCCCGTGTGGGTCTACTTCGTCGTCTTCGCGATCACGTTCATGGTCTTCCACGTGCTCTCGCTGCGCGCCAACCAGCCGCCGAACCGGACGCGTTCGCTGGTAGGGCGCATTGTCTCGTCGCTCATGCTGCTACTCGTGCTCGTCTTCTTCCAGCCCGGCGACCCGGCCTCCATCCTCATCGCCCTCGTGGGCGCGGTGGCGGCCGGCATCGTCAGCGGCCGCACCGCCAACCCGCCGCTGCCGCCCCGGGAGGGTGGCGCTCCGGAGGGCGGCGACGAGGTAACCGACCGCTAGCGTCGTCGCCGGCGAACGTATACTCGCTGCATGGGACTCCAGACAGGCCTCGAGATCCTCAGCGCCGCCCGCGCCGGCAAGTACGGCGTCGGGGCATTCAACACGAACGACCTCGAGATAACGCAGGCCATCATCGAGGCCGCCGAGGAGACGCGCAGCCCGGTCATCGTGGCGCTCTCCGAGGGGGGCCTCAAGTACGGCGGCGACGAGCTCGTGGCGCTGGTGCGCTACATGGGCGAGCGCGCCGACGTCCCCGTCGCGATCCACCTCGACCACGGTTCCAGCTTCGAGTCGTGCATGCGCGCCATCCGCTTGGGCTTCACCTCGGTGATGATCGACATGTCGCACGAGGACGAGGAGACGAACATCGAACAGACGCGCCGCGTGGTGGAAGCCGCCCACGCCGTCGGCGTCACCGTCGAGGCCGAGATCGGCCGGCTCGGTGGCATCGAGGAGCACGTGGTGGTCAGCGCCGAGGAGGCGACCCTCACGAAGCCCGACGAGGCGCTACGCTTCATGCAGGCCACGGGCGCCGACTACCTGGCGGTCGCCATCGGCACCTCCCACGGCCCCAACAAGGGGAAGGGGCGCCCTTACATCGACCACGAGCGCATCCAGGAGATAGCGGCGCTGGTGCCCGCCCCGCTCGTGATGCACGGCGCGTCGGGTGTGCCTTCCGAACTGGTTGGGCGGCTGGTGGCCGCCGGCGGCGACCTGCAGGACGCCAGCGGCATCCACGAGGAGGACGTGCGCAAGGCCGTCTCCCACGGCATCTCGAAGATAAACACCGACACCGACCTGCGCCTGGCGTTCACCACCGCCGTGCGCGAGGTGCTGCAGGCGAAGCCCAAGGAGTTCGACCCCCGCAAGATCCTGGGGCCCGCCCGCGACGAGATGCGGCGCGTGATAGCCGAACGCATGAAGCTGTTCGGCTCGGCCGGTCAGGCCTAGCAGCCCTCAGCCGCCCGAGGCGCCCTCGTCGTCGCGCGCCGGCGTGACGTACACGGTGCGGTGCTGCGTGAAGTTGACCGCCCCGGGGGCGCCGCCCTTCACCTTCCAGACGTTCTTCCGAACGGTGTAGTCGACGGGCACGTTGTCCGAGCGGAACGCTTCCGAGTAGCCGGCTGCCAGGCGGGCGGCGAACAGGACCGTCTCGAACGGCACCTCGTTGCCACCCGAGCGCACGATGACGTGCGAGCCGCGATAGCCCTGGGCGTGGAACCAGAGGTCGCGCGAGCGGCCCACCTCGAACGTGACCTTGTCGTTGTCGCGGGCGTTGCGCCCCACCACCACCTCGAAGCCGTGCGGACCCTGGAACCGGATGCCGGGCTGGTTGGAGGCGCTGGCCTGCGGCCGCTTCGCCTCCAGCTCGGCGGCCCGCGCGGCCACTTCCTCGTCGCTCAGCTCGTCCAGGCTGCTCAGGTCCTGTTCGGCCGTGCGTACCGCCTCTTCCAGCTCGTCCAGCTGACCCAGCGCGCGCTCTGCGCGCGCCTCGCGCCGCTTGGCCTGGTCGTAGCGCTGGCGGGCGTTCCCCGCGGCGTCGAGGCGGGGGTCCAGCTCGAGCGTCACCGGCTGGCCGTCGAAGCCGGTGAGGGTCGCCTCGGCGGCGCCCGTGGGCACGGTGCGGGCGTAGGCGAGCAGCAGGTCGCCCTCGGCGCGCAGCTCGTCCGCCCCGTCCGCCCCGGCCGCGGCCCGCTCGGCGTCGGCCAG
>CAZVCT010000012.1:36119-38023 GCA_964625655.1 uncultured bacterium
CCCAGCTGCGGGCCGATCCCATCGATCACCCGGCCCACCTGGCTCAGCAGCTTGCCACGCAGGGCCGCGCGCAGCTGCTCGTCGTCGGCGAAGCGCGGGTCCAGCTTGTCGTAAGGGGGCGGCGGCACGTACTTCAGCCCCACCTTCAGCTCGCGGTAGCGGTTGCGGTCGGCCAGCACGGTGCGCTCTACGCCCAGGATGGTGCCCGCCTCGTCCAGCAGGACGAGGTTGGCGTTGCGGCCCGTGAGCTCGACCACGAGCTCCACCGGTGGCGTGGGCACGAAGCTCTCCTCGCCCGCGAAGCGCAGCCGCAGCACCCTGTCCAGCTGGGGCTGGGTGGCAGCCAGCAGCCGCCCGCCCGCCCGCGCCCGCAGCTGCTCCTGGAAGGGCGAGTTGGGCCGCGCCGCCTCGGGCGCACCCTCGGTCAGCTGCACCACCGGGTTGGGCGGGCGGCTGGCGATGAGCAGCGAGCGTTCGCCCAGCAGCGGCAGCACGGCCGTGCGGTCGTCGGGGAAGCGCCACGGCAGCCGCTCGGCCGGCAGCAGGGGCGCCAGCCGGCTCAGTTGTTCCGCGATCAGAAGGCCTTCCATGCTGTCAGGCTCGGGGCGTCAGTTGAGGACGCGTTCGAAGCCGCCCAGGCGCTGCTTGGCGTCGTCGACGTACTTCTTGAGGGGGAGGTACCACTCGCTGGCGGCCTCCGTGAAGTCGAGGGCGGCCTTGGCGTGCTGCAGGAGGCGGGGGACGTAGTCGTCGCCCATCTGGGCGTAGACGTCGGCCAGCATCTGCTGCGCCGCCACCCAGAACGGGTCGCCGTTGTGGCTGGCGCTTACCGCCTGCTCGTACCAACTGAGCGCTTCCTCGAGCCGGTAGTACTCGAAGGCGACGCTGCCGAGGGTGATGCAGGCGGGCGCCGTGGCGCCCTGCTCGAGCGCCTGCAGCGCCAGCTCGGCGGCCCGGTCGAGCTCGCCCCGGCGCAGGTTGACGTCGGCCAGGTCGGCGAGCGCCTCGCCGCGGTGCGAGTACGAGGGGTCGGAGACGACCTCGGCCAGCAGGCTCTCGGCTTCGTTCAGGCGGTCCGACTCGATCAGGGCGAAGGCGGCCTCGTGCTGCGTGAACGCGCGGTGCTCGGCGGGCGCCAGCTCCAGGGCGCGCCGGAACGCCTGCGCCGCCTCCTCGCTGCGCCCCAGCGCCGCCAGGGCCTGCGCCCTCGCGAAGGTGACGCTGTAGGAGGGCCCGTCCTCGTGGTCGTCGAGCGCTTCGGCCTCGCTGAGCAGCTCGAGCGCCTGGTTGGGGTTGTCGAGCTCCAGGTGAACGCGACCGAGCAGGTAGCGGTGCACAGCCAGCTCGGCGGGCCCGAGGACGTCGTCGTCGACGAGTTCGAGGTGCTCGAGCGCGTCTTCGGTGCGCAGCAGCTCTACGAGCGCCCCCGCCAGGCTCAGCCGCTCGGCGCCCTGCTCGAGGCGCGGCGCCAGGGCCACGGCGCGCTCGAACGCCGCGGCCGCGTCCTCCCACTCGCCCAGCAGCTCGGCGCACTGGCCTGCCAGCGACCAGCGGCGCCACTCGAGGTAGACGGGCAGCTCGCCCTCGGGGATGCCCGCCAGACGCCGCGAGGCGCTCTTGGCGGCGTCGACCGCGAAGAGCGCGGCGGCGGCGTGATAAGAAGCCACGACGTACAACTGGGCGTCGAGCTCGGGCAGCGGCCCCTGCTGGGCTTCGTTCACCTCGGTGCCCTTGAGGCCGCGTTTGACCTCGCCCACCGAGGCGCCGCGGTAGGCTTTGAACTCCCAGTAGAGGGCGCGGTAGAGGGGGTGCGATGCGAGGTTCGGGTCGGCGCCGACGGCGTTGCGCAGCGCCGGCTGGCCGTTCTCCAGGCCGTCCTCGCCGTACAGGGCGTAGAGGGCGGC
>CAZVCT010000013.1:0-29390 GCA_964625655.1 uncultured bacterium
GACCCCACCTTCGGCTTCATGACCCTCGACCACGACGGGAAGATCCGCATGGACTGCTCGTCCAGGCACGCCATGGCGAGCCTGATCGAGCTGAAGGGGCGCTTCGACGTGGCGCTCGGCAACGACCCAGACGCCGACCGGCACGGCATCGTGACGCCCGGCGGCGGGCTGATGAACCCGAACCACTACCTGGCCGTCGCCGTCGACTACCTCTTCTCGAACCGCGAGGAGTGGCCCGCCCGAGCGAAGGTCGGCAAGACGGTCGTCACCAGCTCGATGCTCGACCGCGTGGCGCGCGCGCTGGGCCGCGAGGTGGCCGAGGTGCCCGTGGGCTTCAAGTGGTTCGTCGACGGCCTGCTGAACGCCGAGTACGGCTTCGGCGGCGAGGAGAGCGCCGGAGCGTCGTTCCTGCGCAAGGACGGCACCGTCTGGACGACCGACAAGGACGGCGTGCTGCTCGGGCTGCTGGCAGCCGAGATCACGGCCGTGACGGGCGAAGACCCGGCGCTGCACTACGGGAAGCTGACGGAGCGCTTCGGCGCCCCCGACTACGCCCGCGTCGACGTGCCGGCCACGGCGGAACAGAAGCAGGCGCTGAAGAAGTTGGCGGCCGACGACGTCGGCGCCGCCGAGCTGGCGGGGGAGCGCGTCGAGCGCGTCCTGACCCACGCGCCCGGCAACGGCGAGGCGCTGGGCGGGCTGAAGGTCGAGACCGCCAACGGCTGGTTCGCCGCGCGCCCCTCGGGCACCGAGGACATCTACAAGATCTACGCCGAGAGCTTCTCGGGCCCGCGGCACCTGGAGGCGCTGCAGGCCGAGGCGCAGCAGCTGGTGGCGGCGGCTTTCGAGCGCGCGGGCACGGGCGACTGAGCTACGCGCCGGCGCGGCGAGTTCAATCGAGCAGCAGCGGCACGCTCAGCAGGGGCACCTCGCTGGAGCGCAGCAGCGCGTCGGCGCGGCCCCCGAGCACGAGCCCGGCCGCGGCGCTCTGCTGCCTGATGCCGATGGCGAGCAGGTCGGCGCCCATGTCGGCTGCCAGCTTCGGCAGCACCAGCGCGGGGTTGCCTTCGCGCACCACGAGGCGGCTGGCCGCGCCGGCCGATTCGCGGGTCAGGCGGTCGGTGACGGCGCTGACGTGCTCGGGTGAGCTGGCCCGCCGCTCGGTGTCGACCACGTGCGCCAGCACCAGCTCGACGCCCTTCATGCGGCGGGCGAACTCCCACGCCGCCCGAGCGGCGTCACCGAAGTCGGTAGCGACGAGGATGCGCCTGACCGTAGTGGAACGCGCCTCTTCCCGCACGGTGACGACGGGCACGCGCGCGCGCCGCACGAAGCGGCCGGCCACCCCGCCCAGGAAGTGCAGGTCGAAGCGGTTGGCGCCGTGGGCGCCCATGACGACGAGGTCGAAGCGCTCCTGGATCTCGAGCAGCTCCTCGACGGGGTTGCCCCACAGCAGCTCGAAGGTGCCGTCCGGGCTGGCGAGGTGCGAGAGCATGCCGTGAAGGCGCTCGACCTCTTCGTTGCGCTGCTCCGCGGCGTGGTTCAGCAGCTCGGGGTTGAAGGTGTCCAGGTGCGGTCGCCGGCGACCGCCTTCGAACTGGCGCTGCGCGTGCACGACGTGCAGGCTGCCGTCCAGTCGTTCGCGCAGGTCGCGCGCCAGCCGCAGCGCCTGCTGCGCCGGCTGCGAGAAGTCGGTGGGATGCAGGATGCGCATGCCGAACCTCCGTTTGGGTGGGCCCATCATATAGGCCTCGGCCCTCGGGGCACCCTACCCGACGCGAGGGGAGCGGAGTCTTGCGCCCTGGACGGCGTATCGTGGGAGCCAGGGTGGGAAGCCCGTACAGGAGGTCGAACGATGTACCGCAAGATCCTGATGCCGCACGACGGAAGCCCCAGCTCGGAACTGGCCGTGAAGCAGGGCCTGGAGCTGGCGAAGCTGACGGGCGCCGAGGTCACGTTCCTCCACGCCGTCGAGAACCCGATAGCGGCGGGCTACGTCGCCACGCCCAACATGGCCTACACGGCCGAGCTGTACCAGGACATGCGCGATTCGGCCACCAAGGTGCTGAACGACGCCGTGGCGCTGGCGCGCGAGCGCGGCGTGACGGCCAAGGGCGTCCTCGCCGAGGACATCGACCCCGTCCAGGCGATCCACGAGGCCGAGAAGGACCACGACCTGGTCGTCATGGGGACGCACGGTCGCCGCGGCTTCAACCGCTGGATGTTCGGCTCCGTGGCCGAGGGCGCGCTGCGCCAGTCGACCGTCCCGTACCTGGTGGTGCGCTCCGAACTCGACGGTTGACCTGCCGAAGTAGCGCAGCCCCCGAGGCCTCGTCGGCTTCAGGGGCTGCGTCGTTCAGCGCGTTCCCATCAGGCGGCGGCCTCGGTCAGCCGCTGATCTTCTTCCAGAGCGAGCCGCACAGGCCGCCGTAGTCGGCCTCCGGCACGCCGCCCCAGAGGGCGTCGATGGCGGCCAGCGTGATGACGTTGGTCCAGTTGTCCCCCGCCGGGAAGGAAGACAGGGCCGTGTTCACCCCGGAGCAGATGGTGGTGAAGATGCAACCCCTCAGCTCCATGTCGGCATCGTCGGAGTCGAGCCCGCGCAGCGGCCCGGTCAGGGCCAGCCCGAGGCAGCGCCCCATCGAGGCGTACTGGTTGATGGCCGTGCGCACCTGCAGCACCACGTTGGTGGTGGTGGCGTACTGGCTGGTCGCCTGACCCCAGCCGCGCTCGCCCATGCCCAGCAGCGCTCCGGTGCTGGGGTCGAGGCTCCACCAGCCGACCGCGCCCGCGCCGCCCGTGGGCACCAGCGCCAGGCGGCCGCGCTCCAGGTCGTTCTCGATCCGCGCCCGCAGGTCGGCGGGCAGCTCCGGAGCCACCCCTTCGAGTTCGTCAGCGGCCGCGACGAGCTGCCAGGGGCGCCCGGACGCGAGGTCGGCGGCGAACGCCTGGCCGATGGTGGTTCCCATGTCCACACCCTGGGCGGCCGAGGCGGTCGCCTGCAGCTGCGCCTCGAGCGCCGTGTCGAGCACCCCCTGCACGAGCTGGGCGTCGAACGCTGCGCCCTGCCCTGGAAGAGGCGTGACGTGGCCCGCGACGAGGTCGAACGAGCTGCTGACGCTCAGGTCGGGCTCGAAGCGGTGGTGGAAGGCGGCGACGAGCGCGCCAGTCATGGGGGCGTGCAGCTGCTGGGCGCGCTGCACCTGGAACACCTCGAGCGGCGGGTAGAGGGCAGCGGTGTCGGCCAGCCTCCCGGCGACCAGCTCGGGATCGAGGCCAGCGGCCTGCTCGTACAGCGCCTGCCACTCGGGGCGGCTCGCCAGCAGGCGGCTGGCGGCCGCGGCCTGCAGGGCGGTGGCGTCCAGGCCGGCTCCGCCGATGGCGATCTCGGTCTGGCCGCTCAGCGCCGTGGCGCGCAGCAGGCGCTCTTCGTCCGTCAGCTCGAGGGCCGTCACGCCCGCGCGGCGGGCGGCGGGCCCCACCAGGTCGAACACCTCGCGGCGCTCCGTGCGGGCGCCCACGCCCGGCGTGTGGACGGTGTAGTCGAGCCACAGGGCGGTGAACGCCCCCGTCTCCTCGCCCGTATCGCCCGAGGCCGCGCCGCCGAAGCCGCCGAACATGCCGCCGATGCCGCCGCCGAGCATGCCGGCGTTACCGGCCGCTCCGCCGGCGCTGGCGCCCTCCCGGATCTCGCCGTCCGAGCTGACGCGCTTGGTGCCGATGCCGGCGCCCTCCACGAAGAGGGCGGGGTGCCACTCGGTGGTCTCGAGGAGCGTGCCGCGCAGCACCTCGAGAGGCGCAGCGATTCCGTAGAGGTCGAGGTCGGCGGGCCAGTTGGTCGGCTGGGCGGCGAACGTGATGGTGCGGGTCGGGCCGTCGGCCGGCAGCAGCTCGGTGGTGGCGAGCTCGTGCTCGCTCAGCTGCTCGCCGTCCCACGTCTCGGCGACCACGGTGATGGCCACGCGGTGCAGGCGGTCGCCGCACGACAGGTCGCGGCAGGCGCCGTCGACGGCCGCCAGGAAGCGCACCTCGGGCAGGTCGAAGCGCAGCTCGGCCTGAGCCAGCGGCTGGCCGACGGCGGCGGTCGGCAGGGTGGGGTCGAGGTCGACCCAGGCGCCGTCCACGTCCACCTGGATCCACCAGTGGTCGGCCAGCAGCTGCGCGGTGGCGGCAGCGGCGGCGGTCTCCGCCGCGGTGCGGGCGGCGGCGCCCGCCGGGCTGGCGGCCACCAGGTCGGCGATCGCGGCGCCCTGGCTGGCTGCGGCGCGCTCGAGCTCGAGGGCGAGGCGCGCCTCCCTCTGCGCGGCCTGCTCGAGGCGCTCTTTCAGCTGCTGCGGGTCGACGCCCAGCTGCTGGACGGCCCGTTCGGTGAGGGCTTCGACGTCGGCGGCGCTCGCGTCTGCGGAAGGCGCCGGACGGACCGCGCCCACGGCCGCCTCGAGCTGCGCGCCGCTCAGGGTGGCGCGCGCCACGATGGCGCTGTGGCCGGCGGCTTCGAGCAGCCCCTCGAGCAGCAGGGCGCGGTCGAGGCTGTTCCCCTCGCGGTCCATCAGCGCCCCCACGCCGCCCTTCAGCGCGCCGCGGTAGGGGAGGAAGCCGGTTCCGTCGCGCACCCAGGCGAAGATCGCCTCGACGCTCGTGTCGCCGATATCGGCCAGCGCGGCGTCGTAGTCGAAGCGCTCCTTCGGCAGCTCGGCGAGCGCCTCCTCCAGCAGCGCGAACATCGTCTCGGGGGGCGGCGCCGTCTGGGCGAGGCTCGTGCCGGCCAGCGCCAGCAGCAGCCCTGCCGCGAGGGCGCGCAGTGGTGACAGCAGCATCGGAAGGGAGTGCGAAGCGGGTCGTGAACGCATAGGTGAACCCAATCGTGAGCGCATCGGAGAACGCATCGGTCGTTCCTCTCGCGGTTTCGGTGCCGGCCGTCTGGCGCCGTGGTTCAGCGTCGCGGTCGGCTGCACGGGTGAAGCAGGAGACAACTCTAATACAGGCGCCCGCCGGCGGCGAGAGGTGCGACGTGGCACAAGGCGTCCGTCGCAGCGTCCGGCGCCCCTCGTCAGGCGCATGCGGCTGAGGTAGGCTCCTTCGCATGAGCCGCACCGTCGCCAAGGCGCAGCGCCTCAACCTGCTCCGCGAGGAGCTGAGGCGGCGCCCCCGCACCGTCGTCGAGCTGGCCCGCAGCCACGACACCAGCCGCCGCACCATCGAGCGCGATCTGGCGGCCCTGGCGGAGCAGATGGGCGAGGAGCTGCGCAAGGACGCCAACCACCGCTGGTACATCCCGAACCGCACGCCCGTGCTCAACGAGGTCGAGGCGCTGGCCGTCTACAGCGCGACGCGCCTGCTGCTGCATACCGGGGTGGGGGAGCGCCACTACCGCACCGCGCTCGAGAAGCTGGCGCAGCAGGTGCCCGAGCCTGCGCGGGCGGGGCTACTGAAGAGCGTGGACAGGCTGGCGCCCGCCCCCGAGGACCGGGTGCTCGACCTCGTGGCGCAGGCCTGGTTCCAGCAGCGCGTGCTGAAGTGCGACTACGCCTCGGCGAACTCCGGCAGCACCACCACCCGCGAGCTGGAGGTCTACTTCTTCGAGCTGAACCGCCGCAACCTCGAGCCGTACGTGCTCGCCTTCGACCGCACCCAGCGCCGCAAGGTGCTCGTCTTCAAGCTGGCGCGCATGAGCAACGTGCGCCTGCTGGACCGCAGCTACGAGATCCCCGCCGGCTTCGACCCCACCGCCGCCCTCGACACGGCCTTCGGCATCGTGGTGGGCGAGGAGGTCGAGGTGCAGCTGCGCGTCAGCGAGGCCATGGCGCAGCGCATGACCGAGAGCGGCGACCGGAACCTGCGGCTGGGCGAGCAGCTGGACGACGGCTGCCGCATGGTGCACCTGCTGGGCACGCTCGACGCCAGCGGCCGCCCGCTCGAGCTGCTGCCGTGGCTGCTCAGCTGGGGCTCGGCCATCGAGGTCGTGGGTCCGCCCGAGGTACGCGAGCTGCTGCGCGCCGAGCTGCGACGCTCCCTGACCGCCTACGGAGAGTGACATGGACCTGATCTGCCTCGCGGCCGGCAAGGGGAGCCGCATGGGAAGCCTGGGCACCTACCTGCAGAAGTGCATGTACCCGGTGGGCCTGAAGCCGTTCCTGCAGCACACCCTCGAGCAGTTGCTGAAGAGCGGCGTGCCCGCTCCCGACTCGCGCCTCGTGCTCGTGGTGGGGCACCATGCCGAGCAGGTGAAGGGCTACTTCGGACCGATGTTCGAGGGGCTGGAGCTGACGTACGTCGAGCAGCAGGAGCTGAACGGGACGGGCGGAGCGCTGCGCCTGGCCGCCACGGCGCTGCGCGGCACCGGGCCCGTGATCGCGTGGCAGGCCGACCTGTTCGTGCCGGCAGAGCTGTTCGTTCAGCTGGCGCGGCACCCGCTGCCCAACGTGGTCACGCTGGGCAGCGGCCACGAGGACGAGTCGCCGGCGCTGCTGGCCACCACCGAAGGCGACCGGGTGACGCGCGTCTGGGAGGGCGAAGGGCCGCTGCTGGACGTGGGCGTCTGGAAGCTCGACGCCGGCCTCCTGCCGGAACTGGAACGCGTCCGGGCGCCGAACGGCGAGTTCCGCATGCTGCCCAACCTGCAGCGCCTGGTGGACGCTGGCACCGAGGTGGGCTTCGTCGAGAGCCGCGAGTGGGTGCACCTGGGCGGCACGCTGCCCAGCGCCGAAGAGAACGTGCGGGCCGTGGTGCGGCGACTGTGGGAGGAGGGGTGAAGGGCATGATCGTGGCGCGCGCGCCGCTGCGCATCCCGTTCGCCGGCGGACTCACCGACCTGAGCGAGTATGCCGAGCGCTTCGGTGGCG
Source organism: uncultured bacterium (assembly GCA_964625655.1). Lineage (GTDB taxonomy): Bacteria > Deinococcota > Deinococci > Deinococcales > Trueperaceae > JAAYYF01. The sequence goes on from CAZVCT010000013.1 coordinate 6,843, forward strand.
TCACGATCAGCGCCACCATCGCTCCGGCCGCGTGGGTGACGATGCTGCCCAGCGTCGACGGCGCCTTCGAGGTCCACTCGCCGGGCGCCGTCGAGCGCGCTGCGCGGCTCGACGAGCTGAAGAACGACCTGGTACGCGAGGCGCTGCGCGCCGTCGACCCCGAGCACCCGCCCGTGCGCCTGAGCGTCTGGCTGGACGTCGGCTCGGGCAGCGGGGTGGGCAGCTCGGGGGCCATCACGGTGGCGCTCGTGCACGCCGCGCACTCCTTCCGCGGAGCGGCCCCAGGCGCGGCCACCATCGGCGCGCAGGCGGCTCACGTAGAGGTGGTGGCCCTGGCCGGCGCGTCGGGCTACCACGACGCCAACATCTCGGCGCGCGGCGGGCTGCAGCGCCTCGACTACCGCGGCGCCCAGGTCACGGCGCGCGCGGTGGCGATGAGCGCCGAGGCGCGCGCGGAGTTCGAGAGCTCGCTGCTGCTCTTCGCCACCGGCTGGCACGCCCCCACCAAGCCGTCGCTGCAGACCCTGAGCGCCAACCTGGAGGGCGCGCTGCCCGTGCTGCACGACGTCAAGGCGAACGCGTCGGAACTGGAGCGCGCGCTGACGGCCGGCGACCTGGCGGGTGCGGCGCGCTGCATCGACGAGCAGCAGCGCCTGAAGCAGCTGCTGCCCGGCAACTTCGAGGACGAACGCGTCGTCGAGCTGACGGCGCGCGTGAGGCGCTTCGGCGCTGCGGCGCAACTGCCCGGCGGCAAGATCAGCGGCTACCTGCTCGTGTGCTGCCCGGACGGACAGCAGGAGGCCGTGCGCGCCGCGCTGACCGACCTGCGCGAGGTGCCCCTGACGCTGACGGAGGAGGGGAGCGCGGCCCGCAGCTTCGGCTGAAGCTCGCGGGCCGCCAGGTCTTCGGTCAGGCATGAGGTCCAGAGCGCCCCGGTGGGGCCTCGCCTCAGCCGTACGTGACGGTCAGGAGCTCGACCTCCTGGTCGCCGTCGGCGGCCTCGAACCGCACCTTCGTACCGGGGCGCGCGCCCAGCAGCGCCTGGGCCACCGGGGCGGTGAACGCCACCAACCCCTCGAATGGGTCCGCCTCGTCGACCCCGACGATGGCGAAGCTGCTCTCCTGCCCGGCCTGGGCCCCGCCGAGGTAGCGCACGCCGACGGTGGCGCCCAGCTGCACCTCCTGCGTGCCGGCCGGCGGCGTGGGCACCAGCACGGCGTCCTGGATGCGGTCCTCGAGGGCCGGGATCTCTTCGTCGAGGGCGGCCAGGCGGCGCACCTCCGGGGAGCCGGACGACCCGTCCGACGCCGCGTCCAGGCGGTGGCGTTCGGCCAGCAGCGACCTCAGCTCTTCCTCGAGGGCGGCCAGGCCGGCAGGCGTGACGAGGTTCTGGACACCCGGCGGCAGCGGCGGCCTGGCTCGCACCAGCACGTCATCGGCGTCGGCATCCTCTTTGATGAACGCTCGGCTCATGCCAGAAGCCTACCGGAGAGCCGGCGGCAGGAGCGGCTCACGGCCGACCTCAGCCGCCCAGCCCGGCCACCAGGTCGTCGAGGCGCCGCTGCAGCTCGTCGGCCGCCTGGCGCTGCTGCTCGAGCTGAGCCCGCAGCTCGGCCAGCTCGTCCTCCTGGGCGTCGAGGTCGGCGATGTAGCGCCTGTAGAGGTCGGAATCGCGCTGCACGCTGTTCAGGTTCGCGCGCAGGCGCTCCTGCTCACGGAAGATGGCGTCGATGCGCTCCTGGGTACGGCGCACCTCGCGCTGGGCGTCGGCCACCTCGCGCTGCAGCGCGACGATCTGTTCGAGCGTGCCCCGGTCGGCGTCCGACAGCTCGACGTTCTCGAGGTAGAAGGCCATGTCGGTGGCGGGAACGTTGCTGATCGCCACGCTGCGCGAATCCTGGCGCTCCAGCACCACCTCCAGCTCGCAAGCGGCGTCCGGGCGGCAGACGAGATGCGTGGGAACCGCCTCGTCCTCCGGCACCGCGCCGTCAGCGCCCACCACCGCAACGCCGAAGCGGAGGCGGTCGCCCGAGACGGGGGGCGGCGGGGTGGGGCTGACGACCTCGTAGCCGCTGCGGGCGGGAAGCGGCACGACAAGGAAGCGCCCCTCGTCGGTGCGGACGTCCACCGTCACGCGGACGGTCATGCGGCTCAGCTCGGTGGTCTCCAGCGTGGCGCCGCGCAGCGCCACGCGCACCACGCGGGTCGGCGGCACGTCGTTCTCCAGGCTCAGGCCCAGGCCGAGGTCGACGGCGTAGGCCAGCAGGCGGTCGTCGCCGGGCAGCATGTCGGGCAGCCGGGCGTTGCCTACGAAGCCCACCTCGTCGTACAGCGTCACCGTGCCGGCCGCGAGCTGCATGCCCGTGTCGTTCACGAGGCGCACGGCGTGGAGCGGGTTGCCCTGCACGGTCTGCGGCTCGAAGAGCGACAGCTTGCTGGCGGCGACGCTCGTGACGACGATGGGCACCATCGTCGACTCGTTGCGGCCGATGGTGACCGGCTCGGTCACGTGATACGCGAAGCTGCTGCCGCCGGCCGCGCCCTGCGCCTGCGCCGCTACGCCGGCCCCGCTCAGCTGCGGCGCCCGCGCGGCGGCGTCGGTGGTCGGGCTGGGCATCATCGCCTCAAGCGCCATGGCCGGGGGCGGTGGGGCCTGCCCGACGTCGGCCTGCGGCACCACGCCGCCGGTGGCGACGGTCGCCACGCGCGGGCGCACCGCCCAGACGGGCTCGTACAGCTCGGTCACGAACGAGACGGGCTGGCCCGCCACGAACGACAGCTGCACGTCGGTCAGCTCCTCGTCGGTCGGGTTGTCGACGATCGCCCAGCCCTGCAGCTGCGCCTCGCCGCCTTCGCCGAGCACGAGGCGGTAGCTGCTCTTCCAGAGGGGCATCTCGCGGACGTAGCCGACGCGTACCTGCCGCTCGCCCTCGCCCTCGAAGCGCAGGCGCACGGTGGCGCTGTCGGCGTCGCGGTTCGCGGCGACCGTGGCCAGCGCCTCCTCGATCTCGGACGCCAACGCCGGATCGGTGAAGCGCACGGCGCTGACCTCGTCGAGCGCCACGCGCCGCACGCCTTCTGCCGTGGCGAGCGTGGCGAAGGCCCGGGTGACGCCCTCGTCGGTCGTCTGCTCCTCGACCCCCAGGAGCAGGCCGACGACCGTGGTGGCGCCGACGAGCTCCACCTCCTCGCCGCGCGCCTGGCCGAGCAGCGAGTAGAGCGTCACGTTCCTCGACAGGTCGAGCGAGTAGCCGTCCAGCAGGCGGCCCAGCGGGGCCTGCGACGTGTAGCGCGCGGGCGAGATGGTGCCGCCGCCGAAGTCCTGCAGCACGAGGCTCTGGAGCAGGTCGTCCATCTCGGCCCGGGGGACGGTCAGGACCATCTCGTGGTCGCCCGTCACCGTGCCCTCGTGCTCGAAGTAGCCCACGCCGCTGGTGAAGAGCACCAGGCGGGTGACCGGCAGGGCGTCCCCGGCTGGCCGAGCTTCGTTCTGCGCCGCCACCAGGTTGGGCGCCCCTAGCAGAAGCGCCACGAGCAGGAGGGCCGGTAACCGCCTAGTTGACTGGGTCATGCCGGCCATGTTACGTCACCCGCGACGTATCGGGCCCTCCAGCGACCTCACCTGGCACGAAGCCGGACGGCTGCTGCGTGGCGGCGGCACGATTACTTCACATCCCGAGTAATACATCGGTAAGAGCCGATGTCCCATAGTGTTCGCAGTCGGGCTGCACTTTCCGACCGAGGGCGCGTGTGCCCAAGCCACCGCTCCCGTTCCGTTCCCCCGCGGAGGTAGGGACCGAATGCGCAAGAAGGTAACGAACCTGATCGTCACCGCCGGCGCCTACCTGGTCGCTTCGGTACTGCTGGTGCTGCTGAGCGACAGGCTCGTGATGTCGATGGCGCGCGACGCCGAACACCTGCTCTTCCTCCAGACGGTGAAGGGCGGCTTCTACGTCGTCCTGTCTTCGATCGTCATCGGCCTCATCGCCTGGCGCCAGGTGCAGCTCGAGCGCGGCTACCAGGAGCAGGCGCGCCTGCAGCTGGAGGCGTCGGAGGCCCGCTTCCGCTCGCTCGTGCAGAACAGCTCGGACATCATCTCGGTCGTGGACGAGGACGGCAAGCTCGTCTACCAGAGCGACTCGCTCGAGCGCGTGCTCGGCTGGGGGGCGGACACGGGCTCGGGCTACTGGGAGCGGATCCACCCCGACGACGCGCCTCGCCTGCGGGATTTCCAGGCCCGGATGCTGCAGGGGCAAGCGTCGGCCGTGTACCGCTCGCGCCACAGGGACGGCAGTTGGCGCTGGCTCGAGTCGCGCGGCGTGAACATGCTGGGCGACCCAGCCGTGCGCGGGCTCGTCGTCAACACGCGCGACATCACCGAGCGCCGGGCCGCCGAGACGCGGCTGCGCTCCGAGACCGAGTTCTCCAACGGGATCATCGACAGCCTGCCCGGCGTCTTCTACGTGACCGACTCCGCCGGCCGCCTCGTGCGCTGGAACCGCAACTTCGGCGCGGTGCTCGGCTACACCGAAGCGACGCTGAAAGGCTTCGACCCGTACAACCTGTTCGCCCCCGAAGACCAGGAGAAGGTCCGCGAGGCCGTGCGGCGCGTGTTCCGTGAGGGCACCTACCGCATCGAGGCCGCGTTCCTCACGGCGGACGGCAAGCGCGTGCCCTTCTCCCTCACCGGGACCAGGGTGATGACCGAGAACGGGCCGGTGCTGGCAGGGATGGGCCTGGACATCTCCGAGCAGCGCGAGGCGAAGGTGCGGATAGAGGAACTGAACGTCGAGCTGAACCAGCGCCTGGGGCACATCACCGCCCTGCGCGAGATCGACAGCGCCATAGTGGGCAGCCTCGACCTGCAGGCGGTGCTCGACACGGTGCTGCGCCAGCTACGCGAGCGGCTGAACGTGGACGCGGGCTGCGTCCTGCTCTTCAGCGCCGCTCACGAGCGCCTGCGCTTCGGCGCATCGTCGGGCCTGCCCGGCGCTGCGCACCGGCGCACCAGCCTCCGCCTGGGCGAAGGGCTGGCCGGCCGCGCGGCGCTGGAGCGCTCCTCCCTGATGTTGACGGGCGCTGCCGATGTCGCCGACGAGCTGGCTGCGTCGCGCGGACTGTCGGGCGAAGGGTTCGAGACCTACTTCGCCCTGCCGCTGGTCGCCAAGGGGCAGCTGCTGGGCGTGCTCGAGGTCTTCCACCGCGACCAGGTGGAGCGCAGCGCCGACTGGCACGACGTGCTGCGCACGCTGGCCGCACAGTCGGCGCTGGTGCTCGAGAACGCCAACCTCATCGAGTCGCTGCAGCGCAGCAACGCCGAGATGCTGGCGGCCTACGAGCGCACCATCGAGGGTTGGTCGCGGGCGCTGGACCTGCGCGACGAGGAGACCGAAGGGCACAGCCGCCGCGTGACCGAGCAGACGGTGCAGCTGGCCGAACGGCTGGGCCTCCCGCAGGACCAGCTGGTGCACGTGCGCCGCGGCGCCCTGCTGCACGACATCGGCAAGATGGGCGTGCCCGACCACGTGCTCCTGAAGCCTGGGCCCCTGACGGACGAGGAGTGGGTGCTGATGAGACAGCATCCCGAGTTCGCCCACGAGCTGCTGCGGCCGATCGAGTTCCTGCGCCCCGCCCTCGCCATCCCCTACTGCCACCACGAGCGCTGGGACGGCACCGGCTACCCGAGGGGGCTGGAAGCCGACGAGATCCCGCTGAGCGCGCGCATCTTCGCGGTGGTGGACGTGTACGACGCCCTCACCTCCGACCGGCCGTACCGGCCGGCCTGGCAGCGCGAGCGGGCGCTGGAGTTCATCCGCGAGAACGCCGGCAGTCACTTCGACCCGCGGGTCGCCGAGGAGTTCCTGCGGATGATGGAGGAAGAGGCGCAGCCGCTGCCCGTCGAGGTGCTGGCCAGCTGAGAGCTCGGGGAATGGTGGGGCATCTGCGCCGGTCGCGCGCAGGTGCCCCTCCTATACTGGCGCGGCCGGACCGCTCCGGAGATAGGGGAACGCCATGGCCGAACGCACCTGGAACGTCGACCCCAACCACTCCACCATCGAGTTCTCGACGAAGCACATGATGTTCACGACCGTCCGCGGGCGCTTCACGCGCTTCAGCGGGCAGCTGGTCCTGGACAGGGAAGACCCCGATTCGTCGAGGGCGGAGATCCGCATCGACACGGCCAGCCTCGATACGGGGGTCGACGACCGCGACGGCCACCTGCGCAGCGCCGACTTCTTCGACGCCCAGAACCACCCGGAGATCGTCTTCAGGAGCAAGCAGACGCTCGGCGCGCAGCCCGAAGAGGGTGCGCGCTTCCGCGTCGTGGGCGACCTGACGATCGCCGACACCACCCAGGAGGTGACGCTCGACGTCCTCTTCCAGGGCCGCGGCATCGACCAGTGGGGCAAGGAACGCGTCGGCTTCAATGCCACCACCGAGATGGACCGCCGCGACTGGGGCCTGAAATGGAACCAGGCGCTCGAGACGGGCGGCGTGCTGGTGGCGAACAAGGTGCGCATCGAGGTCGACGTGCAGGCGGTGCTGGAAGACGAGGCCGGCAGTACGGAGTGAAGCCGGGGGCTGAACCACGGCCCCCTACCTGCGATCGGAAGCAGTAAGGAGGAACCTGATGGCGACGGACCTGAAGGGTAAGAGGGTGGCCTTCCTGGTCGCCCAGAAGGGCACCGAGCACGACGAGCTGGTGAAGCCGATGGAGGCCGTGAAGGGGGCCGGCGCCGAGACGGTGCTGATCTCGTCCGAGGCCGGCACCGTCGAGACGCGGCGCAAGGACCTGGAGCCGGGCGAACGCCTCGAGGCGCAGATGGGCTCGAGCGAGGCGACGGCCTCGGACTTCGACGCGGTGGTCGTGCCCGGCGGCACGGTCGGGGCCGACAGGCTGCGGCTGGACGAGAACCTCGTGAAGTTCGTGCGCGGCTTCTTCGACGAAGGCAAGCCCGTGGCCGCCATCTGCCACGGCCCATGGGTGCTGGTCGAGGCCGGCGTCGTCGAGGGGCGCCGCCTGACCTCGTTCCCCAGCCTTAAGACCGACCTGAAGAACGCCGGCGCCGACTGGGTGGACCAGGAGGTCGTGGTCGATCAAGGCCTGGTGACGAGCCGCAAGCCGGACGACATCCCCGCGTTCGTCGACAAGCTGTTGGAGGAGTTCGCGGAAGGGGTGCACGAAGGGCAGCGCGCCTGAGGCGGCGCGGCCGGCGCCCGCGTCGCTCGGCAAGGATCGCGGAAAGAAGGACCCCCACGCCCGGCCGGCGTGGGGGTCCTTCTACTGACCTGTCGATTGATCGGTCGACCCGAGGTCGGTCAGGTAGGCGGCTTCTGGCCCTCAGGGCCAGCGGCGCGCCGAGCCGACCTCCGGGCACGGCTCCGCGGTCAGCGGCGCCGGTCCTCCCGCAGGTCGGTGCCGTCGGGGCGTCGGCTGCTCTGGCGGCGCCGTTCCCGTTCGGCCTCGCGCTCGGCGTCCGTCAGGCCGCCGCCGGCGAGCTCGTCGCGCATGCCGTCGTTCGTGCCTCCGGTCATGCGGCCGGCCGGGTCGCGCAGGTCGTGGCCACGCGCCTCGGCGCGGCGGGCGGCGTCGGTCAGGTCTTCGCCCTCGAGGTCGTCGACGCCGTCATCGAAGCCGCGCTGGATGGGGTCGCGGTGGACGTAGTTGCCCAGTCCGTCATGCTGCATGGGCGCCGTCCGGGCGCCTTCCACGCCGGGACCCACGCCGCCCGCGTCGGCGGCCATGCCGGTCCCCTCTCCGCCCACGGCCATGTCGTTCATGCCGTCGGCGGCGCGTCGGGCGCCGGTGCCCATCACGCCGGAGCTGGCCGCCCCGCCCGTGGCCTCGTTGAGGTTCTGGTTCGAGTGGAGGCGACCGTCGGAGCCGTCGATGTCGGGCTCGTGCTCCACCGTGCGGGTGCGCTCGTGCGACTGCTCGTGCCCGTGCATGTGGTCATGGTCGCGCGACTGATGGTGGTGGTCGCTGGATCCCATGGAGCCGGCGTCGTGGTGGTTCTCCTGGCGCAGGCGCGCTTCGCGGCGCTGCCCGCCGTCCATCATGTCGCTGGCGGTGACCTCGTCGAGGCCGCCCTCCTCGTCGTGCCACCCGCTGCGGGCGGCGCCGCCCTCCTCGACGAGCTCCTTGAAGCGCTCGAGGTCGGCGCCCATGCGCCCGTTCACGATGCCCAGCATCGTGCCGAGGTTCTCGACGATCCCCTCGGGCTCGTACTCTATGTGCAGGTTCACGCGCGTGCGATCGGCGCCGAGCTTGTCGAACGTCACGATGCCGGCGTTGCGGGCTCCCGAGGTGCTCTCCCAGGCGATCTTGTGGCTGGGAGCCTGCTCGGTGATGCGGGCGGTCCACTCCTCCTCGCGACCTGCGATGTTCGCTCTCCAGCGCAACTGGTCCTCGCCGAGGCGCTCTACGCTCTCGACGCCGTCCATGAAGGCCGGGAAGCGCTCGAAGTCGCTGAAGAGCATGTACGCCTCGGCGACGGGTACGTCCACATCGATCGATTTGTCGAAGCTGGCCATGGTGGGCCTCCTTTCACCTTCCTGGTCAGGGTAGAGGCGTGTCACATGGGAAAGGTCTTATCCAGCTGAGAAGCCTGCAGACGGGCGCCGGAGCCTCTCCGTGCCGCTGCCGACGGCATAGGCGCCACCCGGCACCCTGGGCGGCTGGGCCGTTTACCATGTACGGACCTTTCGCGCAACGACAGTTTGAGAGTCCGATGAGAGCAGGCCCCGTAACATCCGGTCATCCGAGACGCAGAGAACGATTGGAAGAGGACTTGACACGCAAGAACGCCGACCCCGCCCTGTTGACGCGCCTCAGGCGCCACCGCTCCCGCATCGTCGAGGCCTTCCTCTGGGTCCTGCTCACGGTCGTGCTGCTCGCTTTCGGAGCGAACATGGTGATGTACGGGCCGGGCGCGCTCGTGCCCAGCCTGATCATCCCGAACCTGGTATTCATCCTCCTGATCGTCACCGGCCTACTGCTGAACCAGCGGCAGCGCATCGGCGTGTCGGTCTGGATGATCGTCAGCGTGCTGCTGCTGGCAGGCGTCGCGGGGGTCCTGTCCGAAGGGGTGCAGGGGAACGTCACCTCGCTGATGCTCTTCTTCATCCCGCTCGTCCTGTCGGCGCTGCTGCTGGGGCGGCAGGCGGTTCTGATCACCACGGCCGTGACGCTGCTGGCCGTGGGGGTGGCGCCGCTCCTGCACCAGGGCGGCCTGCCGGGCATGGGAACGGTGCAGCCCGACAGCGGCTGGGCCACGGCCACCCAGTTCGGGCTCGTCTACCTGACGGTGGCGTTCTTCCTGGACCGCTTCGGGGTGGTCTTCCTGGACACCCTGCGCACGTCCATGTACCAGGAGATGCGTCTCCATGAAGAGGCGGCGGCAAGGGTCGAGGCGCGCGAGGCGCTGCTCGAGGGGCAGCGTCTGAACGACGCCATCGTCGAGAACCTGCCCGGCATCTTCTTCATGCTGGACCGCGAAGGCACGTTCTTCCGCCTGAACCGCAGCGTCACCGACGACCTTGGTTACAGCGGCAGCGAGGTCATGGCCGCGGGCCCCGAACTGCTGCTGCCGACCGAGGAGCCGAGCGTGCTGCGCCGCTGGATGAGCGCGGTCTTCGAGCAGGGCGAAGCGTCGGGCGAGCTGACCATCACGGCGAAGGACGGTCGTCAGGTGCCCTACTTCGTGCGCGCCACGCGCGTCACCCTCGGCGGCAACGACTACCTGGCGGGCATCGGCATCGACCGCAGCGAGATCGACGAGGTGCAGGCGCGCGTCCAGATCCTCAACGTCGAGTTGCGCGACCGCCTCGAGCGCATCACGGCCCTGCGCGAGATCGACCGAGCCATGACCGGCAACATGGACCTCGACGCCACCCTGAACGTCGTCATGCAGCAGGTCATGCAGCGGCTCCAGGTCGACGCAGTGTCGATCCTGCTGTACCGGAGCGCTTCGCAGACCCTGCGCTACGGGGCGAGCCGCGGCTTCAAGGGCGCTGCACTGCGCCGCACCGACCTGCGCCTGGGTGAGGGGCTGGCCGGGCGCGTGGCTCTGGAGCGCGAGGCGCTGACGCTGTCGGGCCGCGACGAGTTCATGCGCGCCTTCGAGGGCGCCTCGTCGCTGCAAGGCGAGAGCTTCCAGAGCTACATGGCCGTGCCGCTCATCAGCAAGGGCCAACTGCAAGGGGTGCTCGAGCTGTTCGACCATCAACCGCTGGACCCGGACGACGACTGGAAGGACTTCCTCGTGGCGCTGGCCACGCAGGCGGCCCTGGCGATCGACGCGGCGCGCATGTTCGACGACCTGGACCGGTCGAACCAGGAGCTGCGGCTGGCGTACGAGACGACCATCGAAGGCTGGGCGCGCGCGCTCGACCTGAAGGACTCGGCCACGGTGGGGCACAGCCGCCGCGTGACCGACCTGACCGTGAGGCTGGCGCGTCGCATGGGCATGAGCGAGGAAGAGCTCGTTCACGTGCGGCGCGGCGCGCTGCTGCACGACATCGGCAAGATGGGGGTGCCCGACCACATCCTGAGCAAGCCCGGACCGCTGTCGGACGAGGAGCAGCAGGTGATGCGCCAGCACGCCACCTTCGCTCACGAGTTCCTGGCGCCCATCCCGTTCCTGCGGCCGGCGCTCGAGATCCCCTACTGCCACCACGAGCGCTTCGACGGCACGGGCTACCCCCTCGGCCTGGCCGGCGACCAGATCCCGCTGGCGGCGCGGCTGTTCTCGGTCGTCGACGTGTTCGACGCGCTAACCTCCGACCGCCCCTACCGGCCAGCCTGGAGCTCGGAGCGCACGCTGGAGTACATCGCCTCGGAAGCCGGCAAGCGCTTCGACCCCGCGGTGGTCGAGGAGTTCATGGAGATGATGCGCGGGCCGATGGAGAAGGTGCAGCGGACCTGAAAGCGGCGTAGCGCAACAGTTCGCGCCGTGGCTTGGCGCGGGTGCCCCGCCCGCGCAGGGCGTCAGGAAGCCGCTTCGGTGGGCACCACCGAGATCTTGCCGTCGCCCTCGAGGATCGCCCACTTCACCTGGTCGAGGCGTTCGTAGCCCTGCATCCGCATCTCGCTGTACAGCTCCTCCGGCGTCACGCGTTCGCGGCGCAGGTTCTTCTCGACCAGCTTCCCGTCGAACGCCAGGACGCTCGGGGCGCTTTCGATCACGCTCTCGGCCCGCTTGCTGACGAACGTCAGCGCCGACGTGAGGAAGACGACCAGCAGCAGGGTGCAGGCCGCGACGATGCCGTTGGTCAGCGACGGATCGTTGCCCACCAGCGCCTCGTTCAGCATCTCGGGGATCAGCAGGATCACCACCAGCTCGATGGCGCTGAACTCGCTGAACTCGCGCTTGCCCATGACGCGCAGGGCGAACACCAGGAAGACGTAGACGAAGAGCACGCGAAGGATCGTCTCCATCTGGTTCCCTCCTCAGGGGAAGCTGAGGGTGGCGAACTCGACCCTCAGGGGGTTCTCGAGGCCTTCCGCCTCGACGGTGATGCTGCCCGGCAGGTTCCCGTACCTGTCGGGCGTCAGCTCGGCGGTCACGCTGCGGCTGACGCCGGCAGGCAGCTCGCCAAGTTCGAACAGGAAGGCTTCGCCCGAGATCGCGTCGGGCGATGGCTCCAGCGTCTTCTCCTCGAACGCGGACACGTACTCCCGGTCGAGCGCTACCGTCACGCCCTCGAGCGCGGCCGACCCGGCGTTGGTGACGGTGACGGACAGCGCCGACGCGACGCCCGAGTGCGCACGGCGCGGGTACTCGACCTCTACCCGCAGGTCGCCGGCCTGGAGGGCCCGGCTGGATCCCGACACCTCGATCAGGCCCGTCAGGGCCAGCACCGGAACGAGCGCCAGGAGGGGCAGGCCCCACTTCTGAAGCGGGGACAGGAGGATCTTCCGCTCGATCTCGGGTGCTTCCGGTGGGGAAGGTGGTTCCCCGGGTCGAACCGTGTCGTGCGCCATCCGACTCCGTTCCCGGCGCGCCGGGGCGCACCGCGGGCTTCGTTCTCGCGTGCCACGCGCTGTCGGAGCGGCTGCAGGGCTCCGGACGCCGGGCCGATGCTGGAGTTTAGGCGCCGCTACCGTGACGCTCGGTGACGCTTCCGGGGCAAGGTCGATGCGCTGCTTGGCGCCGGCGCGCACGAACGTATACTCGAGCCCTGTATGCCCGACGAGCTGACGGACCTCCAGCGCGACGTCCGCGCCTTCGTGGAAGAGCGCGGCTGGGGGCGGTTCCACACGCCCAAGAACCTCAGCATGGCGCTGCTCGTCGAGGCCAGCGAACTGCTCGAGCAGTTCCAGTGGCTGACGCCCGCCGAGTCCGACGAGCTGGACGAGGCGCAACGCGAGGCGGTGGCCGACGAGGTCGCCGACGTGATGCACTACCTGCTGCTGCTGGCGGACCGGCTGGGGATCGACGTGGCCGAGGCCGTGCGGGCGAAGATGGTGAAGAACGCCAGCAAGTACCCGCTGGGGGCCAAGGCGGCGTTCGAGAGGGAGTAGGGGGAAGGATGCTCGTCTACACCGCGCTGAAGCACGAGTTCGTGGAGCACGTGAAGCGCAACGAGATATCCGATCGGATCCTCGCGAGCCTGAAGGCGCGGGGGCGCGGCGGCGTGTCGCCCAACGAGGTGCGCTCGTGGCGCAACTCGCTCCTGTACATGAGCAACGTGCTCGACGACCCCCACATCCCGGACGACGCGGGCGTCGCGCTCGAGTTCACCATCCCGCAGACCTCGAAGCGCATCGACTTCATCCTCACGGGTACGGGCCGAGAGGGCCGCGAGCAGAAGCGGCGCAAGACGGCGGTGATCGTCGAACTGAAGCAGTGGGAGAACGCCAGCCCCACAGGCAAGGACGGCATCGTGGCCACGGTGGTGGGCGGCGGCGTGCGCGAGGTGGCCCACCCCTCCTACCAGGCCTGGACGTACGCGGCGCTGCTGCAGGACTACAACGAGGCCGTGCAGGACGAGAACGTCGACCTGAAGCCCTGCGCCTACCTGCACAACTGCGAATCCGAGGAGCTGCGGGGCGCGTTCTACGGCGAGCATCTGGAGCGCGCTCCGCTCTTCCTACGGCAGGACCAGGAGACGTTGCAGCGCTTCATCAGAAGGCACGTGAAGCACGGCGACGGCGGCGACCTGATGTACCTCATCGACAGCGGCCGCATCCGCCCCTCGAAGGCGCTGGCCGACCACCTGAGCGGGCTGCTGTGCGGCAACCGCGAGTTCCACCTGATCGACGACCAGAAGCTCGTGTACGAGACCGCCCTGGCGCTGGCCGAAGAGGCCAGGGAGGGGCAGAAGCAGGTGTACATCGTCGAGGGTGGGCCGGGCACCGGCAAGTCGGTGGTGGCCATCAACCTGCTCGTCGAGCTGACGAACCGCGGGCAGGTGGCGCAGTACGTGACGCGCAACGCCGCCCCGCGCGAGGTGTACGCCGCGAAGCTGGCCGGCACGCTGCGCAAGACGCGCATCAACAACCTCTTCAAGGGTTCGGGCGCCTACGTGGACGCCGAGGAGGACGCGTTCGGCGCCCTGGTCGTCGACGAGGCCCACCGGTTGAACGAGAAGTCGGGGATGTTCAGGAACCTGGGCGAGAACCAGATCAAGGAGATCATCCACGCGTCACGGGCGTCGGTCTTCTTCATCGACGAGTCGCAACGCGTGACGCTTCGCGACATCGGGCGCGTGGCCGAGATCGAGCGCTTCGCCTTCGAGGCCGGCGCGTGCGTCACGAGGGCGCGGCTCGAGTCGCAGTTCAGGTGCAACGGCTCGGACGGCTACCTCGCGTGGGTCGACCACGCCCTCCAGGTGCGCGAGACCGCCAATACCGACCTGGAAGGCATCGACTACGACTTCCGCGTCGTGGGGTCGCCCGCCGAGCTACGCGACTTGATCGAGGACGCCAACGTGGTCAACAACCGCTCGCGGATGGTGGCCGGCTACTGCTGGGACTGGCGCAGCAAGAAGGACGCTGACGCCTTCGACATCGAGTTCCCCGAGCACGACTTCGCGGCGCAGTGGAACCTGAACGACGACGGTCACCTCTGGATCCTCAAGCCCAACTCGGTCGAGCAGGTGGGCTGCATCCACACCTGCCAGGGGCTGGAACTCGACTACGTCGGTGTGATCATCGGCCCCGACCTGCTGGTGCGGAACGGCGAGGTGATCACGGACGGCTTCGCGCGCTCGAAGAACGACACGACGATGCACGGCTTCAAGGGCCTGCACAAGCGCGACCCCGAGGCGGCGCGCGCCGCGGCGGACGAGATCGTGAAGAACACCTACCGGACGCTGATGACGCGCGGCGCCAAGGGGTGCTACGTCTGGAGCGAGGACGAGGAGACGCGCGCTTACTTCGAGCAGCTGAGCCGAGCTTAAGCCCCGGTCTCTTCCTCGACCCAACCCAGGTACTCCGCCAGCCCGCCCGCCGCCGGGTAGGCCACCACGCACGGGACGTCGTAGGGGTGCAGTCGCCGCACGGCTTCTTCCACCTCGGGGAGGCGCGCGCGGGTCGACTTCGCCCAGCCCACCACCTCGGCCTCGCGCACCAGCTCACCCTCCCAGCGGTAGAACGACGTGCCGGCAGGCAGCAGGTTCACGCACGCCACCAGCCGCTGCTCGACCAGCTCGCCTGCGATCCGCTCGGCCGTCTCCTGGTCGGGGAAGGTCAGGTAGACGGCCAGCACGTTCCCGGTTCCGGATGCTTCCATGTTCCCTCCTAAGTGCCCTTAGCGGCCGACGCGCTCAGCCGAGCCAACGCTCGAGCAGCTCCGGCTCCAGCACCGGCGCGCCCGCCTTCACCCTGGTCCGCAGCCGCGACTCGATCTCCCGCATGCGGTCGTTCCAATCCTCCGCCTTCAGCTTGGCGCGCAGCACCGTCACCAGCTCGGCGTCCCGCACCATCATCGACAGCGCGATGGCGTCGACCCCGCCGGCCGGATCGGGCGAGTGCCGGCGGAAGCCGCGCATGAACGGGGGCACGAAGCGGGCGCCTGCCTCGGCGGGTTCGGCGTCCCTCTGCGAGCGCACGGCGTAGTAGATGGGCATGGCCAGGTCGAAGGCGAACGCGCCGTAGCCGCAGTCGTCGAAGTCGATGGCGGTCCAGCTCTCGTCGTGCATGAGCAGGTTGCCGCCGTGCAGGTCGGCGTGAATCAGCCCCGAGTCGGCGCCCTCGCTCAGCACTTCGGTGGCGGCGCGCGCCAGTTCCTCGGACGCGCGCACGAAGTCGGGGTCGTCGGCCACGAACTCGGCGCTCCTGGTCAGGTAGGTGTGCTGCAGCAGGGTCTGACGGCGCGGACCGGTGGGGGTCCAGCTGCGGCCGTGGGCCTGCAGCCGTCCGAGCAGCTCGCCCCACGCCTCGATGCGCGCCTCGGTCCAGTCGGCGGGCTTCACGAGGCTCCCGGGCGCCTCCGCGAACGCCACCAGCACCGAGCCGTCGTCCAGCTCTTCCACCCAGCGGCCCGTTACGGAGGGCAGCGGCCGCGACACCGACACGCCCGCCTCTATCAGCGCGAGCAGCCAGTCGACCTCCCCCTGCACCTGCTGGGGCGTCCGGTGGCCCGGGGCCATCACCTTGAGCACGGCCGGGCCGTGTGGCCCGTCGTAGCGGTAGACGTCGCTCTCGAAGGCGCCGAGCGATTCGAAGGAGTCGGGCGCGGCGCCGTAGAGGGTGGCCGCAGCGGTCAGGTCGGACATGGCGCCAGGTTAGCTGGAACGGCGGTCAGTGGGGTGCAGCCGCCTGGGCGTAGCGTCCGGCGTTCCAGGCGGTGCCGGTGTAGTTGGCGTGGCCCCACGCGAGCGCAACATCCAGTTGGCCGGCCGTCGGCAGCCGCCCCAGGTCCAGGGTGTCGCTCTCGCCGGTCAGCAGGTCGAGGGTGCCGCGCACGGTGCGCGCGCCGCTGCCGGGAGCGTCGATCGTGACGGTAACCCAACGGTCGCGCCGGTCGGTGGGCGCCGGAAGGCCCAGCGCGCCGTCCACCCGCAGCAGGCCGGCGCCGTACTCCGAGCGGCTCATGTAGCGCGAGTCGTAGTAGGCGCTGCGGTTCAGCAGGCGCTCGATCTCGTCGGGGCTGCGGCTCGGGTCCTGCACGAGCAGCAGCGCAGCGGCGGCGGCTACGTGGGGTGTGGCCATGCTCGTGCCGTTCAGGTTCCCCCAGCCGTGCGGGATGGTGCTGAGGATGCGTTCGCCGGGCGCCACGATGTCGATGCCCCCGGGGCCGTACTCGCCTACCCCGTGGTTGCTGAAGCCGCTGCGCGTGAGCTGCTTGCCGACCGAGCCGACGGCGATGACGCCGCGAGCGGCGGCCGGGAACTCGACCGGTTGGCCGGCACCCGGCTGCGCCGTGTTGCCGGCGGCCGCCACCACGACCACCCCCAGGCGCCTGACCTCGTCGAGCGCCACCTGCAGGTGGGTGCTTTTGAAGCGGCCTCCGAGGCTCAGGTTGATCACGTTCGCCGGGTTCTGGTTCATGGGCACGCCGGCCACGGGCAGGCCCGCCGCCCAGCGGATGGCGTCGATCAGGGCCGCCACCGTGGTGGTGCCGCCGGCGGCGTCGTGGAACACCTTGACTGGCAGTACCCGGATGCCGGGGGCCACCCCGACCACTCCCACGCCGTCGTCGGCGCTGGCCGCCACGATGCCGGCCACGTGCGTGCCATGCCAGTTGTCGTGGTGGTACGAGCTGGGGTCGTCGTCGCGGTCGCGGCAGTTCGGGGCCGTGTCGGAGCAGAAGTCGTAGCCCGGCAGGAGGCGTCCGCTCAGCTCCGGGTGCCCCAGGTCGATGCCGCTGTCTACGACCGCCACCACGACGTCACTGCCTGCTCCGGTTGCCGTGTGCCATGCGACGGGCGCGCCTACGGCGAACGTGCCCCACTGCTCGTGGAGCGCCGAGTCGTTGGGGAGGGGCGCCAGCATGATGCGGTAGTTCGGTTCTGCCACCAGTACGTTCGGGTGGCTGCCGAGCAGCTCCGCCAGCGCCTCCACGTCGGTGCCGGCCGGCAGTTCTATCAGGCTGGTGAAGCTGCCAGCCTGGCCGCTCTCCGTCGAGGCGGACGCGGCGCCCAGGGCCGACATCGCACCCTGGCCGAACCCGCCGCCCATGGGAGCGCGGTAGGTGACGAGGATCTCGGTCGGCTGCAGGTCGGCTTCGGGAACGTGCGCCGGGGCCGAACCGCGCACGGTGGACGCGCTGCGCGGCAGCAGCGCGGCTCCGATGGCGGCTGGCGCGAGCGGCCCGGCTGCCGGCACCGCGCCGGCGGGGTGGAGGCTGTTCAGCCCGTCGGGCCGGAAGTTGGTCGTGTAGACGCGGGCGGTGGCGGCCCCGCCCTCGCCCTGCACGCGCAGCCAACCCGGCAGCGCCTGGCGGCCGTCGGAGAGCAGCAGCGGCGCGCCGAGCACGTAATGCTTCGGCTCGGTCGTGTCGTAGCTGATGGTGGCGGTACGGTAGCAGGTGGGGTGCGGGGTGCCGCAGCGGACGCGCGCCGTCAGCACGAAGCGCCCAGGCTCGGAGGGCAGCGTCAGGTAGGACGAGGCGTAGCCGCTGGCGTCCGTCTCGACGCTCTCCGGGTGAAGAACGGCCCCGTTGGCGGCGCGGAACGTGACGACCTCGCCTGCCACCGGGCGGCCGCTCGTGTCGAACAGGCGAACGTGGAACGGCTCCGCCAGCGTGACGCCCGGCTCGATGGTCGCGCTCTGCACCGGGATCGCGTCGAGCTGGTCGATGACCTGCACGTTAGAGCCCTCGAAGGTGACGCCGCTGGCGAGCATGACGCTTACCGCACCGCTGGGCGCGCGTGGCGGCACGGTGACAGTGATGGCCTGAGGCTGCCAGTCGACGTTGCCGGCCGCGACCTCGACGCCGTCCAGGCTGACGACCCCCGGCACGGCGCCGAAGTCTGCGCCCGTGACGACGAAGCTGTCGCCGGGCACGACGACGCCAGGCGTGGCGTCCAGAAGCACTTCGGTGCGACCGCAGGCGCTCAGCAGGAGCGCGGTGATGAGTAGAAGCAGAGATGCTTTTCGCATGGCACGTTTCCGGTTCGGGCCGGAACGCGCCCTCCCCCCGACTATCCTGGCCCCCGGAGTATCACGGAACTCTCACATTATGCAATACCGCTCTCATACAGCCTGGCACTGGCGGTTGGGCTCCTGTGCCCGGGGCTGCGCCTGGACTTCGTAGACTCGTGGCGAGGAGGGCCGCTTGAGCTCGCTTTCCCGCCGCCTGTACTCGAAGCTCGTGAGGCCCGCGCCCACGGCGGACGCCGATGGGGCGCCGCCCTCGGGCGCGCCCGAGGGCGACGTAGCGGCGAACGGCCTGCGCATCATCGGGGCGTCGGCGCTACAGAACGCCGGCGATCAGGTGGTGAACGCCGGCACGGTGCTGCCGTGGTTGCTGGCCGCCCTCGGGGCCCCCGTGGGGATGGTCGGTCTGCTCGTACCCATCCGCGAGTCGGGCTCGCTGCTGCCGCAGGCGCTGCTCTCGCCGCGCCTCAGGCAGCGCACCCAGCGCCGGTGGGTGTGGGTGGCCGGGGCTGCGCTGCAGGCCGCGGCCGCGGCCGGCATGGCGCTGATCGCCGCCGTGCTCGAGGGCGCCCTGGCGGGGGCGCTGATCCTGGCGGCGCTGGCGCTCTTCGCCTTCGGTCGTTCCCTGAGCTCGCTGTCATCGAAGGACGTCATGGCCCGCACCATCCCCAAGGGCCAGCGGGGCCAGCTGAACGGGTTGTCGACCCTCGTCTCGGGCCTGGTGGCGGTAACCATCGGCCTCGGCATCCGCCTGTGGGGCGGGGACGACGCCAACGTGACGGTGCTGGTCCTGCTGCTGGGTGGCGCGGCCCTCGCGTGGGTGGCTGGCGCCGCCGTCTACGCCAGCATCCGCGAGCCCGCTGCCACGTCGGAAAAGGCCGCGCCCGGCGACTGGTGGAAGGGCGCCTGGGAGCTGCTGGCCACGGACGCCCCGTTCCGGAAGTTCGTGGTGATGCGCACGCTGCTGCTCGTCTCGGCGCTCAGCCCGCCGTTCCTGGTGGCGTTGTCCGTGCAGCACGGCGGCGCGGGCCTGAGCGGGCTCGGACCGTTCGTCATCGCCCAGGGCCTGGGCCGCGTGATCGGCGGGCGCTACTTCGGGCGCCTGGCGGATCGCTCGAGCCGCCGCCTGATGGCGCGGGGAGCGCTCGTGGCTTCGCTGCTGATCGTGGCTGTCCTGGCTCTGTCGGTGTTCCCGTCACTGCGCGAGTCGGGGTGGCTCTACAGCGTCGGCTACTTCGGCCTGGCCTTCGTGCACACGGGCGTGCGCGTGGGGCGCAAGACGTACGTGGTCGACATGGCCGACCCCGACGAGGTGACGGACTACGTGGCGGTCTCGAACACCCTGATGGGCGTCCTGCTGCTCGTGACGGGGGGCGTGAACGCCGCCCTGGCCACGCTGGGCATCGAGGTGGCGCTCGCGTTCCTGGCGCTGCTCGGGCTGGTAGGGGTGCTCGTAGCGCGCTCGCTGCCCGAGGTCAGCGCCGGCGGTGAGCCTTAGCGCCGCAGCAGGTCGTACGCTTCGCCCAGCAGCTTGAACTGCTCCTCGGCGAACGCCACCAACGCCGACGGCAGCTTCTTCGAGCGGATCGCGTCCGGGTGGACGGCCGCCCGCAGCTCGCGGTAGCGCTTCTCGATGTCGGCCTGGCTCACGCCCTCCGCCAGCTCCAGGATCCTCAGCGCTTCCGCCCTCGTGCGGGGCCTCGCGTAGGTGTGCGTGGCCGTAGCGCCGGCTGGCCGCGTCGTTCTGGCCGCGCCCGCCGAAGCCTGCGCCTGGCCGGCCCTGAAACCTGCCTGGTAGCCGGCCTGGCGCTCCGTCCTCAGGCGCGCTTCGAGCCGCGCGAGCGCGGCGCGCTCGCCCTCCTGCGTACCGCGCGCGTAGGCCTCGGACACCAGGCGGCTCGCCTCCGTCTGCGCCTCGGTGCGGCCGTCGGTGCGACCCTGCACGTAGGCGGCGTTCGCGGCGGACGATACCCGCGCCTGCACTTCGGCCGCGCTCAGGCCCTGACCCAGGCCACGGCGCGCTTCCTCGCGCCCCTGCCGCGCGCCGGCCTCGAACCGCTCCTGCGACACAGCCGCCACGTAAGCCCTGGCGGCGGTCAGCTGCTCGGAGAGGCGCGCCGCCACGGCGTCACGGACCTCGGACTCGAGCCGCGCCAGCTCGGGCGCGTTCACGGCGGGGTTCGAGAAGTAGCGGCGGTAGTCGCGCGGCAGGAGGGCGGCCCCCAGACCGGCGAACGCCCCGAAAGCTCCCAGGGCCAGCAGCAGCCACGCCCACCGAGGGAGGTCCGGCAGCCACGCGCCCTGGTTCGGGAGCACCTCGACCGCAGCCAGCAGCGGCAGCGCGGCCACCAGCGCGCCGCTGGCGCACGCGAGAAGCATCGTGGTGGTGCGGCGCCTAACGAACGTGCGCACGCGGCCCTGCTCCGACTCGACCTGATGTGCCCAGGCGCGCTTGTAGCCCAACACGACGCCGTCGCGGTAGAGCGCTTCGAGCAGGCGCCCGAGCTGCTCGGGCTCGGGTGGCGGCTGCGTAGCGCGGCGCCCCCGCGGGTCGCGGGTCACGAACCACGCCACGGCCAACAACAAGCCGAGCACGAGTAGCACCGCCAACTTACGAGCCTCCAGGGAAGGAAGCGCCTGGGTTCCGACTTCGGTCCTGGCGCCCGGCAAGTCTAACCGGCGCCCCGGCGCCCCGGTGAGGCTGGGGCGCGGGACGTTCCGCCCAAACTCCGCCCAAACGAAGGAGCGCGCGGCCGTAGTTGGCCGCGCGCTCCTTCGTCGTGTCGTGCGTGGTCAGGCGGCGCTGGGGCCGCCGCTACGCGTGTTCGGGGTCAGCGGCGGTACATCTCCCGCTCGCGGATCACCTCGTCGCGGGTGAGGGGGTCGGCGTCGTGCCGGAAGCCGCTCCAGCCGCTCTCGCGCCAGCGGTTCGTGCGATCGTCGATGTCGACGGGGTTGTGGGCGTTCAGGATGCGGTGGGCTTCCTGAGCGCGACCCGGCTCGGCGTGGAGCAGGAGCAGCGTGCCGCCGCGGCGGACGCCTTCCGCGTAGCGATCGGCGTCCTCCTTGGGGAGGCCGGCCGTCACCAGCGCCCCCACCAGTCCACCGGCGACCGCGCCGGCGCCCGCACCGACGAGCCCGGCCACGATGGGGCCGGCTGCCAGGGCAGGCCCGACGCCGGGGATGGCCAGCAGGCCGAGGCCCGCCAGCACCCCGCCGGTGCCGCCCAGCAGCGCGCCGATGCCGCCGCCCGTGGCGGCGCCCTCGCCCGCCGTGGTGTTGTCCTCCTCGCCGGCGACGTACTTGCCGTCGTCGTCGAAGTAGGGGCGGTACTCGCCTGGCACGTCGTTGGCGATCAGGTTGACCTCGCTGCGGGGGTAGCCCTGGGCTACGAGGTCTTCGACGGCCCTGACGGCCTGGGCGGTCGTGTCGAACAGCGCGGCTACGACCTCGTGGTCGTTGGGGTTGCGGTTCCGATCCATGTGGGTCTCCTTACGTGGCGTGTGTCGTTCCGGTAGGCGAAGGGCGCGTTACTGCGCGTCTTCGCCTTCGGTGTCGTCCGCAGCGTCGTCGGCCGCGTCGTCGGTGTTGTCGTCGGCCGCGCCGGCGTCATCCGCCGCGCCCGCACCGTCGGTGGCGCCGGCGGCGCCGGGGGCCGAGGTGCCGTTGGGCAGCACCAGGACGTCGAAGGGCGCACCCTCGAAGGTGGTGCCGATGATGAAGATGGTGGCGTCCAGCGGCAGCGGCATGCGGTCGGTGAGGTCCATGGCCACTACGTTGCTGTCGGCCGCGGTCACCTGCAGGCCCGTCACTTCCTCGCCGAGGTTGCTGACGGTGTCGTTGCCGTACGTCATGTTGTCGGCGATCACGTTGCGGTTGCCTTCGGCGTCGAGCGTCACGACGTCGAAGTTCGGCGAGGCCGGAGCGGCATCGACGATGCGCACGCGCGTCTCGGTCGAGTCGGGGCGAACCTCGTCCTGGTAGGTCACGGAGCGCAGCGCGAGCGCGTCGCGGTCGCCGTCACCACCACCGAAGAGGTTGCCGAGCCAGCCGGCGAACCCGCCACCGTCGTTGTCTTCGGCGTCAGTGTCGTCCGCCGGGACCTGGAGGCCCATGATGGCGATCGTGTAGTAGCTGCCGGCGCGGAACCCTTCGGAGGGCGGGTCGAAGAGGAACTCCTCGTTGGCCGTGAAGGTGGCGTTGACGAGGTACGAGCCTGGCTGCACCTGCTGGTAGTCGGACGCGTTGCCGTACTCGAGTCCGGTGAACTCGATCGGGGCGAGGCCTTCCTCCTCGGGGGTCAGCACGAGGTCGACATCGGTGTTGGGGGAGAGCTGCGCCACGCGCACGAAGGCCATGTCGGGCTGGGTGTCGGCTTCCGTGGCGGGCGGCACTACCGGGGCTACCGGGGCGGTCGTGTCGGTGGCGTTCGGATCCGTCGCGTCCGCGTCGGTCGCGTCATCGGCAGTGTCGGCGGCGTCGTCGGCGGTGTCCTCGGC
>CAZVCT010000013.1:29490-37510 GCA_964625655.1 uncultured bacterium
GTCCTCGGCCGTGTCGGCGGTGTCTTCCGCAGCGTCGTCGACACCCGTGGCCTCGTCGTTCATGGCGCGCAGCGCGGGGGGCAGCACCACGCTCCGCGACACGTGCACGAGGCCGTTCGCGAAGGCGTTGTCGATGTCGGTGGCGTCGAAGCCTGCACCGTTGACCGTGAGGCCCCCGGCGGTCACCTCGATGTCGTAGGGCTCACCGGACAGGGGAGCAGGAGCGCCTTCCTCGCTGGCCTCCTGGAGGTCGATCATCCGGTACTCGCCCGACATCACCACGGTGTTCACGAAGCCGGCCGGGTCGTTCTGCAGTTCGTTGCGGACACCCTCGTCGAGGTCGTCGAACGCGCCGTCAGCCGGAGCCAGCACGGTGATGGGGCCTTCGCCCTGCAGCGTGCCGGTCAGCCCTGCGGCTTCGGCGAGCTGCAGGAACATGGTGAAGTTGCCGTCTTCCTGGAGCCCTTGAAGCACGGTCTGCTCTTCGTTGCCGTCGATCGCGAACGCAGCGCCGAAGCACGCGAAGAGCACGGCCGCCAGCAGGTGCTTGAGGCTCTTGGCCGTGTTGGCCTTGAAGCGGCCTGGTCGGTTTCCTGAGGGTCGCTCCTGGTTCATCTGATCCTCCTGTAGTTTGTCCGGCGTTCGCCAAGGTGCCAGCACGCGTCGGCACGGCGGTCGGATGTTTCGACCGTGGACGCGGGGCACGTAGTTCGCCGGGCGGAAGCGCAACGGGACCTTCTGGGCCTTCCGGCACTGGAGCCGCCGATGGCTCGAACCCGGACCGTTCCAGAGCAACCGAGACGCCTGTCGTCTCGCCGTGCGCTCTGTGTGAGGAAGGATAGGGAACAGCGCTAGTTCGTGTCTGTGAGGGGAGCGGAGGCCCGTTGGCGTCTCATCGGCCGTTCACCGCCGGCTCATCCGGTGGTGCGTGCCAGAGCGGTGCGCGCTGGGTACAGTGGGCGCCGACATGAGAGATGAAACGCACGGTAATGCATACTTCATCCCGTCAGGCGCATCGGGCTTCACCGCCACGCAGCGCGTCGGCGGCGCCTGGTTCGAGGACGAGCAGCACATCGCGCCCCTGATGGGGGTGCTGGCGCACCTCGTGGAGGCCGACCGCGACGAGCGCGGCCGCGACGGGCTGGTCGTGGCGCGCCTGTCGTACGAGATCCTGGGCCGCGTGAAGATCGAAGAGGTCTCGACGCGGGTGAGGGTGCTGCGGCCGGGCCGGAGCGTCGAGCTGGTGGAGGCGGCGGCCACGCAGAACGGCCGCGACGTGCTGACGCTGCGCGCCTGGCTTATGCAGCCCGCGGACACGCAGGCGCTGGCTGCCATGCCGCTGGCGCCGATCCCCGGGCCGGACGGGATGGAGCCGTGGGACCCGACGGAGGTGTGGCCCGGCCACTTCATCGATTCCGTCGAGGTGCGGCGCGCCCAGCTCGAGCCGGGCCGCGCGCGCTTCTGGGCGCGCACTTCGGTGCCGCTGATAGCCGGCGTGGAGTGCAGCCGCCTCGCCTACGTGGCTGGCCTGATGGACATAACCAACGGCATGACCGTCCGGGCGAACCCCAACGAGGTGGCGTTCCCGAACGTGGACCTGACCGCGCACCTGTTCGCGCAGCCCGAAGGCGAGTGGATCGGCTTCGACACGAGTGTGACGTTCGGCACCGGTGGCATGGGCCTGACGAGCAGCGTCATCCACGACCGGCGCGGACCGATCGGGGTGATGGCACAGATGCTGACGGTGCGGCAGAGCGGGCAGAGCGGCTGAGGCCGACACCGGCTTGACCATGCCTAGCACCTCTAGGTAAGGTGCGGACATGACCCAACCGTCGACCTCGAAGGAGCTGGTGGCGGCCTCGTCGCGCCCGCTGGTGCTGGCGGTGCTGGCGCGGGGCGAGAACTACGGCTACGCGCTGCTGCGCGAGGTGGAGCGCCTGTCCGGCGGCGCGCTGTCGTGGCAGGAGGGGATGCTCTACCCGGTCCTCCACCGTCTGGAGCGCGAGGGCCTCATCGAGTCGACCTGGCGCGTGGCCGAGACGCGCAAGCGGCGCAAGTACTACGCCATCACCGCTAAGGGCCAGAAGGCGCTGGCCGACGAGCGCGCTGCCTGGGAGGCCGTGAACACCACGCTGCGCAACGCGTGGGGGAGCATATGAGCTCCGAACCAGGCTTCGACCGCGGTTCCGGCAGCGGGTTCGACCGTGACGTCGCCGTCCGCGAATGGCGCACGTCGATCCTCAGCCGCGGCGGCCTCACCGTCGGCGAGGTCGACGAGCTGCAGGATCACCTCGAGCTCGTCGAGGCCGACATGCTTGAGCAGCTACGACCCCACGAGGCGTTCTGGCTGGCGGCGCACCGCGTGGGCACCCCGGACGCCCTGACGCGCGAGTTCGCCAAGGTGCGGCCCAACATGGGCTGGGAGGTGAGGGCCCAGTGGGTGCTGCTGGGGCTGGCGGCCTACATGCTGCTGGTGCCGGCCATGCAGCTGGTGGTCTACCTGCTCGTGGCCCTGTTGGCCACCGTGCCGCAACTGGTCGGCCTGGCGGCCGGCATCCGCCTGTACGCCACCCCGCTCGCCATACTGCTGCTGTTCTCGGGCGTGGCGGCGCTCGTGCGCCGCTCGGGCGCGTCGCCGAACGTCGTCGACAGGGCGGTGGGGCGCTTCACTGCGTCAGGGTGGCTCGGGATGGGGCTGGCCGTCCTGGCGCTGGTGGCGTGGCGGACGGGGTTGGAGTTCCTGTCGCGTCCCGTCTTCCTGATGGTGCAGGAAGCACTCGAGGTGCCGGGAGGCGTAGCGCCCATCCAGTCGGAAGTCTGGTTCTGGCTCGCCAACGGCCTGTACAGCGTGTTGCCTCTGTTGATCCTCGGGCTGGTCGTGCGCATCCAGCGCAGGTTGGAGCGGGCGCGGCCGGCGCGGGCATGAGTTCCGTACGTACACGTGGTCGGGCTGCACCGGTTGGCGCACGCCCAGGAAGGTGGAGATGGTGAACAGGACGCAGATAAAGCGATCGTCCGTAACGCCCTTCGCACTGGTGGCGGCGCTGCTGATGGCGGTCCTGCCGCTCGCGGGTGCGCAGGATCAGAACGGTGGGTCATCCGGTGTTGTGGTGGTGTCCCGCCTGGGCTTCGTCGTTCAACTGGCCGAAGCGGATGTTCGCTACAGCCCGCCCGGCCCGGTACCGCAGCGCGGCTCGGCCGAGTTCAGCCTCTTCCACGCGCTGGAGGACGGGCTCGTCCGGTCGCTCGTGTTGGAAGAGAGCGGAGCCGACGAGATCACGTGGCGCGTACTGTTGCGCGACGGAACGCAGGTCCTGGTGAAGGGCGGCGAGGTCTCGTTCGAGGGACAGGTGGTCGGCGCGAACAGCATGGGCCTGGTGGGGTTCTGGAGCACGCACCTTGGGCCGGGCTCGTCCCCAGTTAACCCGTTCGTGTCGGTAACGTTCCTCGAAGGAGCCGGCTGACCGAGCGCGAGCGGGCTCAGGATCGCGCTAGGAGCACGGGTGATCGTTCGTGGCGTCAGGCCGCTGGCTGGTCTTGCCCTTGGGGCTCGGCCGACGTCGGTTCCTCGACCCACGTCCTGGCCCACGCCCACAAGCCGTCCAGCACGGGCCGCAGCCCTTCGCCCATCTCGGTAAGGCGGTACTCGACCCGCACGGGTGTGGTCGGCAGCACCTGGCGGCTGACGATGCCCTCGGCCTCGAACTCCTTCAGCCGCTCCGACACCATCCTGTCGCTGATGCCCGGGATCGCGCGGCCGATCTCGTTGAAGTGCGTCGCCCCGTCCAGCAGGACGCGCAACACCTCGCCCGACCAGCGCCTGCCGATGATCACGGCAGCCCGGTGGAAGCGTGGGCAGAGAGCGACGTCGAGCTCCTTCATGGCTTCGATAGTATTACAGGCGCTCACTTGATGCAAGTAGCTTACTAAAGTATAGTGGGTTGAAGAGAGCTACCGGCCGCGCGTAGGTGGCGGCTGGCGCCAGACCGTCCCCGTAACGGGGATAGGCGTGCCTGGTAGGAAGGAAGCGATACATGACGGACCGGAACGAAGGACTCGACGCGATGATGTGCGACCTGGAGACGGGCATCTGCGGCCCCGCGGAGGCCAGCGAGGCTGCTGACGCCGCCCCGAAGCTCACGCAGCTGCGCCCGCCGGTGAAGACGGTCGACATGTACTACGTGACCGACCCCATCTGCTCGCACTGCTGGGCGCTCGAGCCCGTGTTGCGCCGCTTCGAGCACGAGTACGGCGAGCACCTGAACGTCCGCGTCGTCATGGGCGGCCTGTTGCCCAAGTGGGACGGCTTCGCCGACCGCGCCAACGGCATCGGCGGCCCCGAGGACGTCGGCCACCACTGGCGCGAGGTGGGCGAAGCTTCGCGCATGCCGATCGACGGCTCGCTGTGGACGCGCGACCCGGTCACGTCTTCCTACCCGCCGTCGCGCGTCTACGTGGTGCTGCGCGACCGCGACCCCGAGCTGGCCCGCAGCTTCCTGCGCCGCGCCCGCGAGGCCGTGTTCGCGTTCGACCGCAACATCTCCGACCCGAAGGTCCTGGCGGAACTGGTCGACGCCCTCGGCCAGCCCGGCCTGGACGGCAAGGCGATCGTCGCCGAGGCCGACTCGGAGCGCGGCCACGCGCTCCTGGACAAGGACATCGCCCTGGCCCGCGAGCTTGGCGTGCGCGGCTTCCCCACCATCCTCCTCGTGAACGAGGACGGGGCCGGCCTTACGGTCAAGGGCGTCCGCCCGCTCGAGGCGTTCGTGGACGCGCTCGGCCAGGTGCTGGGTGAGGGCGCCGCGCTGCGCAAGAGCGACCTGCCCACCCTCGGGCAGCTGCTGGAGCAGGAGGGGCGCCTGTTCGCCAAGGAGATCGAGGAGTTCTACGGTCTGCAGCCCGAGGAAGTGGACGGGTTCGTGAAGGACAGGACGCAGGGCCAGCAGGGCTCGGTGCTGGGGGAGAAGTACTGGGAGGCCGAGGCGCTGGCAGAGGCCGCCCGTGCCGAAGCGGTCTGAGTAGGCAAAGTTCATAGGTTGTTCATAGGTTCCCGCTTTAGGTCCGAGGCGGAAGAAGTGGCAGGCACCAGCGCAGGTTGCTGGTGCCCGCCACGTTATCGGGCTGCAACTCCTGTCTTTGCTTCATCGGTTGCACTTCGCTGTCATCGCTCCGCGTTCATGACTTCGCCGTTCAGGGTGACCATGCCTGACCATGCCGTCGACGACGAGGCAGCAAGGGGAGGTGGGGCCCGGGCCACGGGTGCGTGCTATAAGGGGTGGCAAGGGGTGAACAAGGTTTGAGTAACCACCAGCAGAGCAGCGCAGGCAAGTTCACCGTCCGCGAGGTCGAGGACCGCACTGGAGTGCCCGCGAGCACCCTCAGGCAATGGGAGCGACGCTACGGCTTCCCGGATCCACAGCGCTCGGAGAGCGGGTACCGCTACTACAGCGAAGGCGACGTGGCCTCGATCGTGCGGATGCGCGAGCTGGTGGCCGACGGCGTTCAGCCGTCCAGAGCGGCCGCCCTCATGCTCGACGCGCAGCAGCCTTCGTCCGGTGTGCGGTCCGTCGAGGTGTTGTCGCGGGAACTGGTCGACGCGCTGAGGCGGCTCGACGCCGAGCGGGCCGATCTCCTTCTGACCGAAGTCCTGACCCTCTACCCGGTCGACACTGCGCTGTTCGACGTCATAAGACCAACCCTGGTTCGCATCGGCGATCTCTGGCATGCCGGCGAACTGAGCGTGGCCGTGGAGCATTTCGCCAGCAACTTCCTGCAGGGGCGCCTGCGAGGACTGCTGGGCATGCTGCCGCCCGCCGGCCGCGGGTACAGGGTCGTGGTCACCTGCGCGCCTGGCGAGCGACACGAGATGGGCGCCATGATCCTGGCGATCATGCTGAAGCGCTTCGGGTTCCGGGTCGTGTACCTGGGGGCCGACACGCCCGTCGCAGACCTCGCCAAGCTGACTGCAGAACAGGGGTTCGACGCGGTGCTGCTGTCGGCGACCTCGCCCGAGGCGCTGGTGGGGATTCGTGAGAGCCGGACCGAACTTCGCGCCTTGGGCGCACTGCTCGTCTTGGGCGGCGAAGGGTTGGCCGGGCAGCCCGAGCTGGCTGCCGACGTCGGCGGCGTGTTCCTGGGAAACGACGTGCGCAAGGTGGTGCCCGAACTCGAGGCGCTACTCAGGAAGTCGCGGCACGCTACCGTCGGTTAGGCGGACGCAAGAAGATGGGCGGCCACCCTCGCAGGTGGCCGCCCTTCCCGTGCCCTCTCAACCCTCGCGTGGAAGTCGTGGTGCGCGCGCCCCACAAGGTGCGCGTGCTCCTGCCGGTTCAGGCGTGGTTGCGGCCGATGGCCGAGGTCCGGCCGGCAGGGGCGAAGAGCGCCGGCACCAACACGATGCCTGCTA
This sequence comes from uncultured bacterium, assembly GCA_964625655.1. Classification (GTDB taxonomy): domain Bacteria; phylum Deinococcota; class Deinococci; order Deinococcales; family Trueperaceae; genus JAAYYF01. Next base: position 35,897 of record CAZVCT010000013.1, read on the forward strand.
CGCCGACGAGCACGTAGACGATGCTCGAGAGGGCGTTCTTCTCGCCGAAGCCGTTGCCGGTCAGCGCTGCCACGAGGTCGAAGCCGAACAAGCCTACGAGCAGCCAGTTGAGCGCACCTACGATCACCAATGCCATCGCTACGGTTCTTAAAGTTCCCATCGTTGGCTCCCTTCGCCTTAGTTCGTGTGTTCTTCTAAGGTTGTACAAAGACTATACGATAACGTACAGGGTTGTCAAGCACCGGTCACAGCCCAGGTCGGTGGCAGAATCGTTCGTGAACAGGAGGCGGAACATGGACTCGCTCTTCGATACGGGAGGACTGCGCCACATCCTCACCGTCGGCCCGCTCGCCTACGTCGCGATCATCGTTCTCCTCAGGACGTTCGGGAAACGGGCGTTGTCGCAGATGAACGCCTTCGACTTCGTCGTCACCGTCGCGATAGGCTCGCTCCTGGCGACGACCGTCCTCGACGAGACGGTATCGCTGCTCGAGGGGGCGGCGGCGATGGGCGTGCTGCTCGTCGGGCAGTTCGTCATCACGTTCCTGTCGACCCGCACCAACGTCGTTCGCAAGCTCGTCAAGGCCAGCCCGGCCCTCGTCTACAGCAAGGACGGCTTCCTGGACGACGCTCTGAAGCGCGAGCGCGTGAGCCGCGACGAGGTCATGATGGCGGTACGGAACTCGGGCTACGGGTCGGTGGAGGACGTCGATGCCGTGGTGCTCGAGACGGACGGCTCGTTCTCGGTGCTCACCGGGGTCAGCGCGCCCGCAGAGGAGCCCTTCCTGGGGCAGCACCAGAACGTCTGACGACTAAGCTCGTTCTGGTCCGAACCCGAGTCGCCGGCTCAGTCGCTCAGCTCCGGCCGCAAGTACCCCTCGGCCAACGCCACCCAGTAAGCCGCCCCCTTCGTCAGGATGCTCGGGTCGAACGTGTACTCGGGGTGGTGGACCATCGGCGTGGCGCCGTTGCCGATGAAGCAGTAGTTGCCGGGGCGCTGCTGCAGCATGAAGGCGAAGTCCTCGGAGCTCAGGAAGGTGGGGCCGGGATAGACGGCCTGGTCGTCGCCGAACGCCTCGCGGGCGATCTCGTAGGCGCGGCGCGTCTCCTCGACGTCGTTCTTGAGCACCGCGCCCGGCACGCCCTCGCGGATCTCGTAGGTGCAGCCGAAGCCCTCTGCGGCCGCCTTCGCGTGGGCGCGCACGCGGCCCAGCACCAGCTCGCGGTCCTCGGCCGTCGTGGTGCGGATGGAGAGCCGCAGCACCGCTTCGTTGGCCACCACGTTGCCCGCCGAGCCCGCCAGGAACGCCCCAACCGTGACCACTGCGCGGTCGGCGGGCGCCACGTTGCGCGCCACGATGCTCTGCAACGCCATCACCAGCGACGAGCCCGCCACCACCGGATCGATGCCCTGCTCGGGCATGGCGCCGTGGCTGCCCTTGCCCGTCAGCACGATCTCCCAGTTGTCGACGGCCGCCATCGCGTCACCGTCCGTGAAGTAGAACTTGCCAAGCTCGAGGCCCGGGATGTTGTGCATGCCGAACACGGCGTCGACGGGAAAGCGCTCGAAGAGGCCGTCCTGGATCATGGCCGGTCCGCCCTCCATCGTCTCCT
>CAZVCT010000014.1:0-1968 GCA_964625655.1 uncultured bacterium
CTGCCCTTCTTCGCGATCGCCCCAGCGGTCATGTTCGCGTCGGCGGAGGGGCTCGAAGGAACCTACGACGCCTGACGGGCGGGCTCAGCCCCGCGCCGCCCACCGTTCGCGGATCTGCGAGCTGCTGACGTCGCGCCGGAACGCTCCCTCGGGCAGCTCGTCGAACAGCTCTTTCACGCCGTCCGGCATCCGCAGGTGGCGCAGGGTCTTGTAGCCCTCGTCGCGGTCCAGGCGCCCAGCCACGAGGAAGCGGCAGCCGTGCGAGCCGATCTCCTGCAGCGCCGCCACCATCTTCTCCTCGGAACCGCCGTAGAAGCGCGGCGCCAGGATGCGCTCGGCGGTATCCACCCCCACCACGAACACGCTGCCGGGGAAGAGGGCGGCCTTCTCGACGAACAGCGGCGCGCGCGTCAGCGCGATGTCGCCGCGGCCCGCGAACTGCTGGGCCCGCCGGCGCGCCTCCAGCAGGCCGATGGGCGCCTTCTCGGCGTTCACCAGCGGCAGCTCGAACAGCGCGGGCAGGCCTGCGTGCCGGGCTGCGGCCGCCGCCAGGTCGAGGTGGCCGTGATGCACGGGGTTGAAGGCGCCCGACAACACCACGTGCCGCTCGGCCTCGGGCGCCGACGCCAGCACGCCGTCCGAACGCATGATCACCAGGTCGCGGCCGCCCGCTTCCAGGCCGCCAAGCAGGTCGCTTGGCACGAACGTCGTCTCGACGCGCTCGTCGCCCACCAGCGGCAGCTCGGGCCTGGCCAGCACGCCGCACGCGTCGGCGGCGGCGCGCAGCAGCACCAGGCTCACGATCTCCTCCTCGCCCGCGCGGTCGCGGGCGTCCTTCTCGAGGGTCAGGTAGTAGGTGACGGTGCCGAAGGCGTCGCGCACGGCGGCCGCCACGCGGTGGTCGCCGCGCTTGGCGCGGTCGGTGGCGATGGTGGCGGTGCTGGCCAGGCCGAAGATGGCGTCGGCGGAGTTCGCGAACTCGCGCGCCTCGGCGTAGGCGCGGCGGGCCATGGCGCGCGCCACGCGCCGCGAGGTGAAGCGCGCGGGCATGAAGCCCACCCACTTGCGCATGCTGGCCGGGGTGTAGATGTCGATGCCGGTGAGCACGGTGCGGCTCGAGCCGCCCACGCTGTGGAGCCACGCCAGCGCCTGCGCGCCGGCACCCGCGAACGCCATCACCATCTTGTGGGGCGTGGCGTGGATCGCGGTGGCCAGCTCGGTGGGCGTCACGGGGCGCTGGGTGGTGTCCAGGCCGTTCTGGTCGCCGATCGGCCTCATGCGCTTGCCGCGCTGGGTGGGACGTGGTGGGGGCAGGCGCCTGGCGCCCGGCTGGCGGTCATCCGCAACATCATGCCACGGGGCCCGCGCGCGCCGGAACTGCCCCATGACGCCACGCGTTGGGCCATCCGTCGACCGACCTCCCCCCATATGGAGGGTGTAGAGGCGCTGTACTAATGCTCATCTGTACCTACGTTGGCCGAACCATCGTTGGGGTAACGTGCCCTAACGGGATCTGCCGTTACATTCCTAGACGCCCATGATCGTGCCCTGGTCTCGGCGGCCACTTTTTTCAGTACCGCATCGGAAGGACACGTCTTGGCCCTTATCGCACCGCTCTCCGGCATAGACTCACGTCGCGTCACGACGCCGCGCCTCACCATCCACTCCCTGTTCGCGGGGCCAGAGGACGGCGTGCCCGTCCTCTTCATCCACGGCAACGCCTCCTCCAGCACCTTCTGGGAGGAGACGATGCTGGCGCTGCCTTCCGGCTTCCGCGCCATCGCCCCCGACCTGCGGGGTTACGGCAGCACCGACGACGAGCTGATCGACGCCACCCGCGGCGTGAACGACTGGGTCGACGACCTGCTGGCGCTGAAGCAGGAGCTCGGGTTCACGCGCTACCACGCGATCGGACACTCGCTGGGCGGCTCGGTGCTCTGGGGACTGCTGGCGGCGGACGGCGAGAAC
>CAZVCT010000014.1:2068-35507 GCA_964625655.1 uncultured bacterium
ACACTCGCTGGGCGGCTCGGTGCTCTGGGGACTGCTGGCGGCGGACGGCGAGAACATCACCAGCGCCACCCTGGTGGCCCCAGGCTCGCCGTTCGGCTTCGGCGGAACGCGCGGCGTGAACGGCGAGCCGTGCTGGCCCGACTTCGCGGGCTCGGGCGGCGGCTCCGTCAGCCCCGATTTCGCCGGGCGCGTGGCCGCCGGCGACCGCGGCGACGACGAGGGCTCCTCGCCGCGCAACGTGATGAACGCCATCTACTGGAAGCCGCCCTTCCGCGCTGCGCGCGAGGAAGAGCTGCTCTCGGGTCTGCTGAGCACCAAGGTAGGCCCGCAGAAGTACCCGGGCGACTACGAACGCTCCGAGAACTGGCCGTTCGTGGCGCCCGGCAAGTGGGGGCCGGCGAACGCCATCTCGGGCAAGTACGTGGGCAACGTGGTGGAGCGCCTGCTGGCGCTGCCGTTCAAGCCGCGCGTGCTGTGGGTGCGGGGAACCGACGATGCCATCGTGGCCGACGCGTCGATGTCCGACTTCGGCAACCTCGGCAAGCTGGGCGTGGTGCCGGGCTGGCCCGGCGAGGACGTCTTCCCGCCCCAGCCGATGGTCGGCCAGACGCGCCACGTGCTGCAACGCTACGAGGCCGAGGGTGGCCACTTCGAGGAGGTCGTGCTCGAGGGCGTGGGGCACACGCCGTACCTGGAGCGGCCCGACGAGTTCATGGAAGCGTTCAGCGCCCACCTGGAGGGTGGACGCTGAGGTTCTGACCCGCGGGCTGCGTCAGCCTGCGAGGTCGACCGCGGGAAGCTTCGCCGCCCGCGTCCCGGCCGCGCGGCGCACGCGCCTGGCCGGTCGCAGCAGGCGCATGGCGTTCAGGATGACGAGCAGCACCGAGCCCTCGTGCACCAGCATCCCCACGGCCATCGTCACGCCGCCGAAGAGCACGCCCGCCAGCAGCAGGACCACGGTGGCCAGCGCCACCACGATGTTCTGACGCATGTTGCGCACCGTGCGCTTGGCGAGGCCGAGGGCCTCGGGCAGCTTCGTGACGTCGTCGGACAGCAGCGCGATGTCGGCCGTCTCCATCGCCACCGCCGAGGCGGCCGCGCCCATCGCCACGCCCACGTCGGCGGTCGCCAGGGCGGGGGCGTCGTTCACGCCGTCGCCCACCATCGCCACCACGTGGCCGCGGCGCTGCAGTTCCGCCACGGCGTCCAGCTTGTCTTCCGGCAACAGGCCCGCGCGCACCTCGTCGATGCCCGTGGCACGCGCCACGGCCTCGGCCACGCGCGGAGCGTCGCCCGTCAGCATGACCACGTGGCGGATGCCGGCGCGGTGCAGGCCCGCCACCAGCTCCTTCGCGCCCTCGCGCAGCTCGTCGGCCACGCCTAGCACGCCCAGGGGCAGGCCGTCCACGGCGACGATCATGGGGGTGCGACCGGCGGCCGCCAGCTCGTCGGCGGCGCGGTAGGCGGCATCCAGCTCGGCGTCGTGCGCGCCGCGGCCGGCAGCGCCTGCCGGCTGCAGCGCTCGTAGGCGCGCCTGCCGCTCCAGCAGCCGCGCGTTCCCTACCGCCACCTCGCGGCCGTCCAACGTGGCCACCACGCCCATGCCGGGCACGGGCTCGCTGTGCTCGGGCAGGCCGCGCACGTCGATCCCTTCGGCCGCGGCGCCTTTCACGATCGGCTCGGCCAGCGGGTGCTCGGAGCCGGCCTCTGCGCGGGCGGCCAGCTTCAGCAGCTGGGCGCGCGTTACACCCTTGACGAGCGGCACGACGTCCGTCAGGCGCGGACGGCCCTGCGTGATGGTGCCCGTCTTGTCGAGCGCCACGGTGGTGATGCGCGCGGCGGTCTCGAGGAACTCGCCTCCCTTGATCAGCACGCCGTCGCGCGCGCCGCGGCCGATGCCGGCCACGATCGAGACGGGGATCGAGATGACGAGCGCGCCGGGGCAGCCTATGACCAGTAGGGTCAGGCCCAGCTCTGCGCTGCCGCTGATCAGGCCGGCCACCAGCGCCAGCACCATGATGCCGGGGGTGTACCAGACGGCGAAGCGCTCCATGAAGCGCTGGGTGGCGGCCTTCGCCTCCTGCGCCTCCTCGACGCGGTGGATGATGCGCGCCAGCGTCGTGTCGGCGCCCACGCCCGTCGCGCGCACCTGCAGGAAGCCGCCGGTGGCGACGGTGCCGGCGAAGACCTGGCTGCCGGCCATCTTCTCGACGGGCAACGACTCGCCCGTGATGGTGGCCTCGTCGATGGCGCCGTTGCCGCCGACGACCTCGCCGTCGACCGGCACGCGGGCGCCGTTCTTGATCAGCACCGTCTCGCCGGGCTCGACCTCGGCGGCTCCCACCTCTACCTGTTCGCCGTCGCGCAGCACCACGGCGGTGTCGGGCGCCACCTTGATCAGTTCGGACAGCGCCGAGCGGGTCTTGTCGAGGGTGGCGCCTTCCAGGGCGTGGCCCAGGGCGAAGAGGAAGGTCACGGCGGCCGCCTCCCAGCGTTCGCCGATGATCAGCGCGCCCACGGCGGCCACCGACACGAGCAGGTCGATGCCGATGATGCGGTGCTTCAGCGCGCGCAGCGCCTTCACCACGATCGGCACGCCCGCCACCACGGCGGCGGCGATCATCAGGGCGTGGTCGACGCGGACGGCCAGCCTGTCACCCACCGTCCACTGGATCAGGAACGAGGCGGCGATCAGGGCGCCGGCCAGAGCTGGCACGGCGCGCGTCGCGTTCAGCCAGCGGTCGAGGATGGTCATACGGTTCTCCAAGGGAACTCGGGGCCGGCGCCTGGTTCGGGGAAGGCGCGGCCCCCGCTCGCGTTCCCCCGTCCACCGGACGAGGTGCGCGAAAGGCTGCTCAGAAGGCGGAGGCGCGGGCCTTGTAGCCGGCCTTCGCGACCTCGGCGACGAGATCGTCGACGGGCAGCGTGGCGTCGTGCCGCACCTGGATCTTCGAGGTGGCGAACTGGACCTTCACGTCCTGGACGCCCTTGACGGCGCCGAGCTGCTTCTCGATCTTGGCGACGCAGGAGGGGCACGAGAAGCCTTCGGCGCGCAGGATGGTGTTCTTGGTGTCGGTCATGGTGTTTCCTCTCTCCGGCGACGCGTGTCGGCCGCCTGTGAGACCCAGCCTAGGCAATACCCGGGATACGTTCCTTGACGCGCGTCAAGGAGCGGTGCCGGCGCCGCGGCGGGATGTTTCACAACGTCGGCCGTTTGATGTCGTCTAAAGTCGTGGTGCCTAAACTCGAAGACGTACCGCGGAGCGCTCAGGCTTCACATCGTCTAGCCATATAGCGTGGCATGCTTCCGGGGATGATGCCAATCGTCACCCGTAACCTGACCCTTCCTTCCCGCTCGGGTGAGTGAGAACCGGCCGCGGTGGTTCGGCCCCGAGCGAGAAGTCGACAACCTGAAGATGCGGCGCCGACCTTCCTTCCTGACCCACCCGCACACGGATAGGAAACTGCCTTGATGGAATCTATCGGCGCTGCGTTCCCGAACATCGAGCAGCGCCTACAACGCTATAAACGACCGCTCTACGCTGTGATCCTGTGTCTCATAGCGTTGGACGCGCTCGTAGCCCAACGCTTCCTGGACACGCCGTTCGAGACGGTGTTCCGCTACATCCTCGCCGGCGCGGCCCTGGCCAGCGCACTGGTGCTGTGGCTCGTGCCACGCCTCTTCCGCTTCGTGGAGGTGGGGGTCTTCGTGGGCGGCAGCCTCCTGAGCCTGGGCTTCCTCTCGCTGGCCCTGTCGGGCCCCCCGTTCGTGCACGGCGAAGCGGTGCGCGCCTTCACCGTCTGGATGGCGCTGCTGATCGTGTGGTCGTTCCTGACGTTCGGCAGCCGCATGGCGCTGGGGGCGTCGGCCCTGCTGCTTGCGGCCGGTGCGCTGCGCGTGGCCTTCCACATGTTCATGTCGCCGACGCCGGAGAACGTCACCCTCGAGTACAGCGCCCTGGCCGACCTCGTGCTGGTGGGGTCGTCGTACCTGATGCTGCTGTTCGCCCTCACGAACTCCATCGAGCAGCGCAGCGCTGCGCTCGCGTCCGAAGAGACGGCGGCGCGCATGCTGTCGCTCGATTCGCTGACGGGCGTCACGAACCGCGCCGCCTTCCACCGACTGCATCAGCAGCTGACGCGCGGCCGGGCCGAGGTGCCGTTCACGCTCATGCTGGTCGACGTCGACGACTTCCGCAGCATCAACGAACGCTTCGGCACGTCGGTGGGCGACGAGATCCTGCGCGACGTCGCGCTGCGCCTCGCCAACACCATGGGCCAGGAGGCGCGGGTGCTGGCGCGCCTGGGCGGCGACATCTTCGGCCTGCTGATCGACGGGCCGCTCGACGACGAAGATGCGGCCGACGTAGCGGGCCGCATCTCGCGTGCTTTCCAGGCTCCCTTCACGGCGGGCGGCGGCCCTCTGCAGGTGACCGCCACGGTGGGCATCAGCCGCTACCCGCTGGACGCGCAGACCCCCACCGAGCAGGTGTCGCAGGCCGAGACGGCCGTCGTGCGCGCCAAGGAGCGGGGCGAGAAGTTCCGCCTGGCCTCGCGCGACGCGGACGAGATCGAGCGCTCGAGCCTCGAGCGCGACCTGCGCGAGGCGCTGGGCAAGGGCGAGCTCGAGCTCTTCTACCAGCCCATCGGCACGGTGCTGGGCAACGACGGCGGCCCGGAGGGGACCACGGTGTCGGTGCGAACGGTCGAGACGCTGCTGCGCTGGAACCATCCCGAGCGCGGCATCATCCCACCCGCCGAGTTCGTCCCCATCGCCGAGCGCGCCGGCCTCATCGTCTCGATAGGCAACTGGGTGCTGGCGGAGGCGTGCCGCCAGTCGGTGCGCTGGGAGAAGGAAGGCCTGGGCGCCTTCAACATGACCGTCAACGTCTCGCCCCACCAGTTCATCGACCCCAGCCTGGTGGCGAACGTGCGCCGCGCGCTGCAGTCGACGGGCATGCCGCCCAGCCGGCTGCTGGTCGAGGTGACCGAGACGAGCGCCGACCAGCCCGTGGTCGAACGGCGCCTCGCCGAGATCCGCGACCTGGGCGTGCGCGTCGCCATCGACGACTTCGGCTCGGGCTACTCGTCGCTGGGGCGGCTGCGTAACATGCCCATCGATTACGTGAAGCTCGACCGCTCGTTCGTGCGCGGCCTGGAGGGCGACGACGTGCGCGCCAGGCTGATCGTGCGGGCCGCCGTCGTGCTGGCGCACGGCCTGGGCGCGAAGGTGGTCGCCGAAGGGATCGAGAGCGAGCCGCAGGCCGCGGCCGCGGTCGACATCGGCTGCGACTACCTGCAGGGCTACCTGATCGACCCGCCGGCGTCGGCGCGCCGCTTCGCGGCGGCGTGGACGAGCGGGGAAGAGCGCACCTGGCACGCGCCCGAAGAAGAGGAACCGACGGTAGCTGCCGGGGCGCCGCTGAACTGACCGGCCGCCCCGCTGCCTAGACTGCCCCGGCTTCTGCCCGCCTTCTAAACCACCCTGTAACCGTCTCCTTCTAGCCTGGTTCTCATCAGGAGAGGAGGCAGGCGATGGGAGTTCCGGGGCGGCACGGATCGGATCTTGGGCGTGATGCGCGGCAGGACTCGCGGCAGGAGTCGCGGCGTGGTTCGCGGGGCGCCTCGGGGCGGTCCATGGCCGCCGGCGCCCGTCTCGCGGCGCGCCTGCTGCTGGTCGCCTGCTCCGTAACGGCGGTGGCGGCGCCCGGCGCTTACGGCGTGGCCGCCAGCGCCGCCTGGAACGGCGCCCCCTGGCCCCTCGAGCACGTACCGGTGGTTCTCCAGTCGCAGCCCAACAGCTGCGGGCCGGCGGCGCTCGCCACCCTCACCACCTGGCTCGGCGTTCCAAGCACCGAGGCCGACTTCCTCGCGACAGCCCGGCTCGGAGCAGACGGCGTGTCGCTGGAGGAGTTCGCGCGCCTCGCCGAAGGCGCGGGCCTGGCCGGCGCCTGGTATCGGGTGCCCGCATCGGAACTGGCACGGCTGCCCGTGCCGTACGTGGCGCACCTTCACGCACAGGAGGCCGAAGGTTCCGCCTCCGCCCCTGCCGGCGACGGCGAGGACCTGGGCCACCTCGTGGTCGTCGGCGCCAGCGCCCACGGCTACCTCGTCGTCGGCGACCCGGCTGTCGGCGCCTACGTCGTAGCCGCAACCGGCCTGGCGCAGCGCTTCAGCGGCCGCGTGTACCTGCTCCGGAGCGCGCGATGACGCGCGCCGCCGTCGCTCCCGTGCGCGGCGCTGCGCTGCAGCGCACTACCGCCGAGTCCCGTACGCTCTTCGCCGTGGCGCCGTGGACGTGCGCCCTAGCTACCGCAGGCCTGCTCGCGCTGTCCGCAAGGCCGTGGGGTCCGAGCCCGCTGGCCTGGGTGGCGTTGGCGCCCGTCTTCGGGGCGGCGCTCGTTGCGCGCACCTGGTGGCAAGCGGCCGCTCTCACCGCCGTCGCGGCAACCGGCACGGCCAGCGTCGCGTACGAGCCGGCGGCAGGCATCGGCCCTGGCTGGTACCTGCTGGCGGTGGCGCTCGGTGCGGTTCCGTTCGGGGCGGCCGGCGCACTGGCGTGGCTGCTGGCGCGGAAGCTGCCTGGCAGCCTGGGGCCCCTCACGGTGGCGCTCTTCTGGACGCTCGCCGAGCTGCTGCCTGCGCAGCCGGCCCTGCTCGGCGCCTACGCCCTGCCTCTCAACGTGATCGGCTACACCCAGGCCGACCTGCCCGTGGTGCACCTCGCGCGCCTGGGCTCGGTGACGGCCGTCAGCCTGGCCGTCCTACTCGGAAACGCGCTCCTGCTGCAGCTGTGGCTGGGGCTGGCCCGGGCTTGGGCCGTGGCGTGCCTCGCCTGTCTGGCCGGCGCCGCCTGTGCTGCCGCGCTGACGGCGCCCGCGCCCGGAACGGGCGAGCGCGCCATCGACGTCGCCGTAGCGCAACCCAACCGACCCACGGCCCTCCTGGCCGCCGCCCAGCGCGTACCGCAGGTGCGGCAGGCGCTCCTCGAAGAGATGGCGACCCTGGCGGCTCCGGCCACCGCACCGGGCGTCGACCTGCTCGTCTGGCCCGAGGGCTCCATGCCCGGCGTCGTGCTCCACGACGGCGAGTTCGCGGCGCTCGACGACCGGACGCTGATGACGCTCGCCGCCCTGCCGCCCTCCCTGCTGGGCGCGGCTGGACGCTCGGACGATGGCACCGACAGCAACTCCGCGTTCCTCTGGTCCGGAGGCCGGCTGCATGCGTTCTACGACAAGGTGCACCTGGTGCCCGTCGCCGAGGCGGGGCTCGCGCCCGGCACCCACGTGCCGCTGACGCCGCTCGCGGGAGTGGCCGCAGCTCCATCCATCTGCTACGACGTTCTCTTCCCGGCGACTGTGCGCGCGGCGGCTGCGGCCGGCGCCGAACTGCTCGCCGTCCTCACCGACGACGCCTTCGCCGCACGCGGAGACGTCCCACGTCAACACCTGCGCGTGGCGCGCGTGCGCGCCGTCGAGACGGGCCTGCCCGTGGCGTTCGCTTCGAACACGGGGCCAAGCGCCATCCTCGACGGCGCCGGGAGGGCGGTGGCCGCCTCGGCGGCCGGCGAAACCGCTCTCCTTCGCGCCACGCTCGGTACCGGGGCCAGCCCTACCCCGTACGTCAGGTACGGGAACTGGGTGGGCGCGCTGGTGTGCCTCGCGGTGGTCGTCCTGACCCTCGCGGCGGCGCGCGGCGCAGCGGGGACGGACGGAGGTGCCCCAACCAGCCAGCGGCCGACCTGACACCCTGCCCCTACAAGGAGAAGACATGAAGCGCTTCGTTCTCTGGGCCGCCAGCCTCACGCTCCTGATGGCCCTCTCGGTCACCACCGCCACGCTCGCGACCGCCTCGACACACCACGCCAGCTCGATCGAGCTGATCGGTCAGGCAGAGCTCGCCGACGTAACGGCCGGCATCTGCAGAACCTGCAAGGACGAGGAGGAAGAGAAGCATTACCCCACCGTCATCGGGACCGAGTGGGAGATGATCGGCGAACGCACCAGCAGCCCCGTCTTCCAGAACCGCCGCGTTCACGACTACATCCCCAACTACACCAGCCAACCGAGGACCGTCCAGTACCACTACAACGACGGCTGCCGCAACGTGCTGGTCAGCGCGGGCGTGAACATCGGCAGGCAGCTCGGTCTCACCGTCGGCACGGTGTACCACTGCGACGACACGAAGACCGACTCCATAACCGTGGCCCCGTACCGCACGGTCACGCTGTACCTCGTCGACCGCGTCACCTACACCACCTACACGTCTCGTGAGGTCTGGGTCTACGACGACGGCAGCCGCGAGTCCACCACCCGCACCGAGAGCGCAAGGGTGGAGAACCGACTCTCCTTCATCGAGCCCGTCGAGAGCCGCTGAGCCAGATCCGGTGGGCGAGGCTCCGTCTCGCCCACCGCAACACGCCACAGATAGGAGAGAGATGGCACCTTCCCAACGTACGGCCTTCGATCCGCTTCCTCCCCGCTGGACGTCGCTCGCTTCGCTGGCGGCCGCGTTGCTGGCGGCCGCCTTGCTGGCGGTCGGCGGCACGGCCTCGGCTCAGGGGCTTCCTGGCGAGCCAGTCGCCAGGCTCGTGGCCCTGCATTATCAGGACGTTCTGACCAGCGAAGACGGCACCATCGACCTGTTCGTTCCGCCCCCGCCGTTCGAGGAGTGGGACGAGCTCAGCTACTCGGCCGAAGGCTGCCTGGTGATCGAAGACGTGCTCACCGGGCCGCCCGACAGCGTCGTGATCGTGCGCATGCGGATGCCCCAGCCCGGCAGCTGCGTGACGCGCGTCGAGCTCGAGTTCGGCGACGGCGAGCGGTCATGGTCCGCCGCCGCCCTGGTGGCCGTGACTCACGTGCCCGACGTGCCAGCCAACTACGACGTCTTCACGAAGTTCGTCCGTGGCCAGGCGCGGCTGCCCTGGAACTCGAGCCTCGCGGACACGCACGCCGAGATGATCGAGGTTACCGTCCAGAACACGTCGGACACGCCCCTGCACATCCTCGGCCTGGGCAACGACGCGGCGTTCTCCGAGGTCATGGGCACCGCCTTCCGGTACGACCCCGAGACCTACCGCGGCAGGTACGCAGACCTCCAGCTCGACGCGGCGCCTTTCGAGCCCACCACGCTGGCGCCGGGCGAGACCGCGTACTTCGGGCTAGTGCTCGACCCCGGCCGGCGCCTCCCGACCGGCGCCGGGGCGATGACCTTCAGGCCCGTCATCCTCGTCGAGCTGGACGGCGAGCGTTACACCCTGCCGGGGCCCCGTCTCGCCAGCGCCTGGGGAGCGGGGCTGCCGTGAGAAGGGAGCGCAACCGGCTCCTTCGCCTGGCGCATGCTCTCGTCTGTTCCCTCCTGCCCCTGTGCGCGGCCGCCGGCGGGCAGGCAGCCATGACGCTGGCAGAGCTGGAGGCCGCGTTCGCGGCCAGCTACGTGCCGGGCTCGGCGTTGCAGGCTGTAACGGAGCAGCTCGCGGCGCTCGACACGCAGCTCGACTACGACTCGTTCCCGTCGTTCACGCTGCGCGAGCGGCTGGAGTGGCGCCGTTCCTCGGGCCTCTCGCTCGACCTGGACCTGTCGGCCGTGATGCCGCTCTACCGCAGCCTGGACGCGCCCAACCGGGCGCTCCAGTCGCAGAGGTGGGCGACGCTCACCCTCGAGCAGGCGGTGGCTGCCGCCGAGGCGCGCACGGAGTTCGTGCGGACGGTGCTGCTTCTGGCTGCGTTCTCCGAGCTCGAGGCGGAGGCAGGCGCCGCGCTCGGCCGGATCGCCGAGACGGGTTGGCGGCAGCCTGCCGACGTGTCCGCCGCGTTCGCAGCAGCGCCCGACGAGCGCGAGATGATAGGCCTCGTGCGCAACGTCGCGGGGCTGCACGCTTACGCGCGCACGAACTCCAGGCTCCTGGCAGAGCAGGTGGCGCGCGACCTCGCAGTTGGGGCGGGCGGCGATCCGGTGGCCACCGCCACGTTGCTCCTGCCGCCCCTGGCAACGCTCCTCGCTGAGCTGGGAACGCCCGACATGGACGCGGCTGCGTGCCTAGCGGCATCGCCCTTCGCCGAGCTGGCGCGTGCGCGTCACGAAGAGCAGCTGATCGACTGGCACGTTCGCGGCGCGCCCGACCTGCGAGTCGAGCTCCATGCGGGCGGAGCTTACCGTCACGGCGCCTTCTCGGGGACGGTCAGGCTCGAGGCGCGCCTGCCCCTGCCCCCGACCCTGCCCGTGACCGGACAGCTGAGCGCCGGGCTCACCCCGACGGGCGCCGACCAGGCGCTGAGCGTCACCTGGCCGCCGCGCCTCGACCCTTTCCACCTGGCGGGCGACGTGCCGCACGCCGCTGCCGAGAAGCTGGAGGCAGAGCTGACGCACCTCGAGCGCGACATCGACGGCCTGAGCAGAGCCCTAGCGAACGCCGCCGACGATATCGGGACGGCGCAGCTCAAGCTCCTCTGGTTCGTGCGTGACGTGCTCGGGCTGGCCGACCTTGAAGAGGCGCGCGCCGCCGCGCACCGGCCGGCGGCGGACCCGGTCGTCGAACTGCAGCTCGTGGGCCTGCGCGCCGACCTGACGTTCGCCCGTCTGGCGCACGCCGAGGCCGCCCTCGACCTGGCGCTGCTGTGCGGCGAGCGAGGGGGCGCATGACACGCCGCGCGGGGTCCGGGCGCCGCGCTGCTGCGCGTCCGGTCGGGCGGGCCGGCCGGCACGCATGGCGCGCTTCGGCGCTTCTGGCCGTTCCGGTGCTGGTGATCGCCGGGCTGCTGACGCTCGCCCTGGGTTCGCCCGACCTGGCAGCGCGCGTGCCCGGCCTGCCAGCGTTGCTGCGCGGCGCCGCAGGGTTCCTGCCGGCCAACGTCGCCTGGATCTACGACCACGGCTCCCCGAGCCTGCGCCCCGGCGCCTACTTCGGCTGGAGCGACGGACGGCGGGGCGAGCTGCTCCTGTACGGCAGCGGCTGCAGCCTGGCGGAGGGTAACGGCGGAGGCGACACGCTGGTCTCGCTGCGCCTCGGCGGGCCGGCCGGAACGCTCGAGGTGGGCGGCGCCGACGTAGAGCACCTGAGCGGCGCCCTCGACTTGGCGGCACCGCATCCGTACCTGCGCGTGAACGTCAGGGCGAGCAGCACCCTGGACTTCGACCGCGTCAGCTTGCGCTGCCGCAGCGGAGCCGAGGCCAGCGCCCGCATCGCCGCGCGCGTGGCGCACGTGAGCACGCCGGCGCGTGCCTCCGAGCTGTGGGAGGCTCGGGTGCTGATGCTCGTCGGGCCCGACTCGCTGCCCGGCATCGGGATGGTGGCAGAGCTCGGATTGGGTGCCGGCGACAGCGGCATGGTCGTGGCGGCACTGGAATACGCGCCTCCCAGCGCCCTGGGCGACGGGGTCATCGCTGCTTTCGGCAGGAACGCCAACGTGCCCCTGTGGCGCTCCCTCGTCTACGGAGAGCGGCCTGGGCTGTCGTACCTCGACCCCGCCTCCCTGACACCCTGGGACGAGTCCTACCAGTCCCCCTCTGACCCGGGCCTGCCCGCACGCCGGCCCGCGGCGGCGCTCGACCTGCCGGTCGGCCCCGGCGGCGCCGCGAGCCTGTACCTGGACGCTGCGGCGTTCCTGGTCACCCCGGAGCCGCGGCCGATCCTCTCGACGCCGCTGCTCTACTACGTCCTGGACGGCACCGAGGGGGTGGCCACGACCGACGGCCCGGCCTTCGGCTGGACGGGGCCGGCCCGGGGCCCCTGGTGACGGTTCGCGCCTGGTTTCGTCGCATCCCAGCCTCGTTCGCAGCGTAGGGGGCTGTGCTACTGTAGGTATTTGCCGCGCCGCCGTTCGGAGCGTTCCTAACGGTTCGTAACGGTGCGTGGTGGCGAGCCGACGCTGGGAAGGGCGAGCACGGGCCGGGAGCGGCCCGGCGCGTCGTGCCGTTGGCAAGGGTAGGCCAAGAGGCCTCGCCCGAGCCGCGCGCCGACGCTGGTTCCGGACTCCGGAGCCGCGCCACCAGCCTGGAAGGAGGTGCACATGCCGCAAGAAGTCAAGTACGACCTCAACGTCATCCTCGACCCGAGCCTGAACGAACAGCAGGTTCAGACCGAGAAGGACGCCGTCGCCCTCCAGGTGGAGCGCGCGGGTGGGGAGATCCTCGGCCTCGACGAGTGGGGCCTGCGCCGTTTGGCGTACCCGATCCGCAAGGGGAACGAGGGCTACTACCTCATCTACCGCCTACACCTGACCGGAGAAACGCCCAAGACGATCGAAGCTGCACTGCGTCAGCGCGATAACGTCATGCGAGTCCTGGTCGTCCGGGAACGCCCGGAGTGGAAGACGAAGAAGGAGCCGAAGGCCGAAGGTACGGCCGAAGCTGCCGCCTAAGCCAAGAACCGAGTGACGAGCTACAGGAGAAGGACCCCATGGCACGTGGTTTGAACAACGTATACCTGATCGGCACGCTGGTGCAGGCTCCCGAGATGCGCTACACCCCCGCAGGGTTGGCCATCCTCGAGCTGAACCTGGCTGGCAACGACCACGTCACGGGGGACGACGGCGAGCAGCGCGAGCTGGCCTGGTACCACCGGGCGACGGTCTTCGGCGCCCAGGCGGAGCTTCTGGCCAACCAACTCCAGGAAGGCACTGCCGTCCTGGTTGAGGGTCGCCTGAACTACCGCAACTGGGAGACGCCCGACGGTCAGAAGCGCTCGGCGCTGGACGTCAACGCCTCGCGCGTGGACGTTCTCACCTACGGCGCGCGCGCCGACGAGCCGACCGTCATCGACGCCCGCGGTCAGCACCGGCTGAAGGACGCCCTCAACCAGGTCGTCATCGTCGGCAACCTCACCCGCGACGCGGAGCTCCGCTACACCCCCTCGGGGGCGGCGGTCACGCGCTTCGGCGTGGCGGTCAACGAGCGTTTCCGCAACCGCAGCGGCGAGGACCAGGAGCGTACGCACTTCGTGGACGTGACCGTCTGGCGCGAGCTGGCGGAAGCGACCGGCGAACTGAAGCGCGGCGACGGCGTCTTCGTCATGGGCAGGCTCGTCAACGATTCTTGGACCGACAAGGAAGGTAACCGTCGGTTCACGACGCGTCTGGAAGGTCAGCGCGTCGAGTTCCTAACTCGCGGTCCCGGCAGCGGTGGAGCCGGAACCCGCCCCGAAAGGCCACAACCTACGGGCGCCCAGGCGAGACCGTCGACGCTCGATATCGACGAAGAATTTCCACCAGAAGAGGACCTACCTTTCTAGATGGCAAGAGAAGCTAGAGGCGGCGATCGCCGCCGTGGACGTGGGGGCGGCCGTCGCGGCCGTAGACCACGCGTATGCCCGTTCTGCACGGGCGAGTTCGAGATCATGGATTACCACGACGGACGCATGCTCCGGCGGTTCATCTCCGACACCGCCAAGATCCTGCCCCGTCGCCGCACCGGCGTGTGCGCCAGGCATCAGCGTAGGCTCGCCACCACGATCAAGCGCGCGCGCATGCTAGCGATCATCCCGATCACCGAGAAGCTGGTGCGGAAGTGAACGTGATCCTGCTGGAACCCGTCGAGAAGCTGGGAGAAGCAGGCGACATCGTCCGCGTCAAGGACGGCTACGCCCGGAACTTCCTCGTTCCCCAGGGCCTCGCGCTTCCGGCCACCAAGGCCAACGAAGCCGAGCTCCAGGCCCGACTCTCGCAGCGCGCCAAGCAGCTGGCCGAGCGCAAGGCCGATGCCGAGCGCCTCGCCGGCATGCTGGGCGACGCCCAGATCGAGATCCGCGTGCGCGCCGGCGACGGCCGCATCTACGGCTCGGTCGGCAACCGCGACATCGCGGACGCCCTCAAGGCCGCCTACGACGTCGAGATCGACCGCCGCAAGGTGCTCCTCGACGAGCCGATCAAGCTGACCGGCGAGCACACGGTTCCCTACCGGCCCCACCCCGAGGTCACCATCGATCTCAAGATCCTGGTAGTGGCCGAGGAGTAACCCCAAGCCTTCGCGCGGACGCCTGTCATGGCGTCCGCGCAGGTACGGCGCCAGCCCTCGGGCTGGTAGGCAGAAGCGCCGCCTCCTTATGGGGGGCGGCGCTTCCGTGTCGGGTTGAGTGTCGGGTCGCGGCGGGTTGTGTATCGCGTCATGGCTGCCGTGTCGCCGTCTGTCGTGCCGTGACTGCCGTGGCGCGTCGGTGCTCGTGCGCGGACCGCTAGCTACGACGCCCGCGGCCGCCAGCGCCCGCCCTCAGCGCAGCCGCTCGACGCGGATCAGGTTCGTGGTGCCGCGCATGCCGAACGGCACGCCGGCCGTGATCACGTAGCGGTCGTCGGGCGCCAACAGGTTCAGCTTCTTGATCGCGGCGGACGCCACCTTCACCATCTCGTCGGTGTCGTGGATGTCCTCGCTGTGAACCGGGATGACGCCCCACACGACCATCAGCTGCCGCAGGGCGCGCTCGTTGGGGGTGATGGCCAGCACCGGCGTCGGCGGCCGGTTGCGGGCCACGCGCAGGGCCGTGGTGCCCGTAGAGGTGAAGGTGACGATCAGCTGCGCGTCGAGGTTGTAGGTCATCTCGACGGCCGCGATGGCGACCGCGTCCGGCGTGCTGGTGTCGGCCATCGGCATCTGCTTGCGGAACTTCTCGTGGAAGTCGTCGTCCGACTCCACCGCGCGCGCGATCCGGTCCATCATCCGCACCGCCTCGATCGGGTGCGACCCGACCGCCGTCTCGGCCGACAGCATCACGGCGTCGGTGCCGTCGTAGATGGCGTTCGCGACGTCCGACGCCTCCGCGCGGGTGGGGGTCGAGTTGTGGATCATCGACTCGAGCATCTGCGTGGCGGTGACGACGGGCTTGCCGGCCGCCATGCACGCGCGGATCAGGTCCTTCTGGATGAGGGGGACCTTCTCGGGCGGCATCTCGACGCCCAGGTCGCCGCGCGCCACCATGATGCCGTCGACCTCCTGGATGATCTCGCTGAAGCGGTCCACGGCGCCCGGCTTCTCGATCTTCGCCATCAGCTTCGCCTGCGAGCCGGCGCGCGCCATGTAGTGCCGCGCCAGCAGCAGGTCGTCGCGGCTGCGCACGAAGCTGATCGCCACCCAGTCGACGTCGAGCTCGGCGCCGAACTTCAGGTCTTCGACGTCCTTGTCGGTCAGGGCGGGGATGCTCAGGTTGGCGCCGGGGATGTTGATCCCCTTGTTGTTGCTCAGCACGCCCCCGACCACGACCTCGGTCTGGATCGTCGCGTCCTTGATGCCCGTGACCTTCAGCTCGAGGCGCCCGTCGTCCAGCAGGAGGACGTCGTTGGGCTTGACGTCGGTGACGAGCCCCTTGTAGGTCACGCCGACGCGCGTGGCGTCGCCGGGCGAGTCGTCGTCCGTGGTCAGGTCGAAAGCCGCGCCCTCCTCGAGCGTGACCTTCCCATCCTTGAAACGCGCCACGCGGATCTTCGGGCCCTGCAGGTCCTGCAGGATCCCTACCGGCACCCCCAGGTCCTTGGACGCGGCGCGGATGTTCTCGACGGTCTGGCGGTGCAGCTGCTGATCGCCGTGCGAGAAGTTGATGCGGAAGAGGTTCACCCCGGCCTTGATGAGCTCGGCGATCATCTCTTTCGTGTCGGTGGCGGGCCCTAGGGTCGCCACGATGCGGGTGCGGCGCGACGGGACGATGGTGGTCATCGTTCCAGCGCCGCCTTGCCCAGGTAGCGCGCGGCGTCGCCCAGCTCCTGCTCGATCTGCAGCAGGCGGTTGTACTTGGCCGTGCGGTCGGAGCGGCTGGCCGAGCCGGTCTTGATCTGGCCGGCGTTCACGCCCACCGCCAGGTCGGCGATGAAGGCGTCCTCGGTCTCGCCCGAGCGGTGGCTGATGACGTTGCGGTAGCCGTAGCTCTTGGCGAGCTCGATGGCGTCCATCGACTCGGTGAGGGTGCCGATCTGGTTCAGCTTCACGAGGATCGAGTTGCCGACGCCGGCGTCGATGCCGCGCTTGAGGCGCGTGCTGTTCGTGACGAACAGGTCGTCGCCCACGAGCTGCACCCGGTCGCCGATCCGGGCGGTGAGCTTCGCCCAGCCGTCCCAGTCGTCCTCGGCGAGGCCGTCCTCGATCGAGAGGATGGGGTAGCGGTCCACCCACTCCTCCCAGTAGTCGATCATGCCGTCGGTGTCGAGCACCTTGCCCTCGGCCTCGAGGTGGTACTTGCCGTCGCGGTAGAACTCGGTGCTGGCGGGGTCGAGGGCGATGGCGATCTCTTCGCCGGGCGCGTAGCCGGCCTTCTCGATCGCCTCCAGCAGCACCTCGAGGGCTTCCTGGTT
This sequence comes from uncultured bacterium, assembly GCA_964625655.1. Taxonomy (GTDB): domain Bacteria; phylum Deinococcota; class Deinococci; order Deinococcales; family Trueperaceae; genus JAAYYF01. The sequence goes on from CAZVCT010000014.1 coordinate 18,343, forward strand.
GCTCTTGAGGTCGGGGGCGAAGCCGCCCTCGTCGCCGACGTTGGTGTTGTAGCCGCGGGCGGCCAGCACCTTGCGCAACTGGTGGAACGTCTCCACGCCGGCGCGCAGGGCGGTGCCGAAGGTGGTGAAGCCGACGGGCAGCAGCATGAACTCCTGCATGTCGACGGCGTTGTCGGCGTGCTGGCCACCGTTGATCACGTTCATGAGGGGCACGGGCAGGACGCGCCCGTTGGTGCCCCCGAGGTAGCGGTAGAGCGGCAGCTGCAGCGCGTTCGCCGCGGCGCGCGCGGTGGCGAGGGAGACGGCCAGGATGGCGTTGGCGCCGATCTCACCCTTGTTGGGCGTTCCGTCCAGCTCGCTCATGGCGCGGTCGACGGCGGCCTGGTCGACGGCGTCCATGCCGATCACCTCGTGAGCGATGCGGTCGTCGATGTTGCGCACCGCCTCCTGCACGCCCTTGCCGAGGTAGCGGTCGCCGCCGTCGCGCAGCTCTACGGCCTCGTGGGCGCCCGTCGAGGCGCCGGAGGGCACGGCTGCGCTGCCCTGGTCACCGCCTGCGAGCGTCACGACGGCGCCCACGGTGGGGTTCCCGCGCGAATCGAGCAGCTCGATGGCGCGTACGTCTTCTATGGTGGTCATCGGTCCTCCTGAGGGGAGAGGGGCCTGCGGGTTCCGAACGTTCGCCTGGTCCTGCTTCAGTGCGCTCAGCTGGTCCTGAGCGGGACGACCATGGCCAGGTAGCCCGGGTCGCCCAGGGCGTCAACAACGCTAGGGGAAGAGTTGGGACCCGAGAACCTCAACCGTACGTCCCCAGCCGACGGCGCCAGCGCGTCGACCAGGTACTTGGAGTTGTAGGCCAGCTGGATCTCGGAATCCGTTCCTTCCTGCAGCACGTCGATGGCTTCCTGGCTTCGGCCGAAGCCGCCCTCGGCGGTGATCTGCAGTTGGCCGTCCTTCACGAAGAGGTCGACGCGGTTGTTCGCGCTCTTGTCGGCCATGAGTGCCACGCGCGCCACGGCGTCGGAGAGGCGGCTGGCCGGCAGCGTGATGCTGACGGGGAAAGTGGTGGGGATCACGCGCTGGTAGTCGGGGAACGTCCCGTCCATGAGCTTGAGGTTGAGCGAGTAGTCGCCGTGCGCGACGCTCAGCTGCCCTTCCTCGAGGTGCAGCGCTACCTCGCCGTCACCCAGCACGCGCAGCAGCTCTTCGACGCTGCGGGCGGGCACGATGAGGTCGGCGTCGAGCCCCGTGCTCGTCTCGAGGTGGTAGTAGGCGAGGCGGAAACCGTCGGTGGCGACGGCTCGGGTATGCGCGTCGCGCAGTTCGAGCTTCACCCCACGGAAGACCGCCTGGAAGTCGGCGAGCGCGGCCGCGTACCTGACGGAGCTCAGGGCACGCGCGAGGAGCGTCCCGTCGATGCTGCCTTCGTGGCTGGTCGGGAAGGTGAGCACGGGCGCCGAGGAGGGGGACATCAGCTGCAGCTTCGTGGTGTAGGTGCCCGAGCTGATCTGCATCTCGTTCTCGCCGAAATCCAGTTCGACGTCCTCGCCCGGCAGCGCGCGCACCACCTGCCCGAACACATGGGCCGTGACGGCGTAGGTGCCGGTTCCGCGAACGTCGGCGGAGAGCTGCGCCCGGATGTCGACGTCCATGTTCGAGCCGCTGAGCTCCAGAGCGTCGTCCTGCACGTCTATGCGCAGCAGGCTGAGGCCAGGGTTGCTCGAGCGGTTCGGGACGATCCGTTCCACACGCGCCAGCGTGTCGGCGAGGCTCTTCTTCGGGACGAGGACCTTCATGCAACTCTCCTAGCCCGTGATGACGTAGGAACACCGTGCGGCACGGGCGCGCATAAAGCATACCTGATGGGGCGACCGTGTCGTATGGCAGGTCTCGAACGGTTCCCGAACGCCCAGCTGGGTATCTGCCTAGGCGAATTCATCCCTCTGAAGGTTGGAGAAGCCCTAATAGTAGGGGCTGCGGAAAGTGTGGAGAAGTGCCTTCGGACCCGTCTGGGACGGGATAGTGCCTGTGAACAGCGCTGTGGAGAAGTGGCGGTCGCCTGTGGAGAAGGGTGTGAACTGTCCACCGCTCTCTACAGGCCCTCCCGTGATGCGGTTCCTCCACAGACGCCTCAACAACTTCTGGACAGGTTGTCCACAGGCTTTCCCACAGGTTGGCGGGGGTCGGGTTCCACGGCGGTTTCATGACCGTTCCGCCGTTCCGCCGTTCCGCCGTTCGCCGGTCAGACGAGCGATTCCTTCAGCGCCCGCACGGCCTTGGCGATCTCGGAGCCGCTATCCAGCTGGCCCTGGACCTTGTTGACCGCGTACATGACGGTCGAGTGGTCGCGGTTCGAGAAGTAGGCGCCGATCTCGGGGAAGGAGTGGGTGGTCAGCTCGCGTATCAGGTACATGGCCACCTGGCGTGGCACCACGAGTTCCTGGCGCCGCCCCTTGCCGCGTATGTCTTCGATCTTCACGCCGAAGTGCTCGCAGGTGCGCTGGAGGATGTCGACCATGGTCAGGTTGACGTCGCTGGGCGCGAAGACGTCGGACAGCGCCTTGGCGACCGTCTGACGGTTCAATGGCTGCTGGCTCATCGACGAGTAGACGATGGCGCGCACCAGAGCGCCCTCGAGCTCGCGGATGTTGGAGGTCACGTGCCGCGCGATGTAGTCGATGACGTCGGGAGGCACCTTCACGCCGCGGTACTCGGCGTTCATGGCGAGGATGGCGATGCGCGTCTCGAGCTCCGGCGCCTGGATGTCGGTTATCAGGCCCCACTCGAAGCGGCTGCGCAGGCGGTTCTCGAGCGTGGGGATGTCCTTCGGCGGCCGGTCGGACGACATGATGATCTGCTTGCCCGACTCGTAGAGCGCGTTGAAGGTATGGAAGAACTCCTCCTGGGTGCGCTCCTTGCCGGCGATGAACTGGATGTCGTCGATCAGCAGCACGTCGATGCTGCGGTAGCGGTCGCGGAACTGCATCATGCGGTCCTCGCGGATCGCGGTGATCAGGTCGTTGGTGAACGCCTCGGTGGTCACGTACTCGATGGACAGGTGGGGGTTGCGCTCCGCGACCGCGTGCCCCACGGCGTGCATCAGGTGCGTCTTGCCCAGGCCCGCTTCGCCGTACAGGAAGAGCGGGTTGTACGCCTGGCCGGGCGCCTCCACCACGGCCACGGCAGCAGCGTGCGCGAAGTTGTTGTTCTCGCCGACGATGAAGTTGGCGAAGACGTACTTCGGGTTCAGGTGCGGCTTGTTGCGCCGCTGCTCGGCCGCCGGCGCGGCGCTCTCGGGCCTGGCGCTGAAGATGTCCTGCTGCTCGACCCCTTTGGCCGGGATGACCTGGAACTCGAACCGGGGTGTGGCCACGCCGACCTTCTGGAGCGAGTCGGACAGGATGGAGTTGTAGTGGTTGCGGATCCAGTCGCGGGAGAAGGTCGTCGGCACTCCGATGACGAAGGCGCCGTCCTCTATGCCCACCAGGGAGACGTTGGTGAACCAGGTCCGGAACTCCACTTCGGGGATCTCTTCGCGCACGTGCGCGATGACGTCGTTCCAGATCCCTAGGTCGTTGCCTGCCATGGCCTCCTACCGTCCCTTTCGACCTGCGCCGCCCTTCGGACGGCGCGCGACCAGCTGCCGAGCACCCACGCTCGATTGCTTCGCGTTCCGTTCATCGCCGTGTCGGCCGCTGCCGTTCCCGTACGTGTGACGAGGGCGGGAAACGTAACCCCGCCTGCGGCGGGGCTCGGGGGAGGACGGAGCCGCTCGGTCCACCGGGCGGAAGCGACCAACTCGCGAGAGTGTGGGTTGTCAGCGCCCAGGGGCGAACCGCGCCACCAAGGCGGTCGAGCCTTGGTGCGAGCATGCTGCCGGGGCACCGGTGCAGCAGTGTATCAGATGCTGCGCCGCCACCTTACCGTCACTTGGGCGCGGCGCTGGCTATACTCTGAGGTCGCGAAACAGCCGCTCCGCAGGGTGGGAACGGCCCGCAGGAAGACGGTAGGTAGCTGATGGAACTGAAGTTCGACGTGATCGTGGTGGGCGGCGGGCACGCCGGCATCGAGGCGACCCTCGCTGCCGCGCGCCTCGGTGCCAACACGGCGCTGGTGCTGCCCAACCCTTCCAAGATCGGCCTCATGCCCTGCAACCCTGCCATCGGCGGGCCTGGGAAGTCGCAGCTCGTCTTCGAGCTTCACGCCCTCGGCGGCGTGATGGGGAAGCTGGCGGACCTGACGGCCATCCACACGCGCACGCTGAACGCCTCCAAGGGGGCGGCGGTGCAGTCGTTGCGGGTGCAGAACGAGCGTGATGGCTATGCGGCCGCGGCGCGCGAGCTGGTTGAAGGCAGCGCCAACGTGACGATCGTGCGGGCCGAGATCGCGGACCTGTTGGTCGAGGATGGCGTGCTGGTGGGGGCCAACACGACCGACGGCCGGGTGCTGTCGGCGCCGAGCGTCGTGCTCTGTACGGGGACGTTCCTGGCAGGCGTCGTCTGGTACGGGAAGCAGCAGCGCCCGGCCGGGCGCCAGGGCGAGGCGCCCGCGCGCCACCTGTCCGCCAGCCTGCGGGCCACGGGCCACGAGCTCATCCGTCTGAAGACGGGTACGCCGCCCCGCATCCGCGCCGACTCGGTCGACATGAGCGTGCTGCAGGAGGTGCCCTCGGACGACCCACCCGGCACGTTCAGCGGTACGCCGGGGCCGCGCATGACGAGCACGGCGACGTGGCTGACGCGCACCACCCCGCAGACGCATGCACTCATCCAGGAGAACCTCGGCGAATCGGCCATGTACGGCGGCGAGATCGACGCGACCGGCCCGCGCTACTGCCCCTCGATCGAGGACAAGGTGGTGCGCTTCTCCGACAAGGACCATCACCTCCTGTTCGTGGAGCCGGACGGCGTCAACACGAGCGAGCTCTACCTGCAGGGCCTGTCGAGCTCCATGCCGCCGCACATCCAGGACGAGATGATCAAGACGCTGCCCGGCTTCGAGCGCGCCCTCATCCACCGCTACGCCTACGCGGTGGAGTACGACGCCGTCGACCCGGCGCAACTCGACGTCACCTTGATGTCACGCCGGCTGACTGGGCTCTTCTCGGCCGGTCAGATCAACGGGACGAGCGGCTACGAGGAAGCGGCGGCGCAGGGCTTCATCGCCGGCGTGAACGCCGCGCGCCACGCCGCAGGCATGGAGCGCGTGACGGTGCGGCGCGACCAGGGCTACATCGGCGTGATGCTCGACGACCTGATCCGCTGGGGTATCGAGGAGCCGTACCGCATGCTGACGTCGCGGAACGAGTTCCGCCTGCTGCACCGTCAGGACAACGCGAGCGAGCGGCTCATGGGCCTCGGGTTCGAGTGGGGCACGGTGGATGCCGGCAGCCTCGAGCGCCAACGGCGGTCCGAGGAACGGGTCGGACGCGAGGTGGAGCGCCTCGGCCGCACCCGCCACCAGGGGGACCTGGCGGCCACGATGCTCTGCCGTCCCGGCGTGGGCTACGACGACGTCACGCACCTCGTCGGTGCGGCCGAGGACCCCCTGGCCCCCGACGAGATCGCCAAGGTCGAGACCCTCGTTCGCTACGCTGCCTACATCGAGCGCTCCCGCAAGCAACTGGAGGGGCGCGCTTCGTACGAGCGGATGAGCCTGGTGGGTGTCGACTTCGACCGCGTACCCAGCCTGTCGAACGAAGGCGCGCAGGCGCTCAAGCGCGCCGCCCCGGCTTCGTTGGGAGCCGCGCAACGGGTCCGAGGGGTGAGGGACAGCGACGTGACCGCGTTGCTGGTGCACATCAAGACGAAGCGGACGGGTAGCGGTGGCGATCTTGCCGTACAGGGTGAGGTTGCTTCCGCTAGTCTCCGAATCGCCGGGCAGGGTATCGCGGGCGCGTCTCGGGGATAAACGCAACCAGGCAGCTTGGTGGCGGTGGAGTTGTTTCACGTGAAACAGTAGGAAACCGTTTGCGTCGCGTTCCGAATGTGCGAGCCGGGGCAGAAGTCGGTCGTGGTCGATCCCGCCTCTTCCGAAGGCCGGGATAAACGCCGGCGATAGCGGGCAAGCGGACGTGATGTTGTGCGTCGCAGTTGCATGCCAGGGTAATGGGGTGCCAGGGAGTGTTTCACGTGAAACATTCCGGAGCGCTCGTCCGTAGATGTTTCACGTGAAACATCGGTGCCTCCGCCGATCGCGAACGGTCGTTCCAACGCCGACCAGGTGGCTGCACGCTAGGCTGGCACCGACAACAGCCGCTAGGACAACAAGCGAAGGTAGATGGCCGGCAAAGGAAGCGTGACCCAGGATGATGGACCTACGAACTGGCATCGACAAGTATGCAGAGCTGATCGAGCGCTATCACCGCACGCTAGACCTGCTCTCCGATGCCGGTTTACGTGAACTGCCCCGGCACATCGCCGACGCCGAAAGCTACGCTGCGTTGATCGAACGCCTGGCCGGACCGGCCCCAACGGTCGTCGACGTCGGTTCCGGGGTCGGGTTACCCGGCGTGGTGATAGCGCTCGCGCTGCCCGAATCACGCGTGGTTCTCGTCGAGAGGCGCAGGCGCAGGACGGCGTTCCTCGAGCTCGCGACCGCCCAGCTTGGCTTGACGAACACGACGGTGCTCGGCGAAGACGTGCGTGATGTCTCCGGCGTCTGCGCCGACGTCATCACGGCGCAGGCCGTCGCGGAACCGTCCACCATCGTCGAGCTGACACGCCACCTGCACAAGGACCCGTGCTTCGTCATCAGTCGCCGCGCCGAGGGCGCAGCGATCGTTGCCGACGCGCTCTGGCGGGCCGCCGGACTCGACGGGAACGGCGTCGGGGACGCTACCGAGGCCACCCCGGCAGGAGCCGAGCTCCTGGAAGAGCCGCTGGAAACGCGTGGTAGCCTCTTCGCAGTACGGCTACCCGGAGGCTCTGCGTGCCAATCATCGGCGTGATCAACCAGAAGGGTGGCGTCGGCAAGACGACGACAGCAGTGAACCTATCTGCGGCGCTCGCGGAACGACGGAACATCCTCCTGGTCGACCTCGACCCGCAGGCCAACGCCAGCAGCGGCGTGGGCATCACCGAACCGGAAGGCACCGTCTACGACGTGATCGCCGGCCGCGCCTCGGCGCGTCAAGCCGTCAGCCGCACCACCATCCCCCAGCTCGACCTGCTGGCGTCCTCCGCCGACCTGGCAGGCGCGGCGGTCGAACTCGACGCCAGCCGCGAGAACATGCTGCTGCTGTCGCGCGGCCTGATCGGTGTGCGGCCGAACTACGATTTCATAGTCATCGATGCTCCGCCGTCGGTCGGCGCGCTGACGCTCAACGCGCTCGCCGCCGCCGACCTGCTCATCGTCCCCCTGCAGACCGAGTACTACGCCCTCGAGGGGATCGCGAGCATGATGGAGACGATCGAACGGGTGCGCGGATCGATCAACTCCGACCTCCGCATCCTTGGCATCCTGCTCACCATGTTCGACGGCCGCACGCGGCTGTCCCAGGAGGTGGAGGAGAACGTGCGGCGCCACTTCGGGGAACTGGTGTTCGACACCGTCATCCCCCGAACCGTGCGCCTCGCCGAGGCCCCGTCGTACGGCCAGTCCGTGCTCGACTACGCCCCCTCGTCGCAAGGGGCTGTCGCGTACCAGGCGCTGGCAGAGGAGGTAATCGAGCGTGTCAGCCAAGGCTAGGGGTCTGGGGCGGGGGCTGGACGCCCTCCTGCCCAAGGTGGAGAAGGGCGTGCAGCAGGTGCCGGTGGCCCAGCTGCGCCCGTCACCGTTCCAGCCGCGACAGCGGATGGACGAGACGGCCATCGCCGAGCTCGCGGCTTCGGTGGCCGACAAGGGGATCCTGCAACCCATCCTGGCGCGCCCCGTCGAGGGGGGCTACGAGATCGTGGCCGGCGAGCGCCGCTTCCGCGCCGCCCAGCGTGCAGGGCTGATCACGGTGCCGGCCGTCGTGCGCGACCTGAGCGATCAGGAGACGCTCGAGATCGCCATCGTCGAGAACCTGCAACGCGAAGACTTGAACGCCATGGAGGAGGCTCGCGCCTTCAAGCAGTTGCTCGACTTCGGCCTCAACCAGGAGAAGGTGGCCAAAGCGGTCGGGAAGAGCCGCAGCGCCATCGCCAACACCTTGCGGCTGCTGGCGTTGCCGGAGGCGGCCCAGACGGCGGTCGAGGACGGTGTCATCTCGGCCGGGCACGCACGCGCGATCCTGGCGCAGCCCGAGCCGGACCGAGACTGGGCGCTCGACGAGATCGTGCGCCGTGGCCTCACCGTGCGCCAAGCCGAGGAGCTGAAGCGCCCCAAGGGCACCGAGAAGCAGAGGCCTGCCAGGCCTTACGAACGGTTGGAGCAGGACCTCAGCCGCTTCGCGGGCACGCGCGTCAACATCACGGGCGGCAAGAAGGGGCGCATCGAGCTGCATTTCCACAACGAGGACGAACTGCAGCGCCTCCTGGAACTGCTGGGCTACCAGGCATGAGACGCTGGGCACCCGCCATGCCTGAAGCGTCCTGACGCCCCCCGGGCCCGAGATGTCCCGCCCTCTGCCAAGCCCGGAACACCCTGGCGGGCACCGTGGCACCCACCAGGCCGAAGCCGCCCTCTGACGCGCGGCAGCCGGTGTTACCATTCCACCGAGGCGCGTTGCGGTTACAGCCCTTACCAAGGCGGCAGCCCACGCGCGACCCACTTCAGAACCGAGGTGTTCCAATGAAGCAACCAGTTCGCGTCGCGGTCACCGGGGCGGCCGGGCAGATCGGTTACGCGCTGCTGTTCCGCATCGCTTCGGGCGAGATGCTGGGCAAGGACCAGCCCGTGATCCTGCAACTTCTCGAGGTCCCCCAGGCGCTGAAGGCCCTGGACGGCGTGGTGATGGAACTGGTCGACTGCGCCTTCCCGCTCCTGCACGGCGTCAGCACCAGCGACGACCCGAACGTCGCCTTCAAGGACGCGGACTACGCTCTCCTCGTCGGCTCGCGTCCGCGCGGGCCCGGCATGGAACGCAAGGACCTGCTGCAGGCCAACGGCGCCATCTTCACGGTGCAGGGCAAGGCGCTCAACGACAACGCGTCGAAGGACGTGAAGGTGCTGGTGGTAGGCAACCCCGCCAACACCAACTGCCTCATCGCCATGCGGAACGCCCCCGACCTGAAGCCCGAGCAGTTCAGCGCCATGACGCGCCTCGACCACAACCGGGCCATCGGCCAGCTGGCTGCCAAGTCCGGCGCCGAGGTGGCCGCCATCCAGCGGATGATCATCTGGGGCAACCACTCTAGCACGCAGGTTCCGGACCTGAGCCACGCCCAGGTCGATGGTCGTCCTGCCACCGACGTCGCGGACCAAGGCTGGGTGGAGGAGAGCTTCATACCGGTAGTGCAGAAGCGCGGCGCGGCCATCATCGACGCGCGCGGCGCCTCCAGCGCCGCCTCGGCCGCCAACGCCGCGATCGACCACATGCGCGACTGGGCACTGGGAACGAAGGACGGCGACTGGGTGAGCATGGCCATCCCCAGCCAGGGCTGGTACGGCGTCGCGGAGGGGATCGTGTACTCGTTCCCCGTGACCATCCAAGGCGGCAAGGTGACAGTGGTGGAAGGCCTCAAGAACAGCGAGTTCGTGCGGGAACGCATGCGTCTCTCGGAGCAGGAACTGCTGGAAGAGCGCGACGCGGTGTCGGATCTGCTCTGACCCGGCTCGAGCCGGCCGCGTCCCGAAGCCGCAGGTATCGGCCGGAGAACGCCGTAAGGCTCGGTACTTACGGCGTTCTCCGGCCGAACCGACCCGTGATAGCATGCCCGGAACGACGCACCTGACGTTGGAGAGGCGCAACGAGGCATGAAGCACGGGAAACCACCGGCCAGGTCCAAGTCCAGAAGCTCGGGATCGGCCGATACTGCCACCAAGGCCGTACCGGAGCAGCGGCGAGCCGCCCCGGCGGACGCCGAGCTTCGCCGCGAACGCCTCGATACTCGCGCGGTCTTGAAGGAGCGCGGACTGCGCTACAGCCGGCCCCGCGAAGTGATCCTCGGCTACCTGCTCGAAGAGGACAGGCACGTCAGCGCCGAGAGCCTGTACGTCGACCTCAAGGGGCGCGGCGAAGAGCTCAGCCTCTCGACCGTCTACCTGAACCTGTCCACGCTCGCCGAGGCCGGGCTGGTGCGCGAGTTCCAGAGTCCGAACGGGCACGCCGTGTACGACAGCAACGTCACGCCGCACTACCATGTGGTGTGCCGCCGCACCGGCGAGGTGCTGGACGTGCCGGCTCCCGAGATCGACGGGGTGCCGCTCGGGCGCTTCCTCAAGGAGTACGTGGAATCGGTGACGGGCTGGGTGGTCGACGAGCCTCGCCTGAGCCTCACGGGTACCGCGCCGACGGTCGCACCGACCCCGGGCGAGGAATAGCCGCACAGCGATCCTCTGGAACCGGGTCATACGCTGGGCACGACGGGACCTCCGCTTCCACAACCGCGCCGCGAAGCGCGCTCCGGTGAAATAGACTCGGAGCACATGAGCGCAGACGCTACCGCCACCCAGCGACTCTTCGAGATCCGGACCGCCCTGGGGCATCAGGACCTGGTCGAGATCGAGAAGATCCAACGCGAGATCTGGGGTCCCGACGACGTGGTACCGGCCGCGCACCTCCGGGCCGTAGAGCACGCTGGCGGGCAGCTGGCCGCCGCTTTCCGGGACGACCAGATCGTCGGCTTCTCCTACGGGTTCCTGGCCGCCCCGCACGGCCGCGGCATGTCGGGAGCGGGGCTGCACTCGCACATGGTCGCGGTCCGCAGCGAAGGCCGTGGCCTGGGAGTGGGCCAATCGCTCAAGTGGCACCAACGCGATTGGTGCCTCGAGCGGGGCATCGGGTGGGTCAGCTGGACGTTCGACCCCCTCCAGGCGCGGAACGCGCGCCTGAACCTCGAGTACCTCCGCGCCGTGGCCTTCGACTACCTGGTCGACTTCTACGGTCCGCTGGCCGGTCCGTTGGGCGGTGGCCAGAGCAGTGACAGGCTGCTGGCGCTGTGGCAGCTCAGGTCGCCGCGGGTGAAGAGGCGCCTGGCTCGGGAGTACGTGGAAGAAGTGGAAGAAGCGGAAGCCGAGACGGTGGTGCCCGAGGCCGACGGTGAGGTGTGGGCAGTGCGCTCCGATCGACCCGCGCTCGATGCCGAGCCGCTCATCGTCGCCCCGCCTGCCGACGCGCCGACGGTGCGTGTGGCGGTGCCCAGCGACGTGAACAGGCTGCTGGTCGAGGACCCGGACCTGGTCAGACGCTGGCGTTCGGCTGTAGGCGTGACGCTGACCCGTTTGCTGGAGGCGGGCTACGTGGTGACCGGCTTCCACGACGGAGCGTACGTTGTGAAGCAAGGATTCACAGAGTAGGAAGCCGAAAAGCAACTTCTATAAAGAAGCACTTGACAAAACGTAACCTCCCACCTATCATCCTTACAAGGAGGCGGGAGCATGTTCGATTACCGGTTCAACCGCAAAGGTGAGGAGTACGTAGCCAACCTGCGCCAGCAAGCGCAGAACGACCGGCTCGTCCGTTCGGTGAAGCCGAGCAGCCTCGCCACCGCAACGGCACGGGTCTTCCGGGCGTGGGCCGCCCGGCTGGAGCCGAGCGCAGGTTCGCCCGCCGAGGGCCAGACGACGTGGACGCTGGACGACGGCCGCTACGAGGCTCCGGGCCACGGACGCCCGCAGCGCTACGTCGGCTTCGAGCTCTGACCCCGGACCCAACTTCCTAGGAGCGTGAACGTGACGGATATCGAGAGAGTCAAGCAGATGGTGCAGGACGGACGCATCACGTCCGAGGAGGGCGACCGCCTGATCGCGGTCCTGTCCGACGCCCAGGCGGTCGACCAGGAGCTGGAGCAGGTCGGGATGGAGATCGACGCCGAGGCGCAGGCCCTGCAGGCGCCGACGGTCACCCCTGCGAACGCCGGCGACCTGGCCGACGCGGCGGACCGAGCCGACCTCGCCGACAGAGCCGACCGGGCTGACGGAGCCGACCTGACCGACAGGGCCGACGCTTCGGTACCGGCGTTCGGCACCCCGGCCCGACCGGCCCAGCCCCGCGCGCCCCTGCCGCCCGAGGCTCCCATGGGTCCCGGGTCTGCCCCGCGCCCGCCCGCGAGCCCGCGCCCGCCGCTGTCTCCGAACGCTGCTCCCCCTGCGGGCAGCACCAAGGTCGCACCGGAGGGCACCCGTTGGGTACGGGTCGAGATGCTGGCCGGCGACCTAGAGGTGACGGTCGACGAGAGCCTGAGCAAACCCGCCGTGAAGAGCGACGGACCCGGCAACCTGATCGTGGACGACAGCAACGACGGCTTCCACGTGCGCTGGGATCAGGCCGGGGGCGGCCTGCTCGACCGCGTGCTCGGCAAGCTCCGCGCGGGCGACCTCGAAGTGCGCATCCCGCCCGGTCACGGTGTCGACCTGGCGGCGACGGCCGGCGACGTCGACCTCGAAGGCGTTCCCTACCTGCGCGGCCACCTGACCGCCGGGAACCTGGAGGCGACCGGCCTGAAGGGCATCGACTTCACCAGCCGCGCCGGCGACATCGACGTGGTGCTGGAACTGAACGAAGGCGAGCACCGCATGAACGTAACCGCCGGGAACGTGAACGTGAAGCTGAGCCCCTCCTCGAGCGTGACCGTCAAGGCCGACGTCTCCATCGGCAACGCGAACAGCTCCGTCGACGGCGTGAGATCGAGCGGTCAGGGCCTCGGGGCCGGCCTTTCTGGCGCGGTCGGAGCCGGCGACGCGAAGCTCGACGTGCACATCACCACCGGCAACATCAACCTCGGGGCACGCCGTGGCTGAGAACGGAGACCGCCGCCGCATCCTCGACATGCTGGCAGCCGGCACCATCTCGGTTGACGATGCGGCCAACCTGCTCAAGGCGCTGGGCAACGACGCGCCCGGCCGCGCCCTCGAGCCGCCCGCCGCCCGCCGCGTCAGCGGCCAGGCGCGCCTGCTTCGCATCTCCATCGACTCGACGGACCCCGCCGACGAGGGCGGCGAGAACACCCGGATCCGCATCAACGTGCCGCTCGCCCTGGCGCGCTTCGCGACCCGCTTCCTCCCGAAGGAAGCGAACGCCGAGCTGCAGGAGCACGGCGTGAACATCAACGAGGTGATCGACGCCCTGGGCGAGGACCTGCCGGACGGGAAGCTGGTCGACATCGACTCGCAGTCCGAGGACCCGACCGAGGGCAGCACCCGGATCGTCCTCGAGGTCGTTTGATGCTCAAGCCGCGGCGCTTCGACGTGGTGGGCCGACGTGCCTACCTCGACGACGTCCGCCCTCGTTTCCTGCTGCTGCGCGTGAAGGCCGACAAGGTGAACATCTCCTGGGGCGTCCCCCTCTGGGCGCTCGAGGAGGTAGCGGCCTTCGCGCTGGGCGCGGCGACGCTCGCGCAGGCGGTGCTGCCCGTGCTGCCCGCCACATGGCGGGCACGCATGGGCGCCGGCATCGCCATCAACGGGCGCCGCATCGAGTTCGGTCAGGCCGACACGGCCGACGCGCAGCCGGGCGCAGCCGACGAGCGCACGGTACTCACACGCTTCCTACGCCTGATGGACGACTTCGCGGGTGGCTCGCTGCGCGACCTGTTGCGGGTGCCGCCCGGCGAGCCCTACTTCGAGGTGTCCGCCAACGGCACCCGCGTGCTGCTAGTCGCCCACTGAGGCCAGCGCGATACTTCCCCCTGCGGCCGCGCCGCACGGAACAGACCAGGAGAGAATGATGCAGAGACTGCCCATGCCCACCGCCTGCCCCGTAACCGGCGGACCGCTGCTCGTGACCCGCCTCGAGTGCGAGACGAGCGGCGTGAAGATCGAGGGCCGCTTCACCCCCAACGAGTTCGCCGTCCTTCCGGAGGAGAACCTCGAGTTCCTCCGCCTCTACGTCAAGGTGCGTGGCAACCTCAAGGAGGTCGAGCGCATCATGGGGGTCAGCTACCCCACCGTGCGCCTGCGCTTCGAGAAGCTGCTGCTGGCGCTCGGCTACGAGGTCGGCCCGGACCAGTCCGAAGAGCGCACCAGCGTGCTCGACCTGCTCGAGCGCGGCGAGATCGACGCCGAGGAGGCATCCAAAAGGCTTCAGACGCTCACGCGGCGCGGTTGACTCCTCCAGGCGTCGCGTGAGCACTGGGGCGAAGGCTTCCGGAGGAAGGGGCCGAGCCCACGTAACCGACCAGACCCGCCGCGCCGCCCTAGTGGCGGCGCGGCGCTTTCACCGGGCCGACGCCGCAGAGCGAGCGATGCGGCCACCACGGCGGGACGAGGGATGCGCCCAAGCCGGCGCGGGCGCCGCGGCCGTGCGTTCGCGTCCCTGAGGCCGATACCCCCGGGCAACCGCCGCCCCGGCTACCCTCCGTTATACTTGCCGACGCATGTCTGACTACTACGCCATCCTCGAGGTAGAGAACACGGCCGACAGCAAGGCGATCAAGGCCGCCTACCGGAAGCTGGCCCTGGCCTACCACCCCGACCGCAACCCCGGCAACGCCGAGGCCGAGGAGAAGTTCAAGGCCATCAACGAGGCCTACGCCGTCCTCTCGGACCCCGAGAAGCGCGCCCGTTACGACCGGTACGGCAGCGTCGAAGAGGGCGTCCCCATGAACGGGGACATCTTCGACATCTTCGCCTCGGTGTTCGGCGCCAACTTCGGCGCCAACTTCGGCGGCGGCAGGGCGCGCCAGCGCGGCCAGCCAGGCGAGGACCTCGAGGCGGAGCTGAAGGTGACGCTCGACCAAGCCCGCGATGGCGCCACCGTCGAGGTGGAGATTGAGCGGCTCAAGGCGTGCCACCACTGCCACGGCGAACGCGCCGAGCCGGGCTCCAACGGGCGTTCCACGTGCGAGCGCTGCGGCGGCGCCGGCCAGGTGCGCGTGCAGGCGCAGTCGATCTTCGGCTCGGTCATCACCGCCCGCACCTGCCCCGACTGCCACGGCGACGGCCAGATCATCTCGGAGCCCTGCCGCGTGTGCAACGGCCGGGGCCGCGAGATAAGCAGCGACCGTATCGAGGTCACCCTCCCCCGCGGCATCGACGGCGGCTACCGCTTGCGCGTCCCGCGCGAAGGCAACGCCGGCGTCGACGGCGCGCCGGCCGGCGACCTCTACCTCTACGTCGAGATGGAGCCGCACCCGTTCCTGGAGCGCGCCGGCGACGACCTGCACTACCAGCTCGAGGTCGGCATGGCGCAGGCGGCGCTGGGCGCTCGCTTCTCCGTCCCCACCCTCGACGGCGAGGAAGAGCTCGTGCTGCCCGCCGGCACCCAGCCGGGCACCGAGTTCCGACTGCGCGGCAAGGGGATGCCCCGACTGCGGCAGGTGGGCGACGGCGATCAGATCGTCACCGTCAAGGTCGTGGTGCCCAGGAAGCTGAGCGCCGAAGCGCGCGAGCACCTCGAGGCGTACGCGGAAGCCAGCGACGAAGCCGTCGGGGCCGCGAGCAAGGTCGCCGCAACTGGCGGCGAGCAGGGCTCGGTCGTCGACAAGGTGAAGGGGTTCTTCCAGGGCCGGCGCAAGCCGGGCCGCGCTTCCGGAGAGGACGAGCAGCCGGAAGAGCAGGAGAGCGAACCCGTCGCGGGCAGCTGAGGTCCGTTCAGGCCATGCCTGACGTCGGGTCGAGGCCCACGCGATAGATCACTCGTTTCCCGCCAGCAACGCCTCGATCCAGGCGTCCAGCTCGGCCGTGACCTGCTCGCCCGTCCCGTGGAAGTACGTTGCGTCCCGCTCGGAACGGAACCACGTCCGTTGGCGCTTGGCGTAGCGCTGCGTGGCCAGCTCGACGGCCGCCAGGGCTTCCTCCTCGCTGGCCTCGCCGCGCAGGTGCGCCACGACCTCCTTGTAGCCGATGGCCTGCAGCGCCGTGGGCTGCTCCGGGTACGCCTCCAGCAGCGTCGCTACCTCGGCCACCAGGCCACGCTCGAACATGCGGCGCGCGCGGCCCGCAATCCGCGTGCGCAGCTCGGGCGCGGGGGGCATCAGCACCGCCAGGTCGTAGCGGTGGCGGGGCGGCAGCGTCGGGAACGCGCTGGGCGGCCTGCCCGTGCGGCGCAGCACCTCGAGGCTGCGCACCACGCGCCTGGGGTTGCCTGCCGCGCGGGCGGCGTCGGCCGGCGCCTTAGCCTCCAGCTCCGAGACGAGCTCGTCGAGCCTGCCCTGCCCGACCGCTTCCCACAGCGGCGCCTGCGCCTCGAAGTCGGCGGGCGGCACCGTCGGTAGGCCCTCGCGCAGGGCGCGTAGGTAGAAGCCCGTGCCGCCACTGACGATGGGCAAGCGGCCACGGGCCAGCACCGAGTCGATCGCGGCTTCGGCCGCCCTGACGTAGTCCGCGACCGAGAACGGCTCGGCCGGCGTCACGACGTCGACCAGGTGGTGCGGCACCCGCGCGCGCTCGTCCACCGTAGGTTTGGCCGTGCCGATGTCCATCCCGGCGTAGACCTGCATGGCGTCGGCCGTGACCACCTCGAGGCCGTAACGCTCGGCCAGCCGCAGCGCGGCGTCGCTCTTCCCTGACGCGGTGGGGCCCGCCAGCATCGGCACGGTCGGCATGCCGAACGCTAACAGACCGCTCAAGACCTGGTGCTAGACTCCTGGTCATGAAGATCGAGAAGTACGGCGGCACCGCCAACGACCTCCAGGAACTGCTGTCGATCCGCGACGGCGTCGGCGCGCTGCTCGAGAACCACGCTCACACCACCCCGCTCATGCCGCGGGCAGACCTGCTCGACCTGGGTGACGCGCTTCAGCTCCACATGGAGGTGCCAGGCGTGCAGCTCGAAGACCTGGACATCGGCATCGACGAGGACGGCCTGCAGGTCGCCGGCCTGCGCGAACCCGGCCTGGAACTGGGCAGCGTGGTGTTCGCCGAGCGGGCCGTGGGGCCGTTCCAGCGCACCATCCCCCTGCCCGAGCCGGTGGAGGCCGAAGCGGCTTCCGCGCACCTCGCCTCGGGCGTGCTCGTGATCACCCTGCCCAAGCGCCGCTGACGGCCTGACGCGCCAGCGCCTCGAGCGGAAGCGCACCGAGCGGAAGCGCCCAAAAGGCAGCGAAGCCTGCGAGCACCGCCGCGCCCGCGCGCGCCGCAGCGCGCCCCTCAGTCCAGTTCGATCTCGAGGTCGCCCTGGACGTTGCCGATGACCACCACGT
>CAZVCT010000014.1:35607-37492 GCA_964625655.1 uncultured bacterium
CCTCAGTCCAGTTCGATCTCGAGGTCGCCCTGGACGTTGCCGATGACCACCACGTCGTCGGAGTCCAGGTAGTACAGCAGCCGGTTCCCTTCCAGCACGTCGTCGCCCCGCACGCTGCGCGCGGGGTTGCCGACCAGCACGGCGGTCCCGGCCTCTTCGTCCAGCTCCAGCGATAGGCCGCTCGTCACGCGCTCGTCGCTGATGACGCGGACGTTCCCCATGAGCGTGGCGCGCTGCTCCCCCACCGCGAACGTCATGCGGTCGGCCTCGGCCACCAGCGGCCCGTCGTCCCCCTCGCTGGTACGCTCCAGCGCGATGGGGCCGTCCATCACGCCCTCGTCGGTGTTGCGGTCCAGGAAGAAGCGCGTGCCCACCACCTCGGTGCGCCCCTGCACCAGCGTCACGCGCGGGGCGGGCGCGGGCTCGGCCGTTTCGATGCAGCCGGGCCGGTTGAACGAGACCGCGGCGTCCGTCAGCTCCAAAGACTCCTCGCCCGCCCCCTCCTCCGCCTCGAGGGGCGCGCGGATGACGGCCAGCGTCGAGGTAAGCAGCGCGTCCTCGACGCGCGTCTCGACGCGGCCGGGGTCGGGCCCGTACACGATCGTGAGGAGCTGCCCCTCCTCGCAGTTGCGGTTGTTGCCGATGGTGCGGGCGCCGTCGGCGGCCAGCGCCAGGTTCGAGATCACGAGCTCGGTGTCGTCGCGTTCGATGGTGAAGGTGCTGGCCGTCTGCGCCAGCGCCACCGCCAGGCCGACCCCGAGGAGCGCCAGCAGACCCGTCCGCTTGGCGCCCCCCGGCTTCACTGCGCCGTTTCGTCCGACAGGGTGAAGGCGCTCACGTCGAACGCGCTCGGGACCGAGGCGTCGATGGCCTCGAAGAAGTCGAACTCGATGTCCTGCTTGATCCGGTCGGTGATGAGGGTGGCCCCGCTCTCCGCGTCGACGGCCCGGGCGGGCGCGCCCTGGCTGCCGACCACCTCGGCGATGCCCGTCTCGTCGTCGAAGAAGACCTCGGCCCCGGTGCTCGTGATGGGCCCGTCGACCACCGTCACGTTGCCGCGCGCGTACAGCTGCTTCTGGTCGGTGAGCACGCGGATCTCGTCGGCGGTGATCACCATGTCGCTGCCGTCCTCGTCCTGCCGCGTGATGCGCGCCTGGCCGCCCTCGCTGACGAGCACTCCCAGGGTGCGCTCCTCCTCGTAGACGAGCGTCTCGGCCTCGGCGGTCTGGTTGCCGTTGATCAGCAGCACGTCGCCCGACGAGGTCGAGCGGTCGGTGTCGACGTCGAACTCGACGACGGCCGCCGTGATCTCGACGGGCACGCCCCCCTCTTCCTCGGGCGCCACGAGGATCTGGGCCGGGCCCTGGAGCACGCCCAGGCCCGTGGCCTCGCTGTAGGTGAGGGTCGGGCCCTCGGCGCGCAGGCGGCCGCGCTCGACGAGCACGCCGCCCTCGAAGGCGGCGGTGCGCTGCCCACCCTGGCCGATGGAGGTGCCCTCGGGAGCGGTCAGCTGGGCGCTGTTGCCGCGGATGGTGAGGGTCGAGACGGTGGCCGTGATGCCCAGTTCGTCGGGGTGTTCGTAGATGATCGGGCCAGCGCGGAGGTTGCCGCGCTGGGTGCCGCCCGAGCCGTCGATGGTGATGATGCGGCGGCTGGGCTCGGCGGCCTGCTCGGCGGCAGGTGCGTCGGCCGGCGTGCCAGCCCCATCGGCAGGGTCGCCACCCGGCGCCTCCTGCGCGGACGCCGCGAGGAACGTCAGGGCGAAGGCCAACGACAGGACGATCAGGAAGGCGATCCGGCGAGCCACTTAGTCCTCCTCGGGTGTATCCACGACGAACTGAGCGTACCCGACGGTTCCGGGGCCGCCCGACTCGAAGTCGGTGAA
>CAZVCT010000015.1:0-19302 GCA_964625655.1 uncultured bacterium
CTGCCCATCAAGACCAAGATGGTCAAGCGGGAGATCTACGATGAAGCCCAATGAGATAAGGAACATGTCGGAGGGCGAGATCCTCGCCGAGGTCGACAAGCGCCGTCAGGAGCTGTTCGACCTGCGTATCCAGGCTGCCGTAGGGCACGCCTCGAACCCGCGCCGCGCCCGCGCCGCGAAGCGCGAGATCGCGCGCCTTCTGACCATCGTCAACGAGAAGGCCGGTGAACAGCGGTGAAGATCATCAAGTCCATGCAGGGCCGCGTCGTCAGCGACAAGGCCGACAAGACCGTCACGGTCAACGTCGAGCGGCGTTTCAAGCACCCGCTGTACGGCAAGGTCGTAACGGTGTCGAAGCGCTACCTCGCGCACGACGAAGAGAACACCTACCAGGTCGGGGACATCGTAGAGATCTCCGCCAGTCGCCCGATGAGCCGACGGAAGCGCTTCCGCGTTACCCGGCTGATCGAGAAGGCGCGAGCCTGAGGCCAGGAGACCACTGAGATGATCCAGCAGGAGACCTACCTAGACGTCGCCGACAACTCCGGCGCCCGCCGCATCCAGTGCATCCGCGTGCTGGGCACGGGCCAGCAGTGGGTCGGCAGCGTGGGTGACGTCATCGTCGCCGCCGTGAAGGACGCCATCCCTCACGCCGGCGTGAAGAAGGGCGACGTGGTGAAGGCCGTGATCGTGCGGACCAAGAAGGAAGTCAGCCGCAAGGACGGCTCCTCCATCCGCTTCGACTCCAACGCCGCCGTCATCCTCAACACCCAGAACGAGCCGCGCGGCACCCGCGTGTTCGGACCCGTGGCGCGCGAACTCCGCGACAAGCGCTTCATGCGCATCGTGTCGCTGGCGCCGGAGGTGCTGTGATGCAGGCCAAGAGCCGTATCAAGAAGGGCGACAACGTTCGCGTCATCGCCGGCAAGCACAAGGGCTCCGAGGGCGAAGTCATCGCCGTCGATCGTGAGAAGAGCCGCGTGCTCGTCAAGAACGTGAACATCATCAAGAAGGCGCAGCGCCCGACCCAGGAGAACCCGCGCGGCGGCTTCCTCGAGCAGGAAGCGCCCATCCACCTGAGCAACGTGCAGCTGCTCGACCCGAAGACGGGCGAACCGACCCGCATCGGCTACCTCTTCCAGGACGACGGCCGCAAGGTGCGCGTCGCCCTGAAGAGCGGCGCCAAGTTGGACGAGTGAGGAGCATGGAGAAAGTAGAACTGCCTATCAAGAAGCGCTACGCGGCCATCCAGCCGCAGCTGTCAGAGCGCCACGGCTACACCAACCCGATGTCGGTCCCGCGCATCGAGAAGATCGTCGTGAACATGGGCCTCGGTGAGGCTCGCGACGACTCGAAGGTGCTCGAGAAGGCCTCGCGCGAGATCGCTCAGATCACGCTGCAGCGCCCGGCCGTGACGCGCGCCAAGAAGTCGGTCTCGAACTTCAAGCTGCGCGCCGGCATGCCCGTCGGCCTGCGCACCACGCTGCGCGGCGTGAAGATGTGGGCGTTCCTCGATCGCCTCGTCAACATCGCCCTGCCGCGCGTGCGCGACTTCCGCGGCGTGCCCACCAACAGCTTCGACGGCCGCGGCAACTACAGCCTCGGCATCCGCGAACAGATGGTGTTCCCCGAGATCAGCTACGACCAGGTCGACGCTACCCGCGGGATGGACATCACCATCGTCACCACCGCCCAGACCGACGAGGAAGCCCGCAGCCTGCTCGAGCTCCTCGGCATGCCGTTCAGGAAGTAAGGAAGGAGGGAAGATGGCAACCAAGGCTCATATCGCCAAGGCCAAGCGCACTCCGAAGTTCTCGACCCGCCAGGAGCAGCGCTGCAGCCGTTGCGGCCGTTCGCGCGCGTTCCTTCGCGACTTCGGCGTCTGCCGCATCTGCATGCGCGAACTGGCGCACAAGGGGTACCTCCCCGGCGTCGTCAAGTCGAGCTGGTGAGTACCGCCGGCGCGCTTCCTAAGCGCGACTACCGAGAAGAAGCAATCACGGGTGGCAGGTCTGCGCGCATGCGCGGAAACCACCCCCACGGAGGAAGGTAAATGCAGACGGATCCAATCGCAGACATGCTCACGCGCATCCGCAACGCGAACGCCAACAGCGCCGCTAGCGTCGACGTGCCGACGAGCAAGTTCAAGAAGGCGTTGGCCGAACTCCTGGTACGCGAAGGCTACCTGAAGTCGGTCGAAGAAGCCGAGAAGGACGGCAAGCCCGTCCTCCGCATCGGCCTCAAGTACGGGCACAAGCGCTCGCCCGTCATCCACTACATCCAGCGCGTCTCCAGCCCCGGCCGCCGCGCGTACGCCAAGGCGTCGCACGTGCCGGTCGTCCGCGGTGGCCTGGGCGTCGCCGTCATCTCGACCTCGACCGGCCTGCTGGCCGACCGGGAAGCCCGCCGCAACAACGTCGGCGGCGAGATCGTCTGCGAGGTGTGGTGATGAGCCGCATCGGTCGCTCCCCGATCACGCTCCCGAAGGGCGTCGAGACGAAGGTCACGCGCCCCGGGCACGTCAGCGTCAAGGGCCCCAAGGGCAGCCTCGAGGTCGACTACAGCCCGCGCCTCGAAGTCAACGTCGAGGACGGCACCCTCACGGTGGTTCGTCCCTCCGACAACCGCCTCGACCGCGCGCAGCACGGCCTGGCGCGCAGCCTGCTGGCCAACGCCATCGCCGGCGTCACCGAGGGGTTCGAGAAGAAGCTCGAGATCCACGGCGTGGGCTTCCGCGCCCAGAACAAGGGCTCGAACCTCGAGCTCAGCCTCGGCTTCTCGCACCCCGTGACCATCACGGCGCCCGAAGGCATCACCATCCAGGCGACCGAGCCGACCCGCATCACGGTCAGCGGCATCGACAAGCAGCTCGTCGGCCAGGTGGCCGCCGACATCCGCGCCGTCCGCCCGCCGGACAGCTACCACGGCAAGGGCGTCCGCTACGCCGGCGAGGTAGTGCGACTCAAGGCCGGCAAGACGGCCGCGCGCTGAGACCCGAGGCTAAGGAATGAGCATGAACGTAAGCATCCGCAAGGAACGTCGCGCGAACCGCACCCGCCGGCGCCTGCGCCGCCCCGTCGAGACGGGCCGCCTGCGCCTCTCGGTCTTCCGCAGCGCCCGCCACATCTACGCGCAGATCATCGACGACGCCAAGGGCGTCACGGTGGCCGAAGCGAACAGCAAGAGCCTCGGCCTCTCGGGCAACAAGACCGAGCAGGCTGCCCAGGTCGGGAAGGCGCTCGCCGAGCGCGCCCTGGCCGCCGGCGCGAAGAGCGTCGTGTTCGACCGTGGCTCTTTCCGCTACCACGGCCGCGTCAAGGCCCTGGCAGACGGGGCCCGTGAAGGAGGCCTCGACTTCTGATGGCTGACACCGATTTCGAAGATAAGGTCATATTCATCCGCCGTACCGCCAAGACCTACAAGGGTGGCCGTCGCTTCCGCTTCGGCGCCATGGTGGTCATCGGCGACCGGCAGGGCCGCGTGGGCGTGGGCCTCGGCAAGGCGCGCGAAGTGCCCGTGGCCGTCCAGAAGGGCCAGTACGTGGCCCGCCGCAACATCATCGAGGTGCCCATCGAAGAGGGTGGCACCATCCCGCACGAGGTCCTCGGCGCCCACGGCACGAGCCGCGTGATGCTGAAGCCCGCGGGCGCCGGCACCGGCGTCATCGCCGGCTCCGTGCCGCGCGCCATCGTCGAGCTGGCCGGTTACAGCAACCTCCTCACCAAGGAGCTCGGCTCGCGCAACCAGACGAACGTCGCCTACGCCGTCATCGACGGCCTCAAGCAGCTTCGCACCTTCGACGAGGCGAAGCGCCTGCGGGAGGCAGCGGAATGATCCGCGTAGAGCTGAAGCGTAGCCTCATCGGCGTCCCCAAGGACCAGCGCGCCACCATCCAGGCCCTGGGCCTCAAGAAGACGGGTGACGTGCGCGAGGTGGTGGACAACCCCAGCACGCGCGGCATGTTGCGCAAGATCGAGCACCTGGTGATCATCGAAGGGCAGGAGCAGCAGTGAAGCTCAACGAACTCAAGCCCGCGCAAGGCTCGAAGAAGAGCCGCAAGCGCCTAGGGCGCGGTATCGGCAGCGGGCGCGGCAAGACCGCGGGCCGCGGCCAGAAGGGCCAGAAGAGCCGCAGTGGCTTCTCGCAGGGGGCCGGCTGGGAAGGCGGGCGCTCGCGCCTGATCATGCGCCTTCCGAAGCGCGGCTTCACCCGCGTCAAGGACCCGCTGCAGCTGGTCAACCTCCGCGACCTCAACGGCTTCGCGGAAGGTGAACAGGTCGACGTCGCCAAGCTGGTCGCCAACGGCCTCGCGCGCCGCGTTGACCACCCCGTCAAGCTGCTCGCCGACGGCGAGCTGACGGTGAGCGGCCTCGTCATCACGGTCGACTTCGCCTCCAAGGGCGCCCTCGACGCCGTGGCCGCCGCCGGCGGCAAGGTGGTTCTGCCAGAAGCTCCTGCCGCCGACGAGGGGAACTAAGGATGCTGAAGGCCTTTCGCAATGCTCTGGTGATACCGGACTTGCGGGCCAAGCTGCTCGTCACCATCGGACTCCTGGCCGTGTACCGCCTGATGGCCCACATCCCGACCCCGGGGGTGGACATCGAGGCGCTGCGCGCCAGCGGGTTCGGTTCCGGCGCGCTGGGGCTGCTCAACTTCATCTCGGGCGGCAACTTCGAGCAGTTCTCGATCGCAGCGCTGGGCGTCATCCCGTACATCACCGCGAGCATCATCATCCAGCTGCTCACCTCCACCTACCCTCCCCTCGAGAAGCTCTCGAAGGAGGGTGAGGAGGGGCGGCGCAAGATCACCCAGTACACGCGCCTGGGCGCCACGGCGCTCGGCGCGATACAGGCGTTGTTCCTCGCCATCGCCCTGCTGGGGCCCTCCGGGGCCCTCAAGGTCGGCTGGACCAACGGCCCGTTCTTCTGGTTCGTCGTCCTGATCACCCAGATCGCCGGCATCACGGTTGTCATGTGGCTGGGCGAGAAGATCACCGAGTACGGCATCGGCAACGGCATCTCGCTGATCATCTACGCGGGCATCGTGGCCGCCATCCCGACCGCGCTCAGCCAGCAGTTCCAGCTGATCGGCGCGGGCGAGTCGAACGTCTTCGGGCTGCTCTTCTACCTGATCCTGCTGGTCATCGCGATCGCGGGGATGGTGCTGGTGCAGCAGGCCGAGAGGCGCATACCCGTGCAGTACGCCCGCAAGGTCGTGGGCCGCAAGGTCATGGGCGGTCAGACGACCTACATCCCGCTGCGCCTCAACGCGGCCGGCGTCATCCCGATCATCTTCGCCGTCGCCATCCTGATCCTGCCGCAGACGATCCTGGGCGCGTTCCCCGAGAACAACTTCGCGCTCGCCATCGCTGCCTGGTTCGACCCGATGCGCTGGCAGGGCCTGCTGACGAGCACGCTGCTCATCGTGGGCTTCACCTACTTCTACACGCAGATCTCGTTCGACCCGCGTCGTATCTCCGAGAACCTGCGCGAGTACGGCGGCTTCGTGCCGGGCGTCCGCCCTGGCCAGCCGACCACCGACCACCTGACACGCATCACCAACCGCATCACGCTCTGGGGCGCCCTGTTCCTGGGCGCCGTGAACGCGCTGCCGACGATCATCGCCTGGATCACGGGCGTGCAAGGCCTCGAGTTCGCCCTCTCGGGCACGGGCCTGCTGATCATGGTGGGCGTCGCGCTCGACACCCTGCGGCAGCTCGAGTCGCAGCTGATGATGCGCCACTACGAGGGCTTCGTCGCGAAGGGCCGCATCCGCGGACGCGGGAGGCGGTTCTAGGTGACTAGCACCAGCGAGGTCGTGCTCCTGATGGGCCCCCCCGGAGCGGGGAAGGGCACGCAGGCTGACCGTCTCGCGACGGCTCGGGGGCTGACGAAGCTCTCGACCGGCGACATGCTGCGCGGCCACGTCAAGCGCGGCACCGACCTGGGCGTCCGGGCCAAGGCCCTGATGGACGAGGGCGTGCTCGTTCCCGACGAGATCATCATCGGGATGGTGCGCTCCGAGCTCGACAGGCAGCAGCCCATCCGGGTGCTGCTCGACGGCTTCCCCCGCACCACCGGCCAGGCGCAGGCGCTCGACGAGCTCCTCGCCGGCTACGGCGCGAAGATCGACGCGGCGCTGGAACTCGTCGTCGAGGAGGAGGAGCTGGTCCGCCGGCTCCTCGCCCGCTCCGAGCAGGAGGGGCGCAGCGACGACAACGAGGAGACGATCCGCACCCGCATGCGCGTCTACCGCGACCAGACGGCTCCGCTCCTGGACTACTACCGCTCGGCCGGCAAGCTGACCTCGGTCGACGGCGTCGGCTCTACCGACGCGGTGTTCGCGCGCATCCAGAACGCGCTCGACAGGGAGCTCGCGTGATCCTCAAGCGCCGAAGCGAACTCGAGGTGATGGCCGAGGCCGCGCAGATCAACCGCGAGGCCCTTCAGGTCGTCGCCCGGGCCATCGCGCCTGGCGTCACCACCGCCGAGTTGAACGCGGTGGCCGAAGATGCTATCCTTTCACGTGGCGGAAAGCCCTCCTTCAAGGGCTACAACGGCTTTCCCGCCTCGATCTGCGCCTCCCCCAACGAAGTGGTCGTGCACGGTTTCCCGACCGACCAACCGCTGGAGGAAGGCGACATTCTGTCGGTCGACATCGGGACGCACTACCGGGGGTACCACGCCGACATGGCGCAGACCTTCCCGATCGGTGATGTCTCAGTCGAAGCTCGCCGCCTGCTCGACGTGACGGAACGGTCCCTGACCGCCGGCATCGAGAAGGCAGTCGCGGGCGCCCGCCTAGGCGACGTTTCCGCGGCCATCCAGGACGTCGTCGAAGCGGCAGGTTTCTGGGTAGTGAGGGAGTTCGTGGGTCACGGCATCGGTCGCGATTTCCACGAAGGTCCCGAAGTGCCCAACTTCGGTCGTGCCGGAACCGGCCCCGTTCTCCGTCCCGGCCTCGTGCTGGCGATCGAGCCCATGGTGGCTCAGCGGCGCTCACGCGTCGTCATCGCCGACGATGGCTGGACGGCTTCCACCGAGAACGGCAGCCTGGCGGCACATTTCGAGCACACCGTGGCCATTACGGATAACGGCCCCTGGGTGCTGACTGCAGGACGCGACGAGGGCCAAGGCCCCGCCGCAGGAGGAGGTGTGCATGGCGCGTAGACGATCGGGTCCCCCCAGGAAACCACGCGAACAACGCCAAGAGGAAACGACGCAAGACACGATTCGTACCGAAGGCGTGGTCCTGGAAGCGCGCCCCAACACGACCTTCCTGGTCCAGTTGGACGCAGGGCCCGAGATTCTTGCCCATGTTGGCGGCAAGATGCGCCGGCACTACATCCGCATCCTTCCCGGCGACCGTGTCGTCGTCGAGATCAGCACCTACGACCCTGAGAAGGGCCGAATCGTCTACCGCAAGTAGGAGTGGAAGCATGAAGGTAAGGGCTTCAGTCAAACCAATGTGCGACAAGTGCAAGGTCGTACGCCGGCATGGCCGCGTCTACGTCATCTGCACCGCCAACCCCACCCATAAGCAGAGGCAGGGATAAGCATGGCTCGAATCGCAGGTATCGACCTGCCGCGCGAGAAGCGCATCGAAGCAGCGCTGCCGTACATCTACGGCATCGGCTGGTCGCGCTCCGGCGAGATCCTCGGCAAGGCCGAGGTCGACCCGACCACTCGCGTCAAGGACCTCACCGAAGCTGAAGTGACCCGCCTGCGCGAGGTCCTCGACCGCGACTACAAGGTCGAGGGCGACCTCCGCCGCGAGGTTCAGCTCAACATCAAGCGCCTCATGGACATCGGCTGCTACCGCGGCCTGCGCCACCGCCGCGGCCTGCCCGTGCGCGGTCAGTCCACCAAGACGAACGCGCGCACCCGCAAGGGCCCGCGCCGCACCGTGGCCGGCAAGAAGAAGGCCCCGAGGAAGTAAGGGAGCTGACAAGTGGCCAAGGCAACCGCAACCAAGAGCAGCAAGCGGCGCGTCAAGCGCTCGATATCCGAAGGGAAGGCGTTCATCCACGCCTCCTACAACAACACCATCGTCACCATCACCGACATGGACGGCAACACCGTCGCCTGGTCGTCGGCTGGCTCCATCGGCTACAAGGGCTCCAAGAAGGGCACCCCGTACGCCGCCCAGCTCGCCGCTGCCGACGCGACCCGCAAGGCTCAGAACATGGGCGTCTCGCAGGTCGACATCGTCATCCGCGGTACCGGCTCGGGTCGCGAGCAGGCCATCCGCTCGATCCAGGCCACCGGCGTCAACGTCCGCACCATCATCGATGACACCCCCAACCCGCACAACGGCTGCCGCCCGCGCAAGCGGAAGCGTCCGTAAGAAAGGGCGCGGCCCCATGATGGGGGCCTAGGAGAAGCATGGGTCGATACAGAGGACCAGTCGTAAAGATCAGCCGCCGTGAGGGCGTGAACCTGGCCGAAACGCCGAAGGTTCAGCGCTACATGGAGCGCCACCCCTACCCGCCGGGCCAGCACGGCCAGCGCCGTCGCCGCAAGCCGAGCGACTACGGGGTGCGTCTGCGCGAGAAGCAGAAGCTCCGGTTCTTCTACAACATGAGCGAGAAGCAGTTCCGCAACCTCTTCGACGAGGCTGCCAAGCAGGAAGGCTCGACGGGCACCGTCTTCCTCCAGCTCCTGGAATCGCGCCTCGACAACGTCGTCTACCGCCTGGGCATCGGCTACACCCGCCGCCAGGCCCGCCAGTTCGTGGCCCACGGCCACATCCTGGTGAACGGCAAGCGCGTCGACGTCCCGTCGTACCGGGTCCGCCCGGGCGACGAGATCGAGGTCGCTCCGAAGGTCAAGAAGAACGACATCATCCAAGCCAACATCGAGGACCGCAAGCGCGGCAAGCTCAGCCCCTGGCTCGAGTTCGACGCCGAGGCGATGAAGGGCAAGTTCCTGCACCGACCCTCGCGCGAGGACATCATGGTGCCGGTCAACGAGCTCCAGGTCATCGAGTACTACTCTCGCTGAGCGGCGTACGCTCTTGAAGTCGCTACCGAGGAGGTACCGGTGCAAATAATCCCAGAGTTCAAGGCGAAGACGGAGGGCAGCTACGCCGAGTTCGTCGTCGAGCCGCTCCCGCGCGGTTACGGCGTCACGCTCGGCAACCCGCTCCGCCGCATCCTGCTGTCGTCCATCCCGGGCACGGCCGTAACCAGCGTCTACATCGAGGACGTGCTGCACGAGTTCTCGACCATCGACGGGGTCAAGGAGGATGTCATGCAGATCATCCTCAACCTCAAGGACCTGGTCGTGAAGATGTACGACGACGACCCGGTGACGCTGACGCTGCGCGCCGAGAGCCCCGGCGAGGTGACGGCCGGCATGTTCGACGTCCCGTCCAACGCCGAGGTCGTCAACCCCGACCTGCACGTCGCCACCCTCTCGAAGGGCGGCCGGCTGGTGATGGAAGTGCGCGTCGAGCGCGGCATGGGCTACGTCCCCGCCGAGATCCACGGCACCAAGGACCGCATCAACTCGATCCCCGTCGATGCCGTCTACACCCCGGTGCGACGCGTCGCCTACCGCGTCGAGGACACCCGCGTCGGTCAGAAGACCGACCTGGACCGCCTGACCCTGCGGGTCTGGACCGACGGCAGCATCGAGCCGCGCAGCGCGCTCGACATCGCCGTCGACACCCTCCGCAACCAGCTGAGCGTCTTCAGCGGCAACGGCGCCTTCGAGGACGAGGATTCCGCCCCCGTCCTGACCATCCCCACCCCGCAACCGACCGAGAGCTCTTCGGACGACGACGAGGTCACCCTCAGCCTGGAGAGCCTCGACCTCTCGAGCCGCGTGCTGCACTCGCTGCAGGAAGAGGGGATCGACTCGGTCAACGCCCTGCTGGCCCTCTCGGAGCGCGATCTCAAGAAGGTGGGCGGCGTCGGCGAGAAGTCGCTCGAAGAGATCAAGGAGCGCCTCGCGGCGCGCGGACTGAAACTCAAGGAGTAACGCATGCGTCACCTATCGCGCGGCCGCAAGCTGAACCGCTCCAGCAGCCACCGGATCGCCCTGGCCCGTAGCCAGGCGACCGCCCTGCTGCGGCACGGCCGCATCAAGACCACGCTGTCCAAGGCCAAGAACCTGCAGCCCTACGTGGAGAAGCTGATCACCACCGCTCGCGGTGGCGACCTCCACGCCCGCCGCCTCATCTCGCGCGAGATCCACGATCACGAGATCCAGCGCAAGCTGATGAACGAGATCGCGCCGATGTACGCCGAGCGCCCGGGTGGCTACACCCGCGTCTACCGCCTCACCACGCGGCGCGGCGACGGCACCCAGGAAGCGCTGATCGAGCTCGTCACCGACTGACCGCGTGCTGCGCCATGGCGCAGCACGTTGGTTGGCACGGTAGTTCATTCAGGTTTCGATTCAGTAGTTGACGATGCCCCGACCGAGCAGGTCGGGGCATCGTGCTGTAACGGTGGGCCGAGCGGAACGGTAAGGGCCACGAATGGCACGGAGCCAGACACGGCTTCCGGAACGAGCTTCAGATGACGCTCTCGCCGGGTCCGTTCCAAGCCACTCCCAGCAGGCTAGCCACCGTCGCGCCCACGTCGGCGAACGTGGCGCGCGTGCCCAAGCCCTTCACGGGCGTGCCGGGCGAGTGGACGAGCAGCAGGCCGTACTCGCGCGTGTGGTCGGTGCCGGGCCAGGTGGGGTCGTTGCCGTGGTCGCTGACCATGATCAGCACGTCGTCGGGGTGCGTGGCTTCCAGCAGCTGCGGCAGCCGGTCGTCGACGTCGCGCAGCGCCTGCGCGTAGCCCTCGGGGTCGCGGCGGTGGCCGTACAACGAGTCGAACTCGACGAGGTTCGTGAACACCAGGCCGTCGGGCCGCTCCTTCATCAGCTCGAGGGTGCGCTCTAGCCCCTCGAGGTTGCTGCCGGCGGCCACCTCGCGCGTGAAGCCGCGGTGCGCGAAGATGTCGGGGATCTTGCCCACGCCCACGACCTCCTTGCCCGCCGCCTTCAGCACGTCAAGCACCGTGTCGGTGGGCGGCTCGACCGAGTAGTCGTGGCGCTGCGCCCCCAGGCGCTCGAAGCTGCCAGGCTGGCCCGTGAACGGCCGCGCGATGACGCGCGCCACCGAGTGCTGGCCGGTCAGGATCTGCCGCGCCGCCTCGCACCACGCGTAGAGCGTCTCCAGCGGCACCACGTCGACGTGCGTCGCCACCTGGAAGACCGAGTCGGCGCTCGTGTAGACGATGGGGTCGCCGGTGCGCATGTGCTCTTCGCCCAGCTCGGCGATGATCTCGGTGCCCGAGGCGGGGTAGTTGCCCAGGTGGCCGCGGCCCGTGGCTTCGTCGAACGCCGCCATCACCTCGTCGGGGAAGCGCTCGAAGGTACGGAACGGGTGCTCGAGCACCACCCCCATGAACTCCCAGTGCCCCGTGGTGGTGTCCTTGCCCGGCGAGGCCTCGAGCATCCGACCGTAGCTGGCCAGGGGCTCGGGGGCCGACTGCAGCGACGCCACGCCCTCGATGTTGCCCAGCCCCAGTTCGACGAAGTTGGGCAGCTCGACGCCGGTAGCTTCCACGGTGTGATCGAGCGTGTGCGAGCCGGCGTCGCCGAACTCCTCGGCGTCGGGCAAGGCCCCCACGCCAACGGAATCGAGTACCAACAGGGTGACCGTCATGGGAGGAGTATAGGCGTGCAGGCGGGGTGGCGGCGTGGCGATGCCGTGCGGGACGCGAACCCCGGCTCCGCGGCGCGGCCGTGATGGGCGGTGGCCGGTCATAATGAGGGGGTGAGCGCCGCCCCGACGACCCTGGTGGAGCGCGTCAGCAGCGAGGCCACCCGCCTGGCCCCCGACGCGCGCAAGCTGGTGGTGGCCGTGTCGGGCGGCGCCGACTCGGTGGCCGCGCTGCGCCTGCTGCACGCGGCCGGTCGGGACCTGATCGCTGCGCACTTCGACCACCGGCTGCGGCCGGAGTCGGGCGCCGACGCCGAGTTCGTGCGCGCCCTGTGCGCCGAGCTGGGCGTCGAGTTCAAGACCGAGGGTGCCGACGTGGCCAGCGTGGCGCGGTCGCGGGGCTGGAACCTAGAGGACGCCGCCAGGCGCCTGCGCTACGCCTTCCTTCACCGCGTGCTGACCGCCGAGGCTGCCGACGCCATCGTGGTGGCGCACACGCTTGACGACCAGGCCGAGACGGTGCTGCTGCAGCTGCTGCGCGGTACCGCTTTCCCGACCGGGATGCAGGCCAGGCGCGGTGCCGTGGTGCGGCCTCTGCTGGGCGAGCGCCGCGACGAGCTGCGCGACTACCTGAGGGAGTTGGGTCAGGCTTGGCGCGAGGACGCCAGCAACCGCGACCCGACCCTGAACCGCGCCTGGCTGCGAGTCGAGCTGATCCCGCGGCTCGAGGAGCGCTTCCAGGGGGCCCAGGAGCGGCTGGCGGCGACGGCCCGGCAGCAGCAGGACGTGCGCGCCGCCCTGATCGAGCTCGCCAAGCGGCGTTTCCCGCGCGACGTCATACGCGTGGCAGCGCTGCGCTCGGCCCCGGCGGCGCTGCGCAGGACGGCGCTGGCGCAGCGCTTGGCCTCAGCGGGCGCGCCGCAGGGCGCGAGGCTGCTGGCCGAGCTGGACGAGGCGGCCATGCGGGCTGCCGCCTCCGGCCCCGCCTCGGGTCCCAGCGCGTCCCCCTGGTCCGCCAGCCTGCCCCGCGGCGTGGTGGCCACCATCGCCAACGGCGAGCTGCGCATCGGTAAGAGCGAGGCGGAAGGCGCCGCCGCACCCGAGCCGCTGGCGGTGACGAGCGCTGAGGAGCTGCCCCGGGGCGTGAGGCCCAGCCTGCTGGAAGAGCACGAGGGGCTCGTGCTGCGCGGCCGCCAGCCAGGCGACCGCATCCGCCTGAGCGGCGGCAGCAAGCTGCTGAGCGACCTCCTGATCGACCGCAAGGTGCCCCGGGCACAGCGGGACGGCCTGCGGGTGCTGGCGGCGGGTGCCGAGGTGTTCTGGGTGGAAGGCGTCGCCACCGCAGCGGGCGCCGCCGAGCCGGGCGTCGAGACGGAACCGTCCGACCCGGACCCGAGCTTCATGGGCGCCGCGCTCGAGCAGGCGAGGCTGGCGGCCGCAGCAGGCGAGGTGCCCGTGGGCGCCGTCGTCGTGCTGGGCGGCAAGGTCGTGGCCGCGGCTCACAACCGCACCGAGACGGACGCCGACCCGACGGCGCACGCCGAACTGCTGGCGCTGCGGGCGGCGGCCGAGGCGAGCGGCGACTGGCGCCTGTCCGGCGCCACCCTCTACGTGACCCTCGAGCCGTGCCCCATGTGCCTCGGCGCGGTGCTACGCACGCAGCTGGCGCGCGTCGTCTTCGGCGCCGACAACCTGCGCGACGGCGCCCTGGGGGGCGTCACCGACCTGAGCGGGGAGGGCTGGAAGCGCGTGCCCGAGGTGCGGGGCGGGGTGCGCGCCGCCGAAGCCGCGGGGTTGCTGACGGAAGCGTTCGCGGCGCGGCGGGGCGGGGGATAGCCGGCGTCGAGTGTCGAGCCCTCCCGTTCGCTGGGGCCACTCGGGCCGCCGGTCGATGCCAAGGGAAGGCCCATGAACCCCGGAGGGCACGACCTTTCGCGGTAGACTGCGCGGGTGGAGATCCGTAACTTCTCGATCATCGCGCACGTCGACCACGGCAAATCGACGCTCGCGGATCGTATCCTCGAGTTGACCCAGAGCGTCTCGGAGCGCGAGAAGCGCGACCAGATGCTCGACTCGCTCGAGCTCGAACGTGAACGCGGCATTACCATCAAGGCGACGCCGATGCGCCTTTACTACACCTCGGACGATGGCCGCACCTTCCTCTTCAACCTCATCGACACCCCAGGGCACGTGGACTTCAACTACGAGGTCTCGCGCGCGCTGCGCGCCTGCGAGGGCGTGCTGCTCGTTATCGACGCCGCCCAGGGGGTCGAGGCGCAGACCATCCAGAACGCCTACCTCGCGGTCGACAACGGCCTCGAGATCCTGCCCGTCATCAACAAGATCGACCTGCCCGCCGCCGACGTGCCGCGCGCCGTCGAGGAGCTGGAGGACGTCATCGGCGTCCCCGGCGACTACGCCGTGCCCGTCAGCGCCAAGACGGGCGAGAACGTGCGCGCCGTGCTCGAGGGCATCGTCGCCCACCTGCCGCCTCCTGGGGGCGACCCCGACGCGCCGCTGCGCGCGCTCATCTTCGACGCCGTCTACGACGCCTACCAGGGCGTCATCGCCTTCATCCGCGTCTTCGACGGCAAGATCAAGGCGAAGGACCACATCAAGGTGATGTCGACGGGCAAGGCGTTCGAGGTCGAGAAGGTCGGCTACTTCGCCCCCGAGCCCACCGTAAGCGAGGGCCTCGGGCCCGGCGAGGTCGGCTGGTTCACCGCCAGCATCAAGGAGATCGCCGACACCCAGATCGGCGACACGGTGACGGGCGCCCAGCGCTCCACCGACAAGGCCGTGCCGGGCTTCAAGCCGGCCATGCCCGTGGTCTTCTCGGGCCTCTATCCGACCGACACCGAGGACTACCCGAAGCTGCGCGAAGCGCTCGAGAAGCTGCGCCTCAACGACGCGGCGTTCTCGTTCGAACCCGAGACGTCCGAGGCGCTCGGCTTCGGCTTCCGCTGCGGCTTCCTGGGCCTGCTGCACGCCGACATCGTCCAGGCGCGCCTCGAGCGCGAGTTCGACCTGTCGCTCATCGCCACCGCGCCGGCCGTCGTGTACCACGTCGTCACGACCGCAGCAGAGGAGCTGGTGGTGCAGAACCCCAGCGAGTTGCCGCCGCCCGACCGCATCGAGAGCATCTCGGAGCCGTGGGTCGACCTGTCGGTGTTCCTCCCCGAGGAGTACATGGGCGCGGCCATGGGCCTGCTGCAGGAGAAGCGCGGCGCCATGAAGGACATCGTCTACCACGGCCACCGCGTCGAGCTGAAGTACGACGTGCCGTTCGGCGAGATCCTCTACGACTTCCACGACCGCCTGAAGTCGCTCTCCCGCGGCTACGCCTCCATGGACTACCAGTTCTCGGGCTACCGCGAAGGCGACCTCGTGAAGATCGACGTGCTGGTGAACGAGGAGCGCGTCGACGCGCTGGCGATCATCGCGCACCGCGACAAGGCGTACGAGGTGGGCCGCAGGATGGTCGACCGCATGGCCGAGGTGATCCCGCGGCAGATGTTCTCGATCCCCGTGCAGGCCGCCATCGGCGGCAAGGTCCTGGCGCGCGCCACCGTCAAGGCGTTCCGCAAGGACGTGCTGGCCAAGTGCTACGGCGGCGACATCACCCGCAAGAAGAAGTTGCTCGAGAAGCAGAAGAAGGGGAAGGCGCGCATGAAGCAGATCGGCACCGTAGAGGTGCCGCAGGAAGCGTTCCTGGCCGTCCTCTCCAGCGAGGAGTAGCGGGCGTTGCGCTTCACCCGGACCAGCCTGCGCCTGCAGGTCGCGCTCGTAATAGCGTTCCTGTCGGCGCTGCCCAACCTGGTCATGGTGGTGGCGGTGCTGCTGCCCACCTACCGGCGCGCGGGCGAGCTCGAGCAGGGCGTGTGGCTCAATACCAGCCTGTGGCTGCTGGGCGTCGTGGTCGTCTCGGGCCTCGTCGGCTACCTCCTGTCGGGCCTGCTGCTGGCCCCCGTCCTGCGCACGTCGCGCGACGTGGAAGGGCTGTCCAACACCTCCGAGCAACTGGCGACCGCGCGCCTGCCCGTCTCGGCCAACGACCCGAGCGAGGTGGCGTCGCTGCGGCGCTCCTTCAACTCGCTCCTGGCGAAGGTGGAGACGGAGCAGAGCCGGCGGAGCTCGTTCATGGCGGCGCTGGCGCACGACATGAAGACGCCCCTGGTGGCCGCCAACAACCTTCTGAAGGTGGTGCGCGACGACGACGACCTGGGGCGCGAGGAGCGCGTGCACGTGGTGGCGCGCCTGAGCAACGAGCTGGCGTCGCTTATCGACCTGGTGCAGAAGCTCGTGGACGCTCACCGGTTGGAGCGCAGTCAGGTGCCCCTGACGCGCGAACCCGTCGACCTAGTGGCCTTGGCGAGGCGCGTCGTGAACCGGCTCGAGCCGATGGCGAGCGAGCGCGGCGTGCGCATCGAGGTGAGCGGCAGCGGCAGCGCCTCCGCCGACGTCCGCGAGCTGGAGCGGGCGCTCTACAACCTCGTCAGCAACGCCGTGCGCTACGCCACCGAGCGCATCGAGGTCGACGTCTACCAGGGCATGCTGCGCATCCACGACGATGGCCCGGGCCTGCCGGGGCCTCTGGAGAAACTGGCGCAGCCGTTCGTCGGCCACCGCGTGCAGATCGCGGGCCGCAGCTACGCGGGCGGCACAGGCGGACTGGGGCTCTTCATCGCCCGGCGCGTGCTGGAGGCGCACGGTGGGCGCCTCGTCTGCGAGGCCACGGGCCCGCGCGGTACGGTGTTGCTGGCCTTCCTAGGGGGTGACAGATGAACGGCGATACCAAAGCGGACGCGCCTCGCGTCCTCGTGGTGGACGACCACCCGCTCTTCCGCATGGGCCTCGTGATGGCACTGCGCTCCGAAGGGTTCGAGGTGGTGGGCGAAGCCGAGAACGGCCGCCAGGCCGTGGAGCGCACCCGCCACGGTGAGGTCGACGTGGTGCTGCTGGACGTGCGCATGCCCGAACTGGACGGCATCTCGGCCTGCAAGACCATCACGTCCGCGCCGGACGCGCCGATCGCGGTGATGCTGACGACGTTCGAGGAGCCGGCCGTCATCCAGGCGGCGCGGGCCGCTGGCGCCACGGCCTACCTCTCCAAGGAGACGGAGCCCCGCGAGCTGGCGCGCCTGCTGCGCAGCATCCTGGCGCACCCCGAGCGCGACTGGATGCCGCGCGTGGCGCTTCCCGACCTGACCCCGCGCGAGACCGAGGTGCTGGGCTGGCTGGCGCAGGGCCTCAGCAACAAGGCGATCGCGTCGCGCCTCGGCTTGAGCCCCGACACCGTCAAGGACCACCTCGAGAACGTCTACCGCAAGCTCGAGGTGCGCGACCGCGTCAGCGCCCTGCGGCGCGCCACCGAGCTGGGTCTCGTCTAGACGGAACGACTCTAGCGCGCGAACCCGTGGCCGGTAAGCCCTGGCCGGCCGGAGCCTAGAGGGAGGCGGCACCTGACCCGCCTGGCGGTGTCGGCGTTGCCCTTCGCGGCTAGCTTCGGGGCATGAACCCTCGCGGCTCGAGCCTCGTCGAACTGCTGGTGGTACTCGCCGTGGTGGCTCTGTGCCTCTCGCTGGCCCTGGCGTTCTCGCGCCCCAGCCACGCGCTGCGGGCCGGCGAGGCCGTGCGGTCGACGCTCCTGTGGGCCCGCGCGAACGCCATCTGGCGGGGCGAGAGCGTCTCCGTGACAGAGCTGCCGGACGGAGGCGGCCTCGTGGCGCGCCTGGCCGACGCCAGCGGCGCGCACTGCTCGGCCGGCGCAGAACTAGCCCGTGTCTCGCTGGGCGACTACCCGGGCGTGTTCCTGGAGGCGGGCCTGCCGCGCGGACTCGTGTGGCTGCCCAGCGGCAGCGGGCGCAGCTGCGATGGCGGCGGGGTCGTGTCGGCCACCCTGAGGCTGGCGGACGCCCGCCGGAGCGTCGCCGTGATCGTGTCGAGCCTCGGACGCGTGCGGCTGCAGGAGGAGCCGTGAGGGCGCGCGGCTTCCGGCGCTTGGGCCGGCGCACCAGCTGCCCCAGTGTTGGGTGCGCGAGCGTTGGGTGCACGAGCAGCCGCGTTGGCCTGACGCTGGTGGAGGTGCTCGTGGCGCTCGCCGTGCTGGGGGCGGCCTGCGCATCCCTGGCAGCCCTACAGCTGGCCAGCCTGCGCTCCGGCCGGGTCTCGCAGGAGCGCCACCGGGCGGCGGCGATCCTGGCCGACGAGCTCGTGTCGCAACGGCTACTGGCGGGCGTGGCGCCCGGCGCCTGCGTAACAGGGCCGTTCCCGGCAGGCTGGGAGTGCGAGTCTCGGCGCACCTGCCTGCCGGTCCCTGCCGGTTGTGCGCTCACGGCGATCGTCGTCACGGTCACGCCACCGGAAGGCGCTCCGCTCGAAGGAAGGACGGTAACGCGCGCCCTTGGGATGGGACCGCCGTGAACTCTCCCGTCCCGCTCGGTACACGTCGGCGGATGCCGGTTCGCCCGCGGGCAGCAGGTGTTGACCTCAGGGCGAGCAGCGGCGTGACGCTGATCGAGCTGCTGATGGCGCTGGCCGTGGCGGGCGTCGTGCTTGCCCCCCTGCTCGGCTACGTCCGCGCGGCCCGCACCGCGGCCACCGCGGGCGAGACGCGCTCCGAGGTCGAACTGACGCTGCAACTGGCCGTCGAGCTGCTGCGCGAGGAGCTGCGGCTGAGCGGCGCCCTGCCGTGGCCCCCACCTCCACAGGTCGAAGGCGCGGACGACCCCGAGGCGTTCGTGGCCGAGGCGCTACGGGTCGGAGCCGGCGCCTTCGGCTCCAGCGTTCGGGTGCGCTTCGTCGACCATCGCCTGGCGGGCGCGCCGCTCGCGAGGGAGCACACCTACGAGGCCAGGGTCGACGGCAACGGCGAACCGCAGCTCTACCGCAGGGCGGGCACCTCCGCCAGGCAGCCTCTCGTGGCGGGCGTCACGTGGTTCGAGGTCGTGGGCGCCGTCGACCTGGCCGGCAGCCTGCTAGGGCCGCACGAGCTGACCGGCCGGCGGCTGACCGCTCTGCAGCTGGAGGTGCGTGTTGACGACGCCACGCGACGCTTCCTCGCCGAGCTGCCTTCGGCGCCGCGGGCGGTGGGGCCGTGAGGCGCCCAGCACCGGTGGTTCCCACCGCGCCCTCCGACCGCTCCGGCTTCGTGCTCGTCGCGGTGCTCGGCTGCCTCATGCTGCTCGGCGCCGTCACGTTCGCGCTCGTGTTCGCCTCCACCCTTGACGCGCAGGCCGCACGCGGGGCGCAGCGGGCCGTCATCGAGCGGGAGGCGCTGGAGGGCGCCCTCCAGCTGGCGCTCGCCGAGCTGGAGCTGGCGGCCGAACCCGGGTCGGTCACGCAACTGGGGCCGTGGGAGGAGCTGGGCACGGACGTCACTGTGCAGGTGTCGACGGTCTCCGACGTACCTGCCGGCGAGCCGGTCGCGGGCGCGTTACGGCTCGAAGCCAGGCTGCCGCCCCCGTCCAGGCGGCAGGGCTCCGTGATGGTGGTGTCGCTGCAGCCCGAGCTGAAGGTGACGTGGCGGCCATGAGACCCGCACTGCACGCGGGCGCGTTGCGTGGCCAGGCCGGTGAGGCGATGTCCGCCTTCGGCTTGACACCCGCACCCACCCCTGAAACGATACGGCGTGAACCA
>CAZVCT010000015.1:19402-35505 GCA_964625655.1 uncultured bacterium
GTCCGCCTTCGGCTTGACACCCGCACCCACCCCTGAAACGATACGGCGTGAACCAGACCAGTCACGGCCCACGCGCGCTCCTCTGCGCCGCCCTGTTGGCGCACGACCGGCCGCTGACCCTTCGCGAGCTCAAGAGCCTGCTGGGCGTCAGCGAGGAGGCAGTGGTGCGCGAGGTGAAGGAGCTGCAGACCGTCCTCACCGAGACGGACCTGGGCATCCGCGTGGAGAACGTCGCGGGCGGCTACCGGCTCGTGGTCGAGCCCGCGCTGCTGCCGGCGCTCTCGGCCCTGCTATCGCCGCCGCCGCTGCCACCCCTCAGCCAGGCGGCGCTCGAGACGCTGGCCCTGGTGGCGTACCACCAGCCCGTCACCCGCGGCGAGCTCGAGGCGGCGCGCGGCGCCAGCTGCTCGAGCACGCTCGAGACGCTCCAGGAGCGCGAGCTGATCGCGGTCGTGGGGCAGAAGGAGGTCGTGGGCCGCCCGCTGCTGTACGCCACCACCTCGCGCTTCCTTATGGAGTTCGGCTTGGCGTCGCTCGACGACCTGCCACCGGTCGACTCCGACCAACCCTCCAGCTTCCTGCGCGGCTGACGCCTTTCAGGGGTTCTGCCGGAGCAGGAAGGCGACCGCCAACGCGTAACCCTCTGGACCGAGGCCCATGATGCTGCCCACCGCAGCCGCGCCGGTCAGGCTGACGTGGCGGAACGGCTCGCGCCGCAGCACGTTGCTGAGGTGCACCTCCACGACCGGCAGCTCGATGGCGGCGATGGCGTCGCGCAGCGCGACGCTCGTGTGGGTGTAGCCCCCCGGGTTGATGACGACGCCCGTGAAGCCCTCTGCCGCGGCGCCGTGCAGCCAGTCGATCAGCTCGCCCTCCAGGTTGCTCTGCCGGAAGGCGACGCTGCCCCCAAGCTGCCCCGCCGTCTGGGCGCACGTGTTCTCGATGTCCGCCAGCGTCGTGCTGCCGTAAACCTCGGGCTCGCGGCTGCCCAGCAGGTTCAGGTTCGGTCCGTTCAGGACGAGTATCACGCGGTTCCCTCCGATGTCAGGCCACCACCTTCAAGAGCTCGCGCCACGCGCGCTCAAGCTCCTGGGTCGTCAGGTCGTCGACCACAACCGGCCGGCCCACGTCCTCGAGCAGCACGAAGCGCAGCGCGCCGCCGGCGGCCTTCTTGTCTCGCGCCATGAAAGCGTACAGCTCGTCGAACCCCACCGCCGGCAGCGGCCCCGGCGCCACCCACGTGAACAGCTCGAACAGCAGCGGGGTCAGGTCGGCGAAGCCGCGGCGCCTGGCGAGCAGGGCGGCGTAGACGAGGCCGTACGCCACCGCGTCGCCGTGCGCCAGGCGGTGGCGGCTGGCGGCCTCCAGGGCGTGGGCGAGGGTGTGGCCCAGGTTCAGGTGCGCCCTTGCGCCCGCCTCGCGTTCGTCGGCTTCCACCACGCGCGCCTTCACCGCCACCGAGCGCTCCACCGCCTCCACGAGGCGGGCGGGCGGCAGCTCCTGCGACCAGCCGGACGAGAAGGTGCGCAGCAGTTCCGGCTCGGCCAGCAGGCCGTGCTTCACGAGCTCGACGCTGCCCTGGCGGAACTCGCGCGGTGGCAGGGTGCTCAGCGTGTTCACGTCCGCGATCACGGCTTCGGGCTGCCAGAAGGCGCCGACCAGGTTCTTTCCCTGCGGCAGGTCCAGCCCCGTTTTGCCGCCCACACTGGCGTCCACCATCGCCAGCAGCGACGTCGGCGCCTGGAAGAGCGCCACGCCGCGCATGTAGGTGGCGGCCACGAACCCGGCCAGGTCGCCGACGACACCCCCGCCCAGCGCGACGATCGCACCCCCGCGGGGGAAGCGCGCCTCCGCGAGGCGCTCCAGCAGCCCGGCGTACTGCGCCACCGACTTGCTCGTCTCGCCGGCCGGGACCGTAAGAAGGGCGACCTCCCTGCCCGTCGACTCGAAGGCTTCCACCACCGCGCCGGCGTAGAGCGGTGCGACGTTGGCG
Organism: uncultured bacterium; assembly: GCA_964625655.1. Classification (GTDB taxonomy): domain Bacteria; phylum Deinococcota; class Deinococci; order Deinococcales; family Trueperaceae; genus JAAYYF01. Next base: position 21,396 of record CAZVCT010000015.1, read on the forward strand.
TCGGACACCAGCGCCACGCGCTCGTGCGGCACGAGGCCTGGCAGCTCGGCCAGCAGCCCGGGCCCCACGTGAACGGTGTAGGGAGGGGAGAGCTCGACCGTGACCGTGGCATGTGGCCTGCGCGTCGCGTCGCTCATCGGTCCTGGCGCGCCTTCCACTCGACGAGGGCCGCCACGATCTCCTCGACCACGTCCTCCGAGTCGCGGCCGTCGGTGGACACGCGGATCGCGGCCACGTCGTCGTAAGCCGCCTGCCTGGCGGCCATCAGCTGCCGGATGCGCTCCTGGGGGTCGCCCTCCTCGAGCATCGGCCGGCGGTGGCGCCGAGTGCGGCGGAAGACCGTCTCGGGGCCCGCCGACAGCACCACCACGGGCCCGCGGGAGCGCAGCAGGGCGCGGTTCTCGGCGCGCATCACCGTCCCGCCCCCGGTCGAGACGACCACCTCGTCCAGGCGCACGCAGCGCCTCACGACCTCCGTCTCGTAGTCACGGAACACGCTCTCGCCGTAGAACTCGAACACCTCGGCGATGCGCATGCCGCTGACGCGCTCGATGACGCGGTCGGTGTCGATGAAGGTCAGCTGCAGGCGCCGCGACAGCTCCCAGCCGATGCGGCTCTTGCCAGTACCCATGAAGCCGGCCATCGCCACCCAGGTGACGACGCGTTCCGGCGGCAGATGGCGCGCGCGCGGCGGCTGCATCTTCAGTAGGCCTGGGCGTAGGCGCGCTGGGCGTCCAGGGCGGCGCGCACTTCGCGCAAGCTGTCGCCCCCGAACTTCTCCAGCAGCGCGTCGGCCACCGTGAGGGCGCACATAGCCAGCACGACGATCGACGCAGCTGGCACCGCCGTCACGTCGGAGCGTTCGCGCGCGGCGTCGGCGGGCTCGTGGGTCACCACGTCGACGGTCGCCAGCGGCCGCATCAGGGTGGCGATCGGCTTCATGGCGGCGCGCACCACCAGCTCCTCGCCGTTCGTCATGCCGCCCTCCAGGCCACCGGCACGGTTGCTGCCCCGCTGGTAGCGCGAATCGCCGCCGACGATGGGGTCGTGCACGCTGCTGCCCGGCGACGCCGCCGTGCGCCAGCCGTCACCGATCTCGCACCCCTTGATGGCCGGCACGCTCATCACGGCCTGGGCCAGGCGCCCGTCCAGCTTGCGGTCCCACTGCACGTAAGAGCCGAGCCCGACGGGCAGGCCCCTGAAGCGCGCTTCGACCACGCCGCCGAGCGTGTCGCCGCGCTCCTTGGCGGCGTCGATGAGGTCGATGATCTGGTCTTCCGCCGCCCGGTCGAAGGTGCGCAGCGGGCTCTCGTCCAGATCACTCAGCCGCTCCCAGTGCATGCCGCCGTCGCACTCGACCCCGCCCAGGCTCACGACGCGCGCGCACGCCTCGACGCCCAGCTCGGCGAGCAGCTTCAAGGCGACGGAGCCGGCGGCCACGCGGCTGGCCGTCTCGCGGGCGCTGGCGCGCTCGAGCACGTCGCGCAGGTCCTTGTGACCGTACTTGATGCCGCCCGTCAGGTCGGCGTGGCCGGGGCGCGGCTCCGTGAGGGCGCGCTTGCGGGGCTCGGAACCGGGCTCGGGCGCCATCACCTCGAGCCAGTTCTGCCAGTCGCGGTTGACGATCTCGAGCGCGACGGGGGCGCCGGTGGTGCGGCCGGCGCGTACGCCGCCCTTGAGGGCGGCGCGGTCCTGCTCGATCACCATGCGCTGGCCGCGGCCGTAGCCGCTCTGGCGGCGCCTGAGCCAAGGGTCGATGTCCGTCTCGGCCACCAGTGGAACGCCGGCGGGCACGCCGTCGAGGATCACCGTGAGGGCCGGCCCGTGCGACTCGCCGGCGCTGAGGTACCTGAGCATCCGCCAAGCGTAGCATGCGCCTACGCGTGTCCCACACGCGCCCACGCGCGCCAGGCACGCCCCTCTGCGCCGCCTGGAACGCAACTGCCCGGCGCTGAGGCCGGGCAGTGACAAGGCGGTTGGGGGTGTGTCGTCAGGTCAGTCGATGACCTGCGCGGTGACGATCAGTAGCAGGTCGGTCGTCTCGTCCTCGGTGACGGTGGTGCCGAACAGCTCGCCGATGATGGGGATCGAGCCGAGGATCGGCACGCGCGACTTGGCCATGGTGAACTGGTTCTGCATCAGGCCGCCGAGCAGCGCCGTCTGGCCGGGCTCGAGGTTGACGGTCGTCGAGACCGCGCGCGTCGAGAGGTTCAGGAACGCAGGGTCGTTGGTGGTGGAGAGGACGTCCTCGACGCGCGCCACGATGTTCAGAGTGACGCTGCCGTCGTTGGCGATGCGCGGCGTGATCTCTAGCTGGACGCCGTACGGGATCTCGCGCTCGATGTTCTCGCTCGAGCTGGCGATGGTGATGTAGATGGTGCCGCCCGACTGGATGACCCCGGTCTGGTTGTCGAGGACCGTGACGTTGCCGTCGTCCACGCGGCGCGAGAGGCCCTGCGTCTCGAGGGCGTCCAGGATGGCGCCGATGTTGAAGCTGGAGACCACCGACGCGGAGTTGAAGACGAAGTTCAGGCCCGTATCGAGGATGCTGGCCGTCAGCTGCCCGAAGCCGCCCGTCAGGTCGAGCCCCAGGTCGTAGGTGACGCTGTGAGCGACCTCCTGGATGCGCACCTGGACGTTCACCTGCTGGCGCGGCTCGTCGAGCTGCGGGATGAGCTGTCCGAGGCGCGCCTGCACGCTCGCGGTGCCCGTGACGATGAGGCTGTTCGTGCGCGGTTCGGCCACGACCGTGAAGTCGTGGGTGGGCGCGCCGCCTTCGCCGTTGCCGCTGGTGACGATGCCGGTGGACTGAAGGACCTGCGCCAGGTCTGCTGCTACGGCGTGCGAGAGGAAGTAGGTGCGCTGCTCGAGCTGCACGACCTCGGCTGCGGTGTCGAACTGGTCGAGGAGCGATTGCACGCGGTCGTGCTCATCCGGCGTGGCGACGACCATGACGCTCTGCACGCCGGGGAGGGCCCGCGCGTCGAGGCCGCGCATCGAGCTCTGCAGGATCTCGACGACCTGAGCGGGATCGGAGTTGACGCGGTAGAAGCGCTGCTCGCGCTCCGGGCCGGTCGGCTCTTCTATCACTGGCTCGGCCTCGGGGGCGCGCAGGCGGGCCACGGTGGCGGGCGGACCCACCACCACGACGTCGTTCTCCAGCAGCACGTAGTCGAGCTCGTTGAGGGTGAGGACGATGTTCCACACCTGGCGGAACGGCTTCGGATCGCCGATGTCGTAGACGATCGTCTCGGGCGGAACGTCGTCGGTCACGGCGGTGAGGCCCACCGCGCGGGCGAGGGCCGCGACCATCACCGCCAGCGATTCGCCGTTCGCTCCCGTGCTGAACTCGACCGGAGCGTCGAAGCGCGGGTCCGGGGGGAGTGCGTCGAGCTGGCCCTGGGCGAACGCCGGAACCGCCAGCGCCAGGATCGTAAGGATGGTCGCGAACCTTTTCATGATCACCGCCTGGTATCCAATGAGAGGACCTGGGAGTGGGTGCCCAGGGAGAACTTAGCTTCGTAGCCGCGCAGGTCGGCGAGGACGATCTCGGTCTCCGGCAGCGTCTGGCCGAGCGTGACGACGACGGGCTGCTGGAAGAGGTTGGAGCGGAACACACCGACGCTCAAGGGGCCTAGGACCTGACCCGTGAAGCGCACGTTGTTGTCGCGCAGGTAGCGGCTCAGCGGGTCGGCGCCCACGGCCAGGGGGAGGGTGGAGCCGGTCTGCGCGCGCTGCTCGGCGTGGCCTGGCCCCAGCACGTCGGGGGAGGCTGCGGCCACGGTGGCTTCGTCGCGCTCCACGAACGGCAGCTGGGCGCCCTCGCTGCCTTCCGGCACCACCACGGCCGCTACGCTGCCGAGGTCCGCCGGACCGGCGGGCGTGCGCGGCTGGTTGCGGGCGTCACGCAGGATGTCGGGCACGGCCGAGAGCGTTCCGCTGGGCAGCGGACGCGGCAGTTCGGCGGTGCGGCCGGGGGCGGGCGCCACCGCGCGCGGCGCCGGGGCCGTGACGGGAGGACGCGGGGTAGCTGCAGGGGCGCCCGTACCGGACGGGCGCGAAGCCGGCGGCTGGCCGGTCTCGACCACGACGACGTCGGGTTCGGCGCTGGCCGGGGGCGCCTCGGCCACCGGAGCGGCGGCGGGCGGCGGCGTCTGCACGAGGATGGGGGAGAAGGGGTTGACGTTCGCACGCGCTGTCGAAACGGGGCGCTCGGCGTCGGCCTCTTCGGCGGCAAGCTCGTCTGTCGTGGGTGCGGGCGGCTCGGTGACGAGGAACGGGAGCTCCTCGACCACCAGGTCGCGCAGGACCACGGTGGGCGGATCGGTGACGATCACCGGCGCGGCGCCGGGTGCGGCACCTGGCACGCCAGGTTCGGTACCCGGCGCTGCGGCTTCGGGGTCGACTTCCAGTGGGACTGCCGCGTCGGCGCCGGTCGCGGGGTCGGTGACCACGCCGGGCTCGGAAGGCGCACCAGCGTCTTGCTGGGTGGCGCCGTCGGCGGCGGGCTGCCCTGCCTGGGCGTCGCCGGGCTGAACGCCCGAGGCGTCCGGAGCGGTCGCCGCAGGTCCGCCGTCGGTGGGGCTGCCACCATCGGCCGGGGCCGTGACACCGGCAGCGCCGTTGAGGCCGTTGGGGCCCGTGACCGCGCCGGGGAGCGTGACGCCCCCGTTGGTGCCGTTGGTACCCGTGCGCGGCGTCGTCGAGCCGGGCTGCGCCGGCGCCTCGACCTGCTGGCTCCGCTGGAAGAAGTTGACCCAGAAGAAGGCCGCGGCGGCCAGCAGCAGGACGGCGATGAGGATGCGAGCGGTACGCGAAAGGGCCATCTACAGCTCCCCTGGGTCGCTTCCGGTGTAGACGTAGACGGTGAAGCCGAAGTCGGAGTTGATCAGAGGGTTGTCGGACGTGTTGTCCTCGAGGTTGAGGCCCACGCGCTGAACCTTGGTGAAGCGCTGCATCTGCTCGAGCCGCGCAAGGAAGGCCATCGTCTGCTGGAACGTTCCCTGCAGGCTGATCTGGAAGCCGATGGGCCTAACGTCCTGCACGCTGTCGGCGGCCGAGCCCTGGCTGAGGCCGTTCACCAGCATGTCGGAGTCGGTCGCGGACGCGCGCAGGGCGTCGATGAGCCCCGCGACGTCGCTCTCGCGCGGGAGTTCCGCCAGGAAGTCGCGGCGGTCCTGTTCGAGCTCGGCGACCGCGAGGCGCAGCGCCGGCAGGTTGTTGCGGGCGTCCTGGCCGCGCCGGATGTCGACGTCGAGCCTGGCGATGTCGGACTCGAGCGTCGCGATGCGCTCCTGGGTGGGCCGGTACATGTAGAAGTACCAGAGCAGCCCCAGGAGCAGCGAGACGACGAGCATGATCAGCGCTACGTCGCGCTGCCGCAGCCGGCGGAGGTTGAAGCCGTTGCGGGTCACTGCTCGCCGCCTTCCACGGCGCCGACCGTGAGGGAGTAGCCGAACAGCTCGGTGTCGCCCTGGCGCTGCGCGTTCTGGAAGAGCACGCCGTACTCGTCGGAGCGCTCGAGCGCCCTGACGAACTCGGCCAGGACCTCCATGTCGACCACCTGGCCCGACACCTGCATCTCGGCGATGACCGGGCGCCCTTCGTAGCGCTGCGGGTCGCTGCGCGGCGGGGTGACGCTCTGCATCGAGAGCGATGCGAAGTCGATGACCGGGGCCTCGCCGTCACCGGCGGGCAGGGTCTCGAGGAGGCCTGCGATCTCGCTCGTCCAGAGGATGCGCCCTTCGCGCACCGACTGGGCCACGCTTATCAGCTGGTTCAGCTGCTGCTGGCGGGCTACCAGGTCGCGCTGCTCGCGCAGGAACGGCTGGAGGAGCGCCAGCTGATCTTCGCGCGCCAGCTTCTCGCGCTGCAGGTTGGCGGCCGTGGTGTTGGCGAAGTACTGCATGACGCCGGCCACCGCCAGGATGAGCAGAGGGAAGATGACAGCCAGAAGGCGCCAGTACCCCGGTTCGCGCACGCGGCGCAGGTTCCGGGGCAGGAGGTTGATGTTAATCAACGCCGGCCACCCCTCTGAGCGCCAGCCCCAGCGGCACGGCGAACTCGGGGCCGATGCGCTCGAGGTACTGCATGTCGAAGCGGCTCTCGTCGACGGTGACGCTCAGCCACGGGTCGCCCATCTCGACCTTGAAGCCCAGCGCGTCGCCGACGGCTTCGGGCAGGCCGCGCAGCTTGGAACCGCCGCCGATGACGTACATCCGGCTGATGAGCGCGTCGCCCGACTGCACCCGGAAGAACTCGAGCGACCGGCGGATCTCGGTGGTCAGCTCGACGAGCACGGGGCGCAGGGCGTCGTAGACGCGGGTGGGCGAGTACTGCTCGCGCTTGGCGTCGAAGTTGAGCAGGTCCTCCTCGTCCTCGGTGGGGACGGTGGCGGTGCCGTACTCGACCTTCACCTCTTCGGCCGAGTCGAAGTCGAGGCCGAAGGCGCGCTGGATGGCGGCGGTGAAGTCGTCGCCGGAGACGTTTATGTTGCGGTTCATCAGGACGCGCTGGCCGCGCACGAGCGTGACGGTGGAGGAGCTGGCCGCGATCTCGAGCACGACGCCCACCTCGTTCGCCTCGGTGAAGTTCTCGCCGGCGAGGGTGGTCTTGGTCAGGTGCTCGCCCAGCAGCGAGCCGCGCAGCGCACGCAGGAGGGCGAAGGGCCGGACGTCGATGACGTGCGGCTCGAGGCCGGCCGCCTTCAGGTAGTCGACCTGCTGCGACACCTCGTCGAGGCGCGCGGCCGCTATGACCACCTCGAGCTGCCCGCCCTCCTCGACGTCGTCGGGGTTGTCGAGCACGAAGTAGTCGAGGACGACCTCGTCGATGGGGAAGGGGATGTAGCGCTCGGCTTCCCACCGGATCGCCTCGTCGAGCTCGGCGATCGACATGCGCGGGACCTGGATGTTACGGGTGATCGCCTGCCGGTTGCTGACGGCAGTGACGGTGAAGCGCTTCTGTATCCCGGCGTCCTCGAACAGGGCCTGGATCTCTTCGACCAGAGCCTGCGGGTCGGTGACCTCGTCCTCGTTCACGATGCCAGGAGGCATGGGACGCACGGCCAGCGCCCCCAAGGTAGGCGGGTTCCCTGCGCGCAGTTCCACCACCTTGAGCGCGCTGGTCCCGACCTCGAGGCCCACCGCCTCGACCTTGGGACTAAGCAAGCGAGACATCCGCTCGCGCAATGAGGCCATAGCTCCTCCTCCAAGTAAATCAGGCGGAGTCTATCACGGGGCCTTCTGGGCCCCGAGTGAAAAATTCCAAGCTGGAGGGTGGTTTTTTGGCCGTCCGTATCGGAAAATCTACGTGCCGGACGTCATCCGGCCACATTAGAAGTATGAGAGTGGCGTGATAGTCGGATATGCCACCTCATAAACTATGGGCGGCTGGTATGTGGCGGTGCCCGGTTACCCGGGACGTGCGGTCGCCCGGCGGCGGTGCGTGCGAGCACCTCTTAGGAGGCTGCCCCTCACGTCACGCTTCGGGCGGCTGCTCAGTCGCCGCCCGGGTTCCCCCGCGCCAGGTCGTTGAAGCGCACGTGCGCGTTGTGGAACTGCAGCTCCACGTTGCCGGTGGGCCCGTTGCGCTGCTTGCCGATGATGATCTCGGCGATGCCGTGCTTCTCGCTGTGGGGGTCGTAGTACTCGTCGCGGTAGATGAACGTGACCAAGTCTGCGTCCTGCTCGATGGCGCCCGAGTTGTGCATCACGACGCCGTCGGCGAGCCACGAAGCGGGGCCGGGAACCGTCAGGTCGTAGACGGGCTCGACGCCGGCTGGCTCGATCGAGACGATCTCGTCCCAGAAGAGGTCCGAGTCCGCGATGCCGGCGAGCGCTTCGTCCTGCAGCACCTCGGCGTAGGAGGCAACGGTGGCGCGCGAGGGCGCGAAGCGGAAGTGCGACGTGCCGCCGTACGAGGTGCCGCGAGCTGCCGCCAGTTGACGCGTCGTGACCCCCGCAGCGCGCGCGGAGGCCCGCACCATGTCGAACACTTCGATGGGCACGGTGTCGCGGTTCGTCCGCGCCGTGATCCCTTCGAGCGCCTGCGAAAGCTTCGCCGCTTGCGTCACGCGTGGGCCGTGGGCGCCCACTACGTCGAGGAACCGGCGCTGCTGTTCGGCGCCCGAGACGTCGACGGTCCAAGCGCGCTTGGCGTTCGCGGGAGCGCGGAGGCTGGCCACGATGCCTACGCGGAGCAGCAGTGCCGCCACGTCCTCGGCCAGCCCACGGCTGGAGGTGGCGAAGAAGACGCGGTGCGAGCCGCGCTGGCCGGCGTTGCGAGCGTGGATACATCCGTCGGTCGCCCAGAGGTGCCGCAGCAGGAGGGCGATCTGCTCGCCCTTTAGGCGGAAAGCAACCTCCGGCACGCGCTTCTCGGCGTCTGCGCGTTGTGCAAGAGATGCGACCGCGGCGTCCGGCAGGGAGGCGCTCGGCTCGACCTCCGGCAGGCGCCGCGCTATGGCCACGCGGTCGCCTGCCGCCAGGCGCTCGAGCGGCTTCCAGCCGTCGAAGCTGTACCAGAGGTGCTGGGCCGTGGTGCGCCGCACGCGGCCGCTGGCCAGGCGCACCTCGAACACCTCGCGCTCGCCGACCGGCCACACCTTGTCGGAGCGCGCAGTGACGATCTTGCCCTGCTCGTCCATCGCGAAGACGTCCGGCTCGGTGCCCACGAGGCTGGCGATGGGCGCCCGGGTGCCGTCGGCGAGGTTCACGAGGGTGTCGCCGGTGACGCACTCGCGCAGGTCCGAGAGCATGGGCCGCTTGTTCGGACGCGCCTCCACGGCGCGCGACAGCTGCGAGAGAACCAGCACGGGCACGTCCAGCTCGCGGGCCAGCGCCTTGAGCCCGCGCGAGATCGACGAGATCTCCTGCTGACGGTTCTCGGATTGACTGCGGCTGGACCCCGACATCAGCTGCAGGTAGTCGATGATCAGCAGGTCGAGGCCATGCTCGGCCATCAGCCGGCGCGCCCGCGAGCGCAGCTCCATGACGGTCATGTTGGCGTGGTCGTCGATGAAGACCTTCGCTTCGGACATGCGGCCAGCCGTGTCGGCGAGGCGCTGGAAGTCGCGCTCCGAGAGCTGGCCCGAACGCACGCGGCTCATGTCGACGCGAGCCTCCGAGCAGAGCATGCGCGTCACCAGCTGCACCGCCGACATCTCGAGCGAGAACACGCCCACCGACGCCTTCTCGCGCAGCGCCGCGTTGAGGGCGATGGTGAGCGCGAACGCCGTCTTGCCCATGGAGGGGCGCGCGGCCAGCACGTTCAGGGTGGAGGGCTGCAGCCCACCGGTCATGCCGTCCAGCTCGGTGAAGCCCATGCGCAGGCCCGACACCGGGTTGGGGTTGGCGAAGCGTTCGTTGATGTCGGCGAACGTCTCGGTGACGAGGCTGCTCATGCCCTCGAAGCCGGTCTTGCGCTTGCGGGTCGTGAGGTCGAAGATCGACTTCTCCGCCTCGTCCAGCACCTCTTCGATGGGCACGGCCTGGTCGAAGGCAGACTGCATGATGCGCCCACCCGCGCCGATCAGGTCGCGCAGGGTGGCCTTCTCGGTGACGATGCGCGCGTAGCTCTCGGCGTAGGCGGCCGTGGGCACGCTGTCGGCCAGGCCGATCAGGTACGCCACGCTGCCGACCGATTCCAGGTCCCCACCCTGGCGCAGCTCTTCGGTCAGTGTCACCAGGTCCATCGGCTCGCCCCGCCGGTGCAGCCTCTCCATGGCGCGGAAGATCTTGCGGTGCGCCTCCTTGTAGAACTGCTCGGTGCTAAGCGAACCCTCGAGCTGGGCGTACACCTCGTTGTCGAGGAGGATGCTGCCCAGGACGCTCTGTTCGGCCTCCAGGTTGTGCGGCGGCGTGCGGCTTTCCACCAGTCGATGGTACACCGCGGCGGGTTGCAGCCCCGCATTCCAAAGTCGAACCTCCTCGCAGGCGGAAGCGGCGTTACAATGGCCCTTGCATGGAAACCATCGCGTTGTGGACGCTCCCCCTGATGCTCGCGTACCTGATCGGCTCGTTGCCTCTCGGCGCCTGGCTGGTGCAGGCAGCCTCCGGCTTCGACCCGCGCGACGTCAACCCGCACCTGCTGGGCGTGGAGAACGTCTACAAGCTCGTCGGCCCTGCGGTAGCCGTCACCTCGTTCGCCCTCGACATCCTCAAGGGGCTGGCCGCGGTGATGCTGGGCGCGCTCTTCGCCCTGTGGGCGGTGGGCATGTCGCCGCTGGCGCTCGACCCGCTGCTGGGGCTAAGCCTCACCTTGCCCGGCGGCCTCTCGGGCCTGCTGGCCGGGGCTCCTTCCGCCCCCGCGGCCGTCGGCGTCGCAGGCGGCGCGGCCTTCTTCGGCGCGCTCATGGGCCACCTGCACCCGCTGCCCGTCAGGCGCCTGGCGGCGGTGCCGCGCGGCCGCGGCAACGGGGTGGTGGTCGGGGCGCTGGCCGCGCTCTTCGCCCTCGGCGCCGTACCGTTCTGGCTGCCCGCTCTCGGGGTGGCCGTCTACGCGGCCGTGCTCGCCCTGTCGGGCTACGTCTCGCTGGCGAGCCTCGCGGGCGCCGCTTCGTTGGCGATCGCAGGCGTCGCGGCGGCCGACGGCGGCATCGTGGCCGGCGGGCTGGCCTTCTTCCTGGTGACCTCGGCGCTGCTTCTGGCGTGGCGGCACAAGGCGGCCATCGGCCGCATCAACGACGGCACCGAAGCGCGCCTGGGCGCGCCGCCGCCCGTGCGCGGCCTCGACCCGAACACGGTGCTGTGCGCCTTCATGGTCCACCCCATGACCTACGACGACGTCTGGCAGCCCCGCTCCAGCCGCTGGCTACGCTGGGTGGTGGAGCGTCTCGTGCAGCCCGGCATCCTGCCCGAGCCGTGGCTGAAGCGGCTCTTCCTGAACCTGCGTCCGCAGTTCCACGGCGTCATCGAGGGGATCGAGCTGGCCGACGGCCGCAAGATGCGCGTGTTGCTCATCTCGGCGCCACTGATGCCCGACCAGTTCCGCACCCATCCCGACGAGGCGCTGCGCATCGCCATCCAGGGCGCGCGCTTCGCCCACCGCCTCGGGGCCGAGGTCGTCGGCCTGGGCGCGTTCTGGTCTACGGTCGGCGAGAAGGGGCGCATGGTGCAGGAGGCCGTCCCCGAGATCGTCGTCACGAACGGTGGCGCCTACACCGCTGCCACGGTGCGGGCGGCCGTGCCCGGGCTGCTGCGGCGCTTCAAGTCGCAGGGCGGCAACCTGCGCGACGCCAGCGCGGCCATCGTCGGGGCCAACGGCGTGGTGGCGTTCGGGGTGGCCCGCATGATCGCCGGCGAGGTGGGCGAGCTGATCCTGGTGGGTCGCGACAAGGAACGCCTCAACCGCTCGGCCGACACGCTCCGCAAGAAGCACCCGCGCACGCGCATCCTGGCTACCACCGACATCGACGCCGTCGCGCGCGCCGACCTGATCTTCACGGCGACCTCCGACCCGAATCCCGTGATCTTCGCGCACCAGGTGAAACCGGGCGCGTGGGTGTACGACCTGGGCCGGCCCGTCGACGTCGACGAGTCGGTGCTCGAGGTCCCCGGCGTCGAACTGGTGCCGGGCGGCGTCGTGCGGCCGCCGGGCAACCTCACCAGCCGCATCGACCTTCGCTTCGGCGACGGCAACGTGCCCGCCTGCCTGGCCGAGACGATGATCCTTACCGCCACCGGCGCCGTCGAGCGCAAGAGCCTAGGCAACGGCACGCGCTCGGCCGACATCGAGTTCTACCTGCTGGAAGGCGAGCGGCTCGGCTTCGAGATCGTCACGCGCGACGCGCGCGTCGTGGACACGCGGGTGAAGGTCTGAGCCCGAAGCCTCGAACCCGGAAGGTTAGAGCCCGAAGGTTCTAACCTGACGGTCGGGACCTGAACAACCCGGGCAGATAGCCCCGGCACCGACGCGTCGTTGGCAATCGTGTCGTTCGGAAGGTGGTCGGCTGACAGCTATGAAGGCGTTCCGCGTACCCGGCATCACCGGCGAGTCGCCCGAGGCCGCGCAGCTCTGGGAGCTGGGCTGCCTGGGCGTCCAGGAGGCCGACGGCGCGCTCGTCGCCTACTTCGAGGCCGAGCGCGACCTGCCCCTCGAAGGAACGTGGGAAGACCTGCCCGAGCGCGACTACGTGGCCGAGTACCAGGCCGGCCTCGGCCCGGTTCGCGTCGGGCGCCTCGTCGTGGCGCCCAGCCACCGCCAGGTGGAGGCGCGCGACGGCGACGTGCTCGTGTGGCTCGACCCGGGCTCGGCCTTCGGCACCGGCCACCACGAGACGACCCGCATGGCGCTGGCGGCCCTGACGCGCCTCGACCTGGTGGGCAGAAGCGTGTTGGACGTGGGCTCGGGTACGGGCCTCCTGGCCATCGCCGCCGATCGGCTGGGTGCGCAGCGCGCCTATGGCGTCGACGTGGACGGCGCGACCCTCGCGGTGGCGCGCGAGAACGCCCGGCGCAACCTCTCCCGCGCTCGCTTCGCGCTGGGCAGCGTCGACCTGGGCAGCCTGCCGGGGCGCTTCGACGTGCTGGTGGCGAACCTCTACGCCGAGCTGCACGCGCTGCTCTTCCCGGAGTACGAGAAGCGCCTGCTGCCGGGCGGCCGGCTGCTGCTGACCGGCATCCTCACGCGCCTGCGCAGCGTGGTCACGGAAGCCGTTCCCGCCGGGCTCGAAGTTGTGAACGAGGAGGAGGACGGCGAGTGGCTGCTGATCGAGCTCGCCATGAGGCGTTGAAGGCGCCGGGCGGCCGGGTCCACCGCGTGCTGGTGCCCGCCCTGCAAGCCGGCACCATCAACCTGCTCGGGCCCGAGGCGCACCACCTGCGCGACGTGCTGCGGGTGAAGCCCGGCGCCGCCGTGGAGGCGTTCGACGGCGCAGGCCGCGTGGCGCCGGGCGAGGTCGCCTCCGCCGACCGCGACGGCGTGGTGCTGCACCTGGGGGAGCCGCGCGTCAGCGACGTCGAGGCGCCGCTGCGCGTCACCGCCGCCGTCGCCCTGCTGAAGAGCGACAAGCTGAGCGACGTGGTGCGGCAGGGAACCGAGCTCGGCGTCCACCGCTTCGAGCTGCTTGTCACGCGCCATGCCGACGTGACCACGCTATCGGCGGCGCGCCTGCTGCGCCTCAGGCGCGTCGCCGAGGAGGCCGCGCGGCAGTCGGGGCGCGCCGTGGTGCCCGAGGTGATGGAGCCGAAACCCATCGCCCAGCTGGCGTGGCAAGGTGTGTGCCTGGTGGCAGAACCCAGGGCAGAGACGACGTTCGACGCGGCCATAGATACGTTGGGCGGCGCCGGCGAGCTGATGCTGGTGACCGGGCCCGAAGGTGGCTTCAGCCCGCCCGAGGTGGCGGACCTGCAGGAGCGCGGCGCGACGGCCGTGCGCCTTGGTCCACGCGTGCTGCGGGCCGAGACGGCGCCCGTGGCCCTGGCGGCGGCGCTGCTGACGAGGCTGGGGGAGTGAGGTGACGGGGCGTTCGAGGGTCGTGCGGCGGTCCACTCGGCTGCGCGCTCCCGCGCTCGTGCGCGCGCCTGCGCCGCTGCGCACGGCCGCACGGGCAGTGGTTCCGATACTGGTGTCGGTTCTGGTGGGCTGCGCCCCCCTCTACCTGCCGCCGGTTCCCGAGGCGCCGCCCTTCGAAGTGGTCACCCGAGTGGCGACGACGGACGCCAAACTGGGCGACGACGGTCGGCCGCAGCTGGACCTCGAGCTTGCCGACGTCACCGAGGCCGGCTGGCTGGCCGTGCAGTGGCTGGCGCCGTCGGGCCGCGAGGCGGCCTCCAGCTCGGTGTGGGTCGAACCCGGCGGTCCCAGCGTCCGGCTTTCGCTGCCCCCCGACGTGGAGACGACCGCGGGCGAGTGGCGCGCGGTCGTCTCGTTGCACGGCAAACTGCTCAGGCAGTTCACCTTCGAGCTTCAGTAAAGCTCAGCTCAGGCGGGCACCCGCGCGGCGGGTGCGCCGGCGGCGCTCCTCGTAGGCGCGCATCCACTCGCGACCCCAGACCATCAGGGGCGACAGCACGAAGATGCTCGAGAAGGTGCCGACCACGATGCCGACCATCAGCGTGATGCTGAAGCCGCGCAGCACGCTGCCGCCGAAGAAGAGCAGCGCCAGCAC
>CAZVCT010000016.1:0-19528 GCA_964625655.1 uncultured bacterium
CGCCGATAACCTACAGCCGCCCCTCCCCAACTGGCCCCTGAGAGCATCAGGGCGCAAGAGAACCCGCATGACCCAAGAGACCACCCGCATGAGGAACCCACGATGAGCCCACGCCTCCCCAGCTTCACCAGTGCACTGCTGCACTTCCTCGTCGCCACCATGGGTATCGTCTACCTGGTGGTCGCCGGCATACACGTCCACCGCGGCAACGATGCCTACGCCTACGTGAACATCCTGATCACCATCGGGCTCACCGTCATCGTCCACCTGGGCTCGAAGAGGCACGGGGGCGCGTTCGGCAACTTCACCCTCCGCTGGCGCCACAAGCGCCTCCGCAAGGATGAGACGTGCGACTGGTGCGGCGAGACCGTCGAAGCCGGTAGCTCTGCCGTCTCGCACCGCGGCGCCGTGGAGCGCGAACCGTTCCTGCTGCACCACCACCCGGAGTGCGAGAGCGCCACGCATTCCTGGTACGAAACCAACGCCGCCTTGGGCGCCCGCAACCTCCCGCGCCCCACCTCCGGCAGCATGCGGCGCGGCAGCCCGGACCAGCGCGACACCAGGTAGCCTTCCCGAGGGACGACTGCCCCTTCCCCCGCGTTTCAGGTACAGCCACAGTTAGGTGATGAAGAGACTAACTCTTGCCTCGATCGTGGCTACGCTCGTTTTCCTGGGCCTGGCCGCCACCCTTCTCTTGGATCACGAGGCACCAACGCCCCCAACCGCAACCCATCAACAGCACGGGCCCCTGCATGGGCTCGAGGCGGTGTTCTACAAGAGCCCCACCTGCGGCTGCTGCCACCTCTACGCCGAAGCCCTGGCGACCGCCGGCGTTCGCCTCGAGGTAGTCGACGACGCCGCAGCGATGGTGGAGGCCAAGGCCCGCTTCGGAGTTCCGCCCCATGCGTTCTCCTGCCACACCTTCACTCTCGAAGGGTACGTGGTGGAGGGGCACGTTCCCCTGGAAGCGCTCGAGAAGCTCCTGGCGGAGCGTCCCCGCGTGGACGGCATCGCGCTGCCAGGCATGCCCATCGGCACTCCCGGTATGCCCGGAGCGAAGACCGCTCCTTATGAGGTTCTCTCCGTGGTCGACGGTCAGCTTGTGCCCTTCATGACGCTGTAGTTGCGGGCCTACCCTGCCCGAATACGTCCTCGCCGCTACAGGCGCCGCGCGCGACCGTGCCGGCTGCGTTGGCGACCGGGTCGGCGGCAGCCCAGCTCAACGCGATCGCACCTAGTGTCAATAGGTAGGTAGCCGACCCCTTCAAGAGGCCGGCTACGAGGCGTAGGGCTGCTGAATAACCGGCGACCGATCGGGACATCTTCCCGCATCAGTAGTCGATTCAGCCGCGTTCGCTGGGTCCTCTGCTGGGTCTATTGTCAGGCAGCCGCCATCTCTTCGCGGGAGCTTATCTCCTCTTGTGCGTTCTTCCGGAATTCGATAGGTGCAGCGATCCGCCGGAAGGGCGCGCGGGATCCGCCGGTTCCGCTGATCGTTACGGATCCGAAGCCAAGCAACCTACCCATTACTCCCTGGCTGACTTGAATGCCTTCTACCTTCTGCAGCATTATCTCGAATGACTGCCTCCTGATAAAGCCCGTCTTGACCAGGATTCGCTTATTCGTGATTCCGAACTCGGAGGTCGCGAAATTGATCGCTGCGCCGACCCCAGTCAGCAGTCCGATAAGCATGATGAGCGTTCCGACGCCGGAGTTACCTGCCGAATAGAACAGCAGGGAGATAACAAGCCAAATGATCGGCCCCAAGAACTCGGACCAATGAAGCTTTGCGCGATACACCACGTGTTCGCTATTCAATAGGTTCTTATCGATGTAGCTCAACTGCGATTCCCCCTTCATGTGCCCACTTGTGCGGGACGTATTTACTACATAACGTCCAACGTCTTACAGGAACTGCACATTCGGACAGTCGCAGCCGCATCCGACCTCTGGCCATCTGTTTCGGCAACAATCTCGATCGGATGCAACACTCGTAATCGAATGGACTAAGCACCGGTGACTTCCCTAAGGTGGGCCACAGCATCGTTTTCACCAGCAACTGATGAACGTCCCTACGCGCCCTGAGGAAGCACATGCCTTGACATCCAACCTTTCCATATACATGGCTGGTTACACTCCCCTCAGGCTGCGCCGCCCGGCGCTCGAGAAAGCGAGAACCCGTGCCCCTACGCTCCCTCCTGCCCCTGCTGTCCCTCCTGCTGCTCCTCACGGCCTGCGACCTCAACAGCCTCAACGAAGACACGCTGCGCATAAGCAGCCTCAGCACCACTACCCCCAGCGTCGGCGGCGAACTCGTCATCCGCGGCGTCGGCTTCTCCCACACCCAACCCGGCGCCATCCGCATCGGCAGCCAAGCCGTCCAAGCCGAGAACATCAGCTCGTGGCACAACAACGAGATCAAGCTGAGCATCGCGCCAGGGACACCTAACGGCCACATCACCGTCACCAACGAGAGCGGCAAGACCACCACTTTCGACAAGCCCCTGCACGTCATCGCCAGCCTCCAGATCGACCCGCTCGAAGCCAACCCCGGCACCCGCCACTACCCCGTCACGGCGCGCGCGCTGGACGCCAACAACCAGCCCGTGCCCGGCGCCACCCTCCTGTTCGACGCCACGAACGGCGGCACCTTCACGCAACGGCTCGTAACCACCGACTCGACCGGCACCGCGCGCACCACCATCGACCTCACCGGCATCACCCAGTACTCGCAAGTCCGCGTCTGGGCTCCCCCGCTCCGAGCGTTCGCCGAATACAAGAACCCCGGCGAGTACGACCTCGGACGCGAGGTCATCCTCACAGACGGCAGCACCAGCATGACCGTCTACCTACAGAACCGAAGCGGCTCAAGCTGGAGCGCAAGTACCCTCAACCAGCAGCAGTCCGCCCCACCCGCGCCCCACACGCACCACGGACCCACCGTGAGGCCCAGCAGCAGCATGGGCGAACCGACCGAGATCATCGTCGCCTACAAGCCCTACCTCGCCGCCAGCAGCACCATGCGCGCCAGCGCCCTATCGGCCGCCGGCGTACAGCACGCCACCCACGTCTCTGGACTCGACCTCGCGCGCGTCCCCGCCGGCCAAAGCCTCGAAGAGACCCTCGCGCTGCTCAACGCCGACCCGCGCGTCGCGTACGCCGAACCCAACTACCTCCTCAGCCTGGCGGCCCTGCCGAACGACCCGAGCTTCTACCGACAGTGGGGCGCCTTCGCCATCGGGGCGCCCAACGCCTGGAGCGCCTCCCGCGGAGACGGGATCGTGGTCGCCGTCCTCGACACCGCCTTCGACCTGCAGCATCCCGACCTGGAAGACGCGCTCGTGCCCGGCTTCGACTTCTGCGCTGACAACGACGATTGCCTGACGTACGACGACGACCCGCACGCCGACACGGTCGCGGCGCAGCACGGCACGCACGTCGCTGCCATCATCGCCGCCACCCACAGGAACGGCCACGGCACCGCCGGCATCGCCCCAGGCGCCCGCATCCTTCCCGTCAAGGTCTTCCCCGAAGGCGAGGACAAGGCCAGCATCCTCACCATCAGCCTCGCCATCCGCTGGGCGGCCGGCCTAAGCGTCGATGGCGTCCCCGCCAACTTGAACCCCGCTCGCGTCATCAACCTCAGCCTCGGCGGGCCCGGCGACAGCCAAACGCTCGATAACGCCATCAACGCCGCAGTAGCTGAGGGCGTCGTGGTCGTGGCTGCAGCCGGCAACGAAGGTGAGAACCTGGTTAACCATCCTGCCCGCCTACCCAACGTGCTGGGCGTCGGCGCCCTAAGCGAAGGCTGGGAAGTCGCCGAGTACAGCAACTACGGGCCCGGCCTTGACCTAATCGCCCCCGGAACCTTCATCTACGCCGCCAAGCCCGGCGGCGACAACCACTACATGAGCGGCACCAGCATGGCCACCCCCCACGTAGCCGCCGCAGCCGCCCTCGTCCTCGCCGAGAACCCGAACCTCTCCCCTGCACAGGTCAAGAGTGCCCTCAAGAACAGCACCTACTGGCCCGATGGCGCGACCTTCAGCCACTTCGGAGCCGGCGTCCTCCGCGCCGACGGCGCCCTTGGCCTACCCACGCCCACAAACGACACCGACCGCTATGCCAGCGTCACCATCGGCGGCCGAACCCTAACGCTCGACCTGCGCGAAGGCACCAGCACCAGCGTCACCATCACCAACCCCACCTACCCGCTCGACGTGCGCCTCACACACTCCGGGCGCGAACTCAACGGAGCGCTCGCAGCCCCGTGAGGCGCTCCGATCCAGGCGCTGTACGCTAATGACGCCCGAAGGCTTGGTGCTTCTTACGCGCGAGCAGCTCCGCTCGCGCGGACGGGCCGACCTGGCGAGTCCGAGCCTGGTCGACGATCTGCTGGGCGAACGTCGCGCCGCCGCTCAGATCGGCTGACGCAGCAAGCCCCGACTAACCCTGCTTAAACCCACTACTGCATTACTTTAGACTCGGGCATGACGACAGCCCGACCGGCGGCCACGCGCCCGCCGAGCTTCGCCGCGCTTCCACCCGTGTGGCGGGCCTGCCTGCAACAGGCCCACGAGGCGTTCCTCCACGGTTCGCTGCCCATCGGCGCCGCCATCGTCGATGCCGAAGGCGAGCTCATAGCTGTGGGCCGCAACCGCCTGGCGGAGCCTCATCCGAACGCGCCCCACCTGCCCGGCACCCCGTACCTGACGGGCACGCCCCTGGCGCACGCCGAGCTGAACGCGCTGCTGCAGATGGGCTACGACCGCCCCGACCCGCGCCCCACGCTTTTCACCACCACCGAGCCGTGCCCCCTCTGCATGGGCGCGGCGCGCATGGCGGGCGTGGGACGCATCGTGTACGCGGCACGCGACCTGTGGGCGGGCGCCGCCTCCATGGCCCAGAGCGTGCCGTACCTGGCGCGGCTCGGGCCCACCGTTCAGGGGCCGGAACCAGGGCTCGAGGAGCCGCTCGTCGCCTGGCTGCTGACGAACGACA
This sequence comes from uncultured bacterium, assembly GCA_964625655.1. Classification (GTDB taxonomy): domain Bacteria; phylum Deinococcota; class Deinococci; order Deinococcales; family Trueperaceae; genus JAAYYF01. The sequence continues at coordinate 5,002 of CAZVCT010000016.1, forward strand.
GCCCCGCGTACCGCTCGGGGCCGTTCGTAGAGATGTGGCAGGAACGGTTCCCGCGGGCGCTCGCTGCCGGCCACCGGCTGGCAGAAAGCGGCGCCCTGCGCGCGGTGGCGGAGCAGGGCGCCGAGCAGGTGTGGGACGCGCTCGTCGACGAGCTGGTCCCTTAGCTATCAAGGCCGCTTACTCTCCCGCGATCTCGAACTCCTGCACCATGCCGAGCATGAAGTGCGGCATGCCCGAGGCGTCGCCCAGGTGGTCCGGCATGAAGCAGATCGCCACGTAGCGGCCGGGCGTCATGTTCAGCGTGTAGTCGGCGCTGTAGCCCGAGCTCATGATGCCCACGTAGGCCGCCGGCTCTCCGGGCGGCGGGCCCTCCTCGCTCTCCATCCAGGCGAGCATGTCGTTCAGCGTGGCGCCCTCGTTGAGCCTGAACACCACCATGTGGTGCAACTGCTCGCCGCCGTTCCGCACGCGCCACAGCTGCTCGCCGGCAGCGATGTCAGCCGGCAGCGCGAAGGCGAAGTCGACCATCTCCACCTCCACATCGGCAGCGGGTGTCTCGGCCTGCACCTCGCCACCGACGGTGACGGGCCGGAACGAGCGCGCCGGAAGCGCGCCTTCCTCCATCGCGTACGGCGCGTGGTCGATCACGTACTCGCCCTCGGCTAGCACGACCCCCACGCGCTGCGACTGGCCGGGTTCGGCGTCGAGTTCGACCACGATGTCGGCCAACTCGAGCGCCGCGTTGATGGCCTCCGCAGGGTCGCCTTCACCCCCGAAGGCGCGGTCGACGGCCTCCAGGGCTGGCTGCAGTTCCTCCAGCGTGGCGCCGCCCTTGAGGCGGTACAGCGTCAGCGTGCCGCCGTTGTCGGCGGGGCTCTCCAGCGAGAGCGTCGTGTAGCCCGGGGCCAACTGCTGCGGAACGTCCGATACTGCAGCCGTGGGGCTCACGGCGATGGTTGCGGCCTCCGCCTCCTGGACCGCGGCGCCCTGGGCCCACGCCCAGGTCGCTCCGGCGAGCGCCAAGCCCAGCACGCTCGCCAGCAGCGCGGCGCGGCCAAGCCTAGGTTTGCGAACTCGAGTCACCTCGACATGCACCATGCTTCTACCTCCACGATGTGCCTTGCCGGGACGAAGTTTAGGGCCGGGGCGAAGGCGCGTCTGTGGTGTCCGGTGAGGCGGCCCGAACGATGAAGGTCGTGGCGCGAGCGGCCAACAGGAGGGCCGCCATCCGGCAAGGACAGCGGCCCTCCAACGTCGAGCTGGCTACGGTTACCGGCTCACTCGACCCGCGCTTCCAGCTCGGTCTTCGGCCTGCCCGCCGCGCTGCCGACCATCGCGATGACGGCGCCCAGCAGCAAGCCGAAGAACGCCCAGATGGCGGCGCTGCCTACGGCATCCGTGGCGGCCTGCGTCGCTTCCTCCACGTCCTGACGCGCGGCTTCGACGCGTTGACGCGCTTCTTCAGCCGTCTGCTCCCAGTTGGTGACGGTCTGCTCGGCTTCCTCCTGAGACATGCCGCTCTCCACCAGCGCCGCCACCACGTCGTCGCGGCTCACGTTCTCGCTGGGCTCGGCGCCGAACACCTGGCCGATCAACTGGTCTAGGCGCTGACCGGCAGCCTGTGGGTTCTGGACGATGTCCTGCGCGGCGTCCTGCGCCTCGCCCGCCGCTTCCTCGGGCGGGGTGCCCGTGGTCTGCTCCAGTACCTGCGACGCCTCCTGACGGATGGTGTCGACGTTGACGCCCTGCGCTTCCAGCGCGTCCTCGACGGCCTGCGCGGCCTCGGGAGCGATAGCCGCCACGCCTTGCCCGACGAGCGACAGCCCCTGACCCACGACGCCGGCCACGCCACTGACCAGGCGGCCGACGGCAGTGGACAGCATCCAGACGCTCAGTAGCGTCACCAGGCCCCACACGAGGATGCCGTGCAGGGCGCCCTCCATGCCTCTGGTTTCGTTGGCTAGCCTGCCGGCCACCCAGCCGCCCAGGAACAGCGCGAGGATGTTGGCGATGATCATGCCGACGAGGGTGCCGGTGCCGACGCCTGCCAGCGGCTGCGCCTCGGTGGCGGGGTCGATCGACTGGAGGCCGAAGCCTAGCGTCAGCAGGTTGATCAGGAGCATCACCATGATGGCCACGACGGTGCCGGCCAGCACGGCGCCCCACGAGATGCGGCGTCTGGGGCGGTCGGGGTAGTGGTTCACCGAAGTGACGACGGGTTGCCTGTCCATTGGGTCTCCTCCTCCCCAGGAGCGGCAGGTAGTTGGTACCTGCATGCTCGAGCGCTCCAGGTGGGGCTCGTTCGAGCCCACTGTAGTGCCACGCACCATGTCGGCTCGGTACGCGTGTCGGAGGGGAACCTCGTCCTGGATCCGGTGCACGCCGGAACACCGGCAGCCGCATGGAGCCTCCTGGTCACCTGAGGCGGAACGCGTATGGTGTAGCAGAACCGAAGAGCCTGAAGGTGCGTGGCCGGATGTTGCTGCTCAAGAACCTCGTCTTCACCGTGCTGGTGCCTGGCACCGTAGCGGTCTACCTGCCGCTGCTCATCGCGTCCGGGCGCGCGCCGGCCGGCGGCCTCGTGCAGGTGGTCGGCATCGCCCTGCTCGCCGTCGGGGCCGCCATCTACGCCTGGTGCGTCTGGGACTTCGCCGTCACCGGGCGGGGCACGCCCGCGCCGCTCGACGCGCCCAAGGTGCTGGTGGTGCGGGGGCTCTACCGCTACTCGCGTAACCCTATGTACGTCGGGGTGCTAACGACCATCGTGGGCTGGGCGGTCCTGTACCTGAGCCCAGCCGTCGTCATCTACGGCCTAGCTGTGGCGACCGCGTTCCACCTGGTGGTCGTGCTGTACGAGGAGCGGCGCCTGGCGGCAGAGTTCGGGCGTCAGTACGACGAGTACCGCGCGAGGGTGGCGCGGTGGCTGCCGGTGCCCCGTCGGAGCACGTAGAAGAAGAGAGAGCCGCCGAGGCGTAACATCCGGCATGGCGTCCTGCTGCAGAGCAGCACCATGCGAAGAGATCTTCGACTCGCGCACCGCCGCGTGGGACCTGCGCTCGTACCGGCGGCGGGGCCTGGGAAGGGTGGAGCGCGAGATGCTGGCGAGCGTTCCCGCGCAACGCGTGTCGGGCAGCCGCGTGCTCGAGATCGGCGGCGGAATCGGAGCGCTTCAGGCCGAACTGCTGAAACGCGGCGCTGCGCAGGGCGAGGTCATCGAGCTGATCGGCGATTACGGCCCGTACGCTGCGCAACTCGCCAGCGAGCTCGGAGTGGCCGACCGCACGTCGTTCCGCGTTCACGACCTGCTCGAAGACCCAGGTACGGCCCAGCCCGCCGACGTCGTCCTCATGAACAAGGTCATCTGCTGTTCGGGCGAGGGGCTCGAGCTGACGCGCGTGGCCGCCCACCTCACGCGCGGCGTGCTGGTGCTCAGCTACCCGCGCTACAACTGGCTGTCGCGGTTGCTCGAACGGGCTCAGCACGCGTTCTTCCGCCTGCTTGGCCGGAACTACAGGCTCTACGTGCGCAGCCCGGAACAGATCGAGGCTGCGGCGGCCAGCGCGGGGCTCGCCAAGATCGCATCGGGCCGAAGCGGCGTGTGGGAGCACGGCACGTTCGAGCGCTCAGGCGGCGCCAGTTAGCTGCACGCATCATCGTTCGCGGGGCTTCCGGGCCCCCGTGTAAGTGGCTGGCTAGCTCTACCTACTCACCCGCGGGCGCGGCCGAGATCGTCTCGACATGGCTATTCGCCAGCGACCAGCCGCCGCTCTCCTGCCGACGGAACACCTGCACGAACAGCTTCCCGTCGCCGGGCTGCTCCTCGCTTCGCTCCGGTAGCTCGCGGATCGTCACCTGCACCTGGTTCGGGTTCAGCGGCACGCGCAGCAGCACCTCCAGCTGCACCGCGCCCTCGCGTTCACGCCACGCACGCAGGTAGTTCGTCAGGAACTCGTCCAGTGGGATCTTCACGTGGCCAGCCACCTCCGAAGGATCCGGGGCAGGCAGCCACACGACCGTCTCCCCCTCGATCACCTCGCCATGGTGCTTGAAGCCCAGGCTCTCGTAGAGGCGCGCCGCGCGGTCGTTGTCGGGCTCGTAGCTGACGCCCACGCGGTGCCGCGGGAACTCCTCGCGGATGAGCTCCACGGTCTGCCGCATGATCTGGCGCCCGAAGCCGCGCCCCTGATGCTTCTCGGCCACCATCAGCCGGTAGATCCACGGGTCGTCTTCCTCGGGCTCGAAGCCGTACATGACGAAGCCGACGAGTTCGTCGCCGCTGACGGCCACCAAGGGACGGAGCAGGTGGTTGCGGGTGGCTTCCAGAAGCGAGTACCAGTTGGGCGCCACGAAACGCTGTTGGTCCTCGGCAGGCTTCAGTAGGGCTGCATCGAGCCAGTTGTCGGCGTCGATGGGGACGAGGGATAAGGTTGTCACCGCTGAAGCCTAACCGAGGCGACTCCCGGGCAGACCTACACCCATGACGGTTCCCTGATGGTTCCGAAATGACCCCTCTGACAATCGCCGGCGCCGAGCGGCGAGCACGACCGCGCCTGAGGGCGCGCGCCTACGGCTTCGTAAGCAGCCACTCGGAGACCGAATACCACTCCAACCGCCCGGGCAGGGGCTGGCTCGGCGTAGAAGTCGACCTCCAGATCTTCGCCCGTCCGCACCCACCCCATCTCGTAACCACGGCGCTCGAGCTCCAGAAGGATCACCGCCTCGAGGCTGCGGCCCACGTTCTCACGGCCAGCACGCTCGTAGACGGGGATCAGACCGGGGTCGATGGGGTAGGCCTTGCGGGCGTTACGGGTCCGTTGCCGTTCCGAGGCCGTGTGCATGCTGACCAGGCGCACGAGGAAGGCGTCCTCCAGGTATCCCAGAAGGAGGTGGAGGGTCTCTTCCTCCACGGCGATTCCCTGCGACCTCAGGTCGCGGTGGAACTTCGAGACGCTGAACGGAGCGGCTGGGTTGGACAGCAGGTGCCGCTGGAGGCGGCGAAGCGCCTCTACGTTCGAGACGCCGTGGCGCTCTATGACGTCGCGCAGCACCATCAGGTCCACGTAGCTCCTCAGGAGTTGCATGCGATCGCCGACGTCCACGCCCTCGCCTCCGGGAAGCGCTGGCACCCGGATGTCGCTGGCGGTGCGCAGCAGAAGGGGCACGCTGAGCGCTTCCGATTGCTTCTGTCGCAGCATCTCGTTCGATATCGCCCGTGTCATAAGGGCGATATCGCAGGTATTTACCCTTTTCAGACTGGCAAAATGCCTATCTTTTACCAGTCCCAGCCGAGCCAACCGCTTGCTTCCTGGCCCTTGCCGCCTGGATGTGAAGCCGATATTCCGGGCCTACCTTGTGACTAAGGGCCAGACACGATGTTTAGACAATCGTGGTTGTAGACAATCGTGGTTGTAGACAATCGTAGTTGTAAACAATCGTGGTTGTAGACAATCGTAGTTGTAGACAGTCGCAGTTGTAGATGGTCACGGCCCTGGACCGCCGCGGTCGCCCTAGCGTCGACGAAAGAAGCCACGATTCAGAACGGTTCATCGGCGACCGGTTCAGGCGCGCGCCGTCGAGCTTGCGCCCAGAAGGTCAAGCGCGTGGGCTGCGCGGAGCACCTTGCGGGCGTTGCCATTGACGTCGAGGTCGAGCGCCTCGAGCCCCTCCAACAGTCAGCCGTGGAACACCAAGGCGTCGCATCAGTGCCGCGTCAGGCTGGTTGGGATAACGTCAGCGAGCACTCACTCCTATGGAGGCTCAATGCGTCTACTTGGCAATCGCTCGCGTCTCATGCTTTTCGTTCTCGCGCTGTTCTCGTCCGTGCTGGTCGCCTGCGAGCCTACCGGCGGTACGGGCGCGCGGGCGACCAGCGTCACCGCCTCGCCTGCTTTCCTCTCGTTCGATGGCACGTCTACGGCGTCGCTTAGCGTCACCGCCAACGGCAGTTGGACACTGACGTCCGACTCCCCATGGTTGAAGGTCAGCCGTTCCGCCGGCTCGACAGGCACGACTACCGTGAACGTGACCGTCGATCGTACTGGCCTCTCGCCACAACAGTTTGCGGGCGAGTTGACGTTCTCCGGTTCGCGAGAACTAGAGTCCGTGACGGTCAGCATGCGCTTCCCAACGGTGTCGGGTCAGCTCTCGGATTCCGAGGGGCGCGTCACGGCAAGTTCTCGGACACCTGGCATGGCGTTGGCTGGCGCCTCGGCTGATGCGGCTGCGGCCGAGGTCATCCCGGGTGAGTACCTGGTCCTGTTGAGCGATGGTATGGCGCGCGTGCTCGAGGCGCGCTCGTCCGGTTTGACGCTGCAGTCGGCCGAGCCGCGCTTGGCGACGTTCCAGACGATGGGATCGGCGCTAGCGGGTGACTACCGCCTGGCGGTGAAGTCACCTGTGGTGGGCGCGGACTTACCGGTGATGGCCGTGACGGCCAGCGCCGAGGAAGCCGCGCGCCTGGCGGCCGATGGCCGCGTGCGCCTCATCGAACCGAACCGTCGATGGGTCGTGCCCCGAGTCGAGCAGGCCGCCATCGACGTCGATTACGACTACGGGTTTCAGTGGCACTACGAGGACATCAACCTAGCGGCGGCCTGGGGAGTGACGGAAGGCGATGCAGGTGTGGTGGTCGCGGTCATAGACAGCGGCTTCGTCACCAACCATTCGGACCTCAGGGACAACCTCCTCGCCGGATACGACTTCGAGGCCATGGATTCCGACCCGAGTTCAACCACCGTGTGCCGGGATCACGGCACGCACGTCGCTGGCACCGTGGTTGCGACGTGGAACTCGACTGTCAACGTCATCGGCGTTGCGCCGGGCGCGAAGGTGCGGCCTATCCGCGTCGGATACGAACAGGGCGGCGAATGCGCGCTCGACTTCGCCGCGATCATCAATGCCATGGGATACGCCGCAGGCTACAAGATCGAAGGCGTGCCTCAGATTCCCCCGGTCGACGTGATCAACATGAGCTTAGGGGGGTACGGCAAGTTGGAGATCCTCGAAGCAGCCGTCGAACTGGTGCTCGAGGCGGGCGTGAGCATCGTGGCTGCCGCTGGCAACGACGCCCACGACGACTTGGTGGCGTACCCGGCTGCCTACCCCGGTGTGATCGGTGTTTCCGCCACCGACTCTAACGAGCAAATTGCCTTCTACAGCAACGCCGGCCAGCAGATAGACGTGACCGCCCCAGGCGGGGATATGCAGGGCGACCTGGACGGCGACGGTTACCCTGACGGCGTCCTCAGCCTCGGCTGGGACTCCGACCAAAATTCGGAAGGCTGGGTGTTCATGCAGGGAACGAGCATGGCCAGCCCACACGTTGCGGGGGTCGTGGCGCTGATGAAGAGCGTGAATCCCGATCTGGACCCGGCGACGATCGTCTTGCTGTTGCAGTCGAGTGCGCGAGATATAGGCTTGGTCGGCCCCGACACCTTCTACGGTTGGGGCATGGTCGATGCCAGGGCGGCAGTAGAGGCAGCACGCGATGCTTCACGTGCTCTGTTCAGCGACGTCACCGTGAGATTGGTCGATGACGCAGGCGTGGTGGCCTGGGCGAAGGCCAACGCTTCGGGTACGTACGATCTCGGTCAGGTCGCAGCTGGCTCGTACACGCTCGAGGCGGGCACCGACCGCGACGGTGACGGACTCATCGACGACCTCGGTGAGTTCTACGCGAACACGGCCGTCACGGTCACGTACGCGGGGGACATGGTGCGGAACCTCGACGTGAACTTGCGCTGAGGCCCGACTGGCCTTGGATGGTATGCGCTGCGCCTTGTCCGGGTGCGGCGCATTCTCGTCGGGTACAGCTGACGCAGGCTTCTCGGTGCGCGGCGCGGCCCCCGTGTCCACCTTCGCCCAGCAGATGCGACCCGATGTGTTCTCGATCGGTACCCGAAGATCCTGCACCCTTAGCGAGAACGCCGCCGAGCACGACAAAAGCGCGGTCATCACCAGCAGCGTCAGAAGTCGCATGCACCGGACGCCAGCACCGCTGGCCTAATAGGACGTTTACCGGGCGGCTTGAAGCGGAACGTCTGCCTCCCGGCTGTAAGCATCCTGTCAGAGCCGTCGCCCTACAGTCGGAACCATGAACAGCTGAAGGCGACCGATGCGGTGCAGTATGCGCTGCCGCAGGCGGCTCGGCCTTGGCTCGACGGCTCGAGAGGACGAACAGAGCTTCTCAAGGCTATAGAGGGAGATGGCATGATCCGGTTGCGCTCATCCAGGCAGGTTCGCATCACTCGACTGTTGCTGCTGGGTGTGTCGCTGTGGCTCCTGGCTGGCTGCAGCAACGGCATGCAGCCGAAGGAAGCCGAGCGGCCCGTCGGCGCCGGCAGCCCCAATCCCGACTACGTCATCACCGTGTCCTTGGCCCCGAGCGACACCGTCCTCACGGTCGAGGAGGCCACGGGTGGGACGGTCGTTGCGTGGCAGCAGGGCGACTACGCGATCGTGGGGTTCGCGGGCACGCCCGGCGACGGAACGACCGGGTTCGGAGACGTCGAGTCCAACGACGCACGCTTCGAGGCCGGCGGCATCGCGCAGATGAACGGCAGGTCGCAGGTATGGGCTGGCGGCCGGTCCCAGGTGTGGGTCGGTGGCCGCTCGCAGGTGTGGGTAGGCGGCAGATCGCAGGTATGGGTCGGCGGCTCGGCGCCGCTCTGGGAGGATGGAAGCTTCCAGTGGATGCCCGCGAACACGCCGATCTGGCAGCAGATCCGCCTGGAAGAGGGACATGCGCTGGCCTCCAACCTCGGTTACGGCGTGAAGGTGGCGGTCATCGACACGGGCATGGACCTTCAGCATCCTGCCCTCGTCGATGCGCTGGCTCCGGCTGACGAGTGGTGGGACTTCTACGCCGACGACCCGCTGCCCCTGGACGAGGGCGAGCTGGGCGTGGGCGGCGCCGGCCACGGCACGAGCGTGGCAGGGATCGTTCGGCAGGTGGCACCCCGCGCCACGATCCTGCCCCTGCGGGTACTGGGGCCGGACGGCAGCGGCAACATCGCCGATGTCGCCGCGGCGATCTCGTGGGCCGTGGAGAAGGGCGCCCGCATCATCAACCTGAGCTTGGGCAGCGACGAGCCTTCGCCAGCCGTGGAAGCGGCTCTGCGTGGCGCCGCAAGGCGTGGCGTGCTGGTGGTCGCCTCGACCGGCAACACGGGCGACACCGCCGTGACCTACCCGGCAGCGACCGCCACCGACGAAGCGACGGGCTGGCAGCGCCTCAGCGTGACGAGCGTCGACGCGAGCGACGCCAAGTCGGGCTTCGCCACCTACGGCTCCAGCGTAGAGCTGGCCGCGCCGGGCGAGGAAGTGCACGGCCCGGCGCCCGACAACCAGGCGGCCAGCTGGAGCGGCACCTCCATGGCCGCGCCCATGGCCTCGGGCGCCCTGGCGCTGGCCATCGGCGAGAACGTTAAGGGGCCACGGGCCAACCTGGCCGACGTGCTGCGTCAACGTGCGTTCGACGGCATCTACGCCGACGGCCTCAACTCGGAGTACATGGACCTGTTGGGCACGGGCCGACTGGACATATACGAGTTCCTGCGGAACGTGATGGTCCAAAGAGGCGGCCCGAACCACGATGACGGCCCGGGCCGAGGACATGGGCCCGGCGGTCCTGGCGGCGGCCCCGGTAATCCCGGCGGCGGCCCCGGCGGACCCGGCGGTCCTGCCGGAGGACCCGGCGGACCCGGCGGCCCCGGCGGCGGCCCCGGCGGACGATGACCAGCGAAGCCAGCGCGCATGCGGGCCCGGAACGGGACTCCCGCGAGCGCGCGGCGCCCGGCGAGAGCCGGGAGTTGGAGAGGGCGGAGGCGAGCCTCCAGTCCGACCCCTCGGAGGCGCTGGCGCTGGCCACCGAGCTGTTGCAAGGACCCGTGACGTCCACGGTGGCGGGGCGGGCGCTGCTCGTCAAGGGGCGAGCCGAGCACCTCATGGGCAACCTGCAGACGGCCCTCGATACCCTGCAGCAGGCGCGCTCCCGCTTCGCGGGCCTGGGCAGCAAGCAAGGCGAGCTGGAGGCGGTGCTGCCGCTGGCGCGGGTAGCGCGCGACCTCGGGAAGCTGGAGCTGGCCGGCTCGGCGAGCGAGGAGGCGCTCGCGCTGTCGCGCGCCCTCGGGAACGCAGGAGCCGAGGCCGACGCCCTCTACCTGCGGGCGAGCGTCTCCAACGTCGAGGGCGATTACGCCATGTCCCTCCGCTACCTCGAAGAAGCGCTGACGATCGTGCGCGAACGGGGGTTCAAGGAGCGGCTGGGCAACGTCCTGAGCGGGCTGGGCAACGTCTATACGGGTCTGGGCGACCACGTCAAGGCGCTCGAGAGCCTCACCGAGGCGAACGAGGTGGTGCGCGAGGTCGCCCCGGGATCCAGGAGCGAGACGGCCAACCTCATCGCCCTGGGGGCGCTCTACAGCGAGATGGGCGAATCGCAGGCCGCGTGCGAGTTCTTCGAGCGGGCGCGCGAGCTGAGCCGCGCCGCCGACGACCTAATGCTCGAGGCAGCCGCCCTCAACAACCTGGCTTGCACCTACAACAGCGACGGCGACGCGGCCACCGCGCGAGGCCTGTTCGAGGAGGCCCTGACGATCTCGCGCATGCTGGACGTCCGCCAGTACGAGATCGACAACTTAGACGGCCTCGGCCAGTGCCTAACTGCGCTAGGCGAGCACGGCCGGGCGGTCGAAGCGCATACCGAAGCGCTCGGCGTGGCGCGCGGGATCGGCGACCTCGAGGGCGAGATCGACGCCCTCATCAACCTGGGCCGCGACCACCTGAACCTGGGCGCCCCGGGGCAGGCGCGCGGCTTCCTGGAGGAGGGGCTGGCCCTGGCGCAGCAGGCGGAGCGCAAGCACTCCGTGTTCGAAGCGCATGAGCTGCTGTCGCAGGTTCACGAGCTGCAGGGCAACCTGGCCGAGGCCTTCCATCACCACCGGGAGTTCTACCGGGTCGAAAGAGCCGTCTTCAACGAGGAGAGCGAGAGCCAGAAGCGGCGCCTGACGGCGGTCTTCGACCTGGAGAGGGCGCGGCACGAGGCCGAGCAGTACCGCCTGCGGGTAGAGGTGAGCCAGCAGGCGCGCGAGGAGGCCGAGGCGGAGGTGCGCGAGCGCACCCGCGACCTCGAGGAGGCGCAGCGCGAGATCGTCACGCGGCTCGCCGTCGCAGCCGAGTACCGCGACGACGAGACCGGCGAGCATACGCGGCGCGTGGGGCGCAACGCCGCCGCCATCGCTCAGGCACTCGGCTGGTCGCCCGACGAGGTGTCGCTGATCTTCACGGCCTCGCGGCTCCACGACGTGGGCAAGATCGGGATCTCCGACAACATCCTTCTGAAGCCGGGGAAGCTCGATCCCGAGGAGTTCGACCAGATCCGCGCCCACACGACCATCGGCGCCCGCATCCTCTCGGGCGGCAACTCCAGCCTGCTGCGGCTGGCCGAAGAGATCGCGCTCTCGCACCACGAGCGCTGGGACGGCAAAGGCTACCCGCTGGGGCTGGCCGGCGAGGCCATCCCCATGTCGGCTCGCATCGTGTCGGTGGCCGACGTGCTGGACGCCCTCACCCACTCGAGGCCCTACAAGCACGCCTGGCCGGTGAAGGATGCCCTGGCGGAGATCAAGCGGCAGGCGGGCCGGCAGTTCGACCCGCGCGTGGTGAGCGCCTGCCTCGAGGTCTTCGGCGAGCGCGGCGGCCTCTCCCCCCTCGATGCGGCCGAGACCTGGCCCGGCGCGCCCAGCCACCTCCTCGCCAGCGCCACCCGGCAGCAGCCGCGCGGCGAGCTTGGGGGGATCGAGGACCGGTTGGAGAAGCTTCTGGCCCAGCGGACGCAGGAGCTCGAACGAGCCAAGGTGGCCAACCGGAGCGCCGTCAGGCAGCTGGAGGAGCTGGCTTACACCGACCCGCTGACAGGCCTGGCGAACCGCCGCGCGTTCGAAACGAACCTCGACCTCGAGGTGACCAGGGCGCAGCGCAGCGGCGACGACATCAGCGTCATGATGGTCGAAGTGGACGCGCTCAAGGACGTCAACGACGAGGCGGGGCACGAGCGCGGCGACGCCCTGCTCCGCGCCATCGCCGAGGTGCTGCAGCAAGATCTGCAGGACGTGGGACGCATGTACCGCCTGACCGGCGACGAGTTCGCCCTGGTTCTGCCCCACCTCGGCCCGGATGGCTTCGCGCGGGTTCACTCTGCGGTGGAAGACGCGGTCGGGAAGCTGCGGCAGAAAGGCTTCCCGGAGGCCGGCCTGAGCGCCGGCATCGCCTCGCTGCCGGCGGAAGCCTCCGATGCCCGGGGCCTGATGGACCTCAGCGACAGGCGCATGCTGCTCCTGAAGAAGGAGCGCCGCGGCTCGGCCACGATCAGGTCCGGGAGGTAGCTCCGACGATCGCGCGGTTTAACCGCGCTCGAACTGCGACCTCCTCTTTCGCGAGGCCAGCAGCTAGGTAGTACAAGACCAGTTGGTTCTGCGAGACACCCTCTTGCGCAGCCCGGCGCGCCAGTTGAGCGTGCAGTGACCGAGGGAGACGAACGCGGAACTCGCCGCTGGGAAGCTCCTCGTCCGGAACCCCCTCCGGCGCCGGCAAGGGCCATCCCTCCTCGAGATAGGTCTCGATGGTCAGTTCCAGCGCTGTACGCGCTTCGGCGAGTGCCTCCTCACGGGTATCACCGAACGCCGACACGCCCGGGAACTCGGGGCACACGGCGAGATAGGTGCCGTCCTGTTCGTCTGCGAAGAGAGTGATGCTGTATCGGTCGACCTGCTCCACGGCTTCCCGCCCTGTCCTTTCCCTATGGTTAGCTGATGTGCTTCAGCACTTGCCTTACTTGATACGCCTTCGCCTTACCGTCTCGCGATTCTTGAAGATTCACCGTCTCCTGACCATCCGGTGCCTTGTAGATATGGTGGCTACCCCTTGTCCTGGCAAGTTGGAAGCCGTAACACTCAGCGAGGCCGCGAAGCTCCTTGAAGGTTAGGTTCGCCGCGGAGTTCCTTGCTTTCTAGAGCAGCTTGCTGCACTTACCCATGCTTCCTCGGCCGAATCTACGTGAGCATGGTACCGCATGCGGTACCGTGCTTGGGTTACGAACGCAACACTATGGGGTCAAGTACCCGCTTCCTTAACCGCAGCATGCGATGACGCATTCAGGGTTGGAAGCGATTCGCGCCTAGAGGTAATAAGCTTCCACCGCAGACAGCTGGGCATCACATTCCGCCACCGGAGCCACCAAGGTCAAATGGGCGTAGCGTGCCATGGCGTGGCCTTCATCGTCCGCTCGCTCGGCACCGGCTCGTCAATCCGCCCGGGTTCCCAAGCCCACCCAGGTATGCGGCGCTGGAAGTAGCCGTCAAGCAGGGACACTCGAACTGGTAAAGCCCGAGGCGTCTACCAGTTGCACAGGAGGACGTGAAGCGGCTACCTGATGGCATAAGACCACCTGCTGAGTCCGCTGCTGGACACGTTCCCGTCGCTAACTCGTTACCGGCAGCCCGGCAGGAGCCGGCCCCGCTTCATTCAGCCACGCGAACGGTGGGGCGCGCGTCTACCTGAGCGACAACTGAGGGCCGACCCGCCTAGTCGAAGTCGATCTCCAGCTTGAAGCGGTCCCGACCTTCAGATTCCAGCTCGAACTCGAACTCCTGCCGGTCGCGGTGGTACTCCGCCTCGATCTCGTCGTCGTCGCGGTCAAGGTCGGTACGCCTCCACCCGTCGCGTACCAGCTGCTGGTGGAAGTGGTCGTAGATGTCGCGCAAGCCGGCGCTCGAGGTGAAGGTGCTCTCGGAGTCGCGGCCGTCGACCTCCTGCCGGAGGAGCGTAGAGCCGGGATACGGCATGAGGCCCAGGTACGGGTTCAGCGGCTGAACCGTCGGTTGCGGCTGTGCAGACTGTCGCGGGGGCTGCGCAGACTGACGCGGGGGCTGCGAACCCACATGGTAGAGCGCGGTATCCGTCACCCAGCTCTGCTGGGGGATGGGGTTCACGATGATGGCGAAGTTCTGGATGAAGCCCTGCTCGCCGATGCTGCTGGTGGCGAAGTCCGCCTCTTGCCGGAAGCTGGCGAGCTGGCTCGTGTTCAGCTCGCTAGTGCTGGCCACCGCCACCACCTTCGATAAGCCCCGCGGCGGCGCGATGTTGAAGACGTAGCGGGCGCCCACCGGCGGGAAGGTGCGCGTCTCGCCGGCGCGCAGGCGGTTGTCGCTGTCGAACCGGTTCGGGAAGATCTGCGTGACCTCGCCGTTGGGGCGGATGTCGAACAGGTAGACGTAGCTCGCCTCGTCGACCCGCACACCGATGGAGATCTCGTCGCCCACCTCGTAGGTAGGGGTGGCGTTACCCGACCGGTCGCGGTCGAGCCACACGTCGACGCCGAAGCCGGGCGCCGGGTTCACGACGATGGCCTGGGGGCTTACCTCGAAGCTCTGGGCGAAAGCCACGGGGCTCAGGAGCAGGGCCGCTAGGATCAAGCGAACGATTGTCGCAGGCATGGTGTTCCTCCTCATTGCCGGCACCCTAGCAACGC
>CAZVCT010000016.1:19628-35185 GCA_964625655.1 uncultured bacterium
CCATGACCAGCGCGGGCAGGAAGGCGTGCAGGTACGGGAACGCCTCGCTCCCGAAGGTGGCCTTCATCCAGCCGCCCAGCGGCGCACCGGCCACTATGCCGATGCTGAACAGCGCGTAGAACAGCCCGTAGGCGCGGCCACGCCGACCCTCGGTGGCCTGCGCGATCTGACCCGACGTAGCCGGGAAGATCATGCCGTAACCCGTCCCGAAGACGACACAGGCCGCGATGAGCCACGGCAAGGACGAGGCGAACATCAGCAGCACCAGGCTGACGAGCACCAAGGCCACGCCCGTGAAGGTGGGCGCCTCGCCGCCGCCGCGGTCGACGAGCTGCGACATCGGACTGACCATCACCACCGCGGCCATCAGCCCGAAGACGGTGAACAGCATGCCCGACGCGCTCGCGCCGTGCCCCAACGACTCCGCCATCTCCGGCAGGAACGTCGTCAGGATGCCCATGGCGAACATTAGGGTGAAGATGCCCCAGTAGGCCGACTGCACCCCGCGCGGGAGGCGCTCGGGCTCGGGCGCGGCCCGCTCCTTCGTGCGGCGCGTCTCGGGCAGCCAGAAGGCGGTGAGGAGCGCACCCAGGGCCAGCAACGCAGCGACGGTGTAGAACACCGGATAGAAGCCGGCCGCCTGCCGCACCATGCCTGCCACTGCGGGCGCGAAGATGGCGACCGTGCCGATGAGCGCGCCGGCGCGCCCCATGGCCCGACCGGCGCGACCAGCGGGCGCCAGGTCGGCGATCATCGTGAACACGGCCGGAACCAGGACGCCGCCCGCGGCCCCGTGGATGAGCCGCACCACCAGCAGGCTGGTGACGTTGCCGGCGAAGGCGTACAGCAGCATGGACGCGGAGGCGGCGATGAGCCCCATCAGCAGCAGCCTGCGCCGACCGGAACGGTCGAGCATGATGCCGCCCACCACGTTGAAGATCAGGTTCGTGACCGAGTACGCCGCCACGGCGATCCCCATGGCGAACGCGTCGCCGCCCAGGTACCGAGCGTAGGGCCCGATGGTGGGGAACATCGCGAAGTTGTCGGTGAACGCGATGAACACGACCGCGTAGGCGACGCCGAGCGTGACGCCGCGGGCGCGGTTGGTGCGTGGTTCGGTCAAGGCTTCGAGCGGTTCGTCGCGGCGCTCGTGAGCGCGAACATCACCGATTGCGTCGAGGGGTAGAAGGAATCGAGCACATGGCACGGTACCACCGGTCGCGGATGAAACGCTGCTTAGTCCACCACTTGGTCTATACTTCAGACATGGGTACGCGCGTGAACGTCCACGAAGCCAAGACGCACTTCTCCAAGCTGCTCGAGCGGGTTGCCATGGGCGAGGAGATCGTCATCGCCAAGGCCGGCGAACCGGTAGCCACGTTGAGCCCTATCGCACCGAAACGCGCGCGCGTACCAGGAGGCGCCGACGGCCTGATAGTGCCTGACAGCTTCTTCGACGAGCTCCCGGAAGACTTCACCAAGCACTTCCGATGAAGTTGCTTCTCGACACTCACGCGTTCCTATGGTGGTGCTCTGACGATGCACGCCTATCGTTACGCGCCATAGACGCCGTTGGCAACGCCGATAACGAAGTCTGGTTCAGTGTGGCCAGCGCTTGGGAGATCGCCATCAAAGCGCGCCTGGGCCGGCTGCCCCTACCGGAGCCGCCGGACACCTTCGTGCCGCGCATGATCGACCACCATGCCTTAGGAGTGCTGCCGATTCACCTCAAGCACACGCTCGCCGACTTCGAACTCCCAGCGCATCATCACGACCCCTTCGATAGGCTGCTGGTGACGCAGGCCGCAGCAGAAGGGATGAAGCTGGTCACCAACGATCACTTGATGAGCCAGTACCCCGTCGATACGCTCTGGTAACCAGCGCCGTCGCGTCGCCTGAGCCAGACGCGCCGCACTTGGAGCATTGCGGCAACGATGTCCGCCTACCAGTGGTTGAACCGAGACCAGCGCTGCAGCGGCTGGCCCTCGACTTCCGGGACCACCCAGTAGCCGTCGTGCTGCGCCGCGGTGGCGCAGGCGTGGTTGGGCAGTATCCGCAGCTTGGCGCCTATGGGCAGCTCCGGCAGGCGCTCGGCGCTGCCGGGCCGCAGGCTCAGTACGGAGTGCTCCTGGTTGGCCCCCGTCACGATCAGGTCCGGGAGCACGCGGCCGTCCTCGTCGCACACCAGCCCGTAGCCCTGGTCCACGGCCTGGCTGGCCGTGCCCCGGTCGCGCGACAACGCCATCCAGCCCGCGTCGGTGATGATCCAGCCCCGCTCCCGCTGGTGCCCGATGACGGTGGCTAAGACGCTGATGGCGATGTCGTCCACCGTGCACACGCCGATGCCGGCCATCACCAGGTCGAAGAACACGTACACCCCGGCGCGCAGCTCGGTTACGCCGCTCAGGTCGCGAGCGAAGTGCGCCGTGGGCGTTGAGCCCACGCTGACGACGGGGCACGGCAGACCCGCTTCCCGCAGCACGGTGGCCGCCTGCACGGCGGCGGCGCGCTCCCGCTCGGCGAAGGCCGCCAGCGCCTCCGCGCCCACCGCCCCGTAGCTCGCTCCGGCGTGCGTCACCACGCCGCGCAGCTCGGCCCCGCCTTCGTGGAGGACCCGTCCCACCTCCGCGATCTCGGGCGAGCGTGGAGCCAGGCCGGAGCGGTGCCCGTCGGAGTCGATCTCGATGAGCGCGCCGATGGGGTCGCCAGACTCGCGGGAGGCCAGCGCCACGGCCCGCGCCTGATCCACCGAGTCGAGGATCACGGTCAGGTCGCATCCCGCGCGGCGCAGGGCCGACACCCGCGGCAGCTTGTCGGGCGCGATGCCGACGGCGTAGAGGATGTCGGTGATGCCGGCCTCGAAGAACACCTCCGCCTCTTTCAGCGTGGAGACGGTCGCAGGGCCGTTGCCGCCCTCGAGCGTGCGGCGCGCCACCTCCGCCGACTTCGAGGTCTTGAGGTGCGGGCGCAGCATCACGCCCAGCTTCCTAGCGTGCGCCCGCAGCCGCTGGATGTTGCGCTCCATGCGGGCCTCGTCGAGGACCAGGCAGGGCGTCTGGAGGTCGTTCAGGTGTTGGCGTCGCATGCGGACCTACGGCCCAACCTGCAGCGTGTACACCGTCTCCCCCGGCAGGAACGGGCTGACTTCCCCGTTCACCCACGCGTCGTTCCCAGCGCCCCAGTACGGCGACAGCGGATGGCCGCTCTGCCCGCCCGGCAGGTGCAAGATGCCCTGCTCTTCGAGACCGGGTGAAACGATGGCGCGCTGCGAGGCGCCGAAGTCCGGGCGCGCCACCCGCGGCACGTCGTTGTCGCCTGCCAACCGATCGGGGGGCATGCACAGGAACCCCGCCACGAAGTCGGGCAGCACCGCGGCGAACTGGTGACAGATGGCCGCGACGTTGGCTTCGCCCCAGGTGGACGTGTACGGATCGCGCCCCGCCTCCTCCACGCGCGCGAGCGAAGCCTTCACGGCGTGCTCGAAGAGGGCGCCCCAACTGTCGAACGCGGCGGGCAGCAGGTGCTGTGGCTGCTCCGTCACCAGCGGCCAGAGCCAACCCTCGTACGCGTTGATGCCCGAGGTGAGGCCCTCGGCGGGGGTGCCGTCGGTGTACGGCGCCAGCAGGCCGCGCTGCACCACCGCGTACACCTCCCGGCGGAAGTCGCGCACCACCCGGTAGCTCACCGCGTCCGTCGCGGCGTGCCCCTCCCAGGTCCTGGTGGTGGCCTCCAACTCCTGCAGCACCGGGTCGTTCGAACCGCTCACCACCGAGCGGAACAGCTCCCACCAGCCTTCCAGCAGCAGCGCCCGGTCGTCCAGCTGGATGGCCAACAGGTCCTGCTCGGTGAAGGTGTCCTGCGACATCAGCAGGTCGCGGATCTGCCACGCCCGTGCGCCCAGCGAGTAGCCGCCGGAACCGAAGCGGGCGAAGTCGTCCTCGCCGATGACGCGCGAGTTGGCGGTCCACAGGCGGCCCGACTCGGGGTCCATGACCCGCGGCGCGATGTCGGTGCGGATGGGCCACGGCTCGCAGTCGCCACCGGCGTCGTACGCCAGGTCGACGTCGCCCAACTGGCAGCCGGCCACGCGGTCGGGCAGGGCACCCAGGATGCGCCAGGCGATGCGGCCGCCGGCGTCCACCGCCACCATGTTCTGGATGGGCACGCTGCTGGTGTCGGCGTAGTCGAACAGCTCGTCCACGTCCTGCGCCAGCACGAAGTTCATGAGGTTCAGGCTCATGGCGCCCGGCTGATGCGCCACCCAGCGCAGCGCCAGCGCGCCGCCGTCCTCGTCGCGGTACACCACCGGACCCCACGCGGTCTCTTCCACCGTCAGGGTCGAGGGGCCGTCCGGCGTGTCTATGACCTCGTCGTACCGGGTCACGTCGAAGCACTCCGCATCGGCCGTGCACTGCGGGTCGTAGTACCTGAAGTCGGCCGTGTCGGCGTACGCGTTCGTGAACGCCCACGCCACCCGGCCGTTGCTGCCGGCCACGATGGCGGGCAGGCCCGGCAGGGTGACGCCGTGAACGTCGACCACACCTCCGGGCGCCCGCGGGTCGTCGTACGTCAGGTGCACGCGCTGCCAGATGTTGGGCACGGCCAGTCCCAAGTGCATGTCGCTGGCCAGGATGGCGCGGCCGTCGGCCGTCAGGTCGCCCGCGACCGCGAAGTTGTTGGAACCCACGGGCAGGGGCTCGTGCGGGAGGTCGGCAACGGCCGGCTCGACGGCGGGCAGGGCCCTGATGTCCACCTCCGACGCCGATGGCAGCTGGGCATAACCCCAGCTGTCGCCGACCAGCGGCGCATCCCAATCGGTGCTCTCGTGCGTCAGGAAGTCGAACAGTGGCGCGGGCACCTCCTGCTTCACCTTCCAGCGGTTCAGCTCGTTCACCAGCTGGCCCTCCTGCAGGTCGAAGAAGAGCGCGAAGCCGGCCAGCGCCGAGTCGGTGACGGTCCACGGCTCCGGCTGCTTCCCAAGCAGCAGGTACGGCCACGGGCGCACGCTCAGGTCGGCCCTCCCGGCGTTCACGCCGGCCACGTACGCCTCCAGCTCGGGCCCGTACTCGCCCAGGAAAGCGGCCAGGTTCCCGTCCACCCGGGCGCGGATCCTGTGCCGGCGCTTCGTCTCGTCGAGCTCGAGCAGGTCGGCGCTGACCAGCTCCGCCAGCTCGCCGCCCGAGAGGCGCCGCAGCGTGTCCATGTGGAAGTACCGCTCCTGCGCGTGCGCGTAGCCCAGCGCCCGGCTGGCGTCCAGCGCGTTGGCGGCGCGGATGGTGAGCGTGCCCTGCGCGTCGCGCTCGATCGTCGCCGGCGCGCTCATGCCTTCGAGGCGAACTTCGCCGTTCAGCTGCGGCAGGCTGCCCCTGAACAACAGGAAGCCGGTGAGCAGCGCCACCAGCACCAGCACGATCACTACCGCCAGCACGATCGCTACGGCTCGTGGGAACCTTCTTCTCGATCGGGTCATGGTGTTGCCTGCCCCCTCACAACGCATCTGTCGCGGCTCATCGAGGCAGTCTACCTACCCTCGTGGAAGGGGAACTGCTGGGCCGGCCTCACCGGGAGCGCTCAAGGGCGGGCCCTGCGGCGCATAATGCCCCATGCTCGAACTGGCCACCATCGTCTGGGGAGTGAAGAACTCCGATGCCGCCTCCCACCAGCGGCACCACATCGACCTTCACGCCGACAGCCATACAGGCCGACGACTTCCGAAGATCGTGCTCGCCTGCGCGGCGTTCGCGCTGGCAGCGGCCGTGGCGGCTCAGGGTCACCCGGTAACGGGCATCTACTCTTACGACGGCCCCGACCTGACGCGAACCGTCGAGATCCACGTGGCGCCGGACGGAACCCTGACCGGCACGAGCCGTTCCAGCCGCAACCCTTCCGGAACGTACCTGCAGGGCCGCTACGAGAACGGCCGGGCCGCCGGCACCTATTACGACACCACCACCCTGCTGCACATCACGTTCCTGTTCGAGTTCCACCAGGACGTGCTGACCTACTACCTCTACGCCGGCTCCGTCGACGAACCGCCGGACCCGTTACCGGAACCCACCTTCCTGCTCCGGCAGCCGGGCACCGGACCCACGGAACCGCTACAGGCGCCCCTGACCGTTCTCGTAGCGCAGGATGCCGACGACACGGCCATGGCAACCGGTTCGAGCGGCGTGACGCTGCGTTTGGGCGACGCGAGGCGCTTCCTCGACCTGCTGGGGCTGGCCTTCGGGGAGGCAGGCATCGACAACGCGCTGTTCCCGAACCGCCGGATCTACGTGGACTGGTTGAGCCGCGCCAAGCGCGTCTTCGAGGGGGCGCCGCACGCCACTCAGCTGCTGCTGGCCGACAGCGCCACGTGGTGGCCGCCCCTGCGGCAGGGCTGGGCGGAGGCGCCACCCGAGCAGAGGCGTCGGGTGGCGGAGGACGCGCTCCTGCTGCTGTTCGAGACGGCGGCCGCCACCGGCGATCAGGCCCTTCTCGACGCCAGCCTGGAAGCCGTTGCTGACGGCTGCGATTCGCTGTCGTGCCGGGCGTTCTCGCTGTTCGACGAGCAGAGTCTGGCCGCGGCCCGGGCGCGCCAACCATGCTTCGGCCTGGGCGGGTGCGAGGGGACCTGCAACCCTGAGCGTCATCGTTGAGCCGCCAACCCCGCGTAACGCCTCGGTTGGCTGGCGCTCTTCGGGGAGCCGCCGACGGGCCCCACATGCCTTGAACTCCAGATGACTAAGCTAAACTAAGTCTCGGAGGTGAAGCGTGAGCGATGACCATACATCGGACATGGTGAACGTGCACCAAGCCAAGACCCACCTGTCGAAGCTTCTGGAACGTGCGCATGCCGGTGAGGAGATCGTCATCGCCAAGGCCGGCACGCCCTACGCGCGCTTGGTGCCTCTCGAAGCACCACATCGCGAGCCGCGCGTACTGGGTAGCTACTCGGAACTGATACCCGAGGTCGACGATGACGCCTTCTTCGACCCGCTGCCGGAGGAGGAACTCGCGGCCTGGGAAGCCGGGTCACCGGAGTGAGGCTGCTGCTCGACACGCACGCCTTCATCTGGGCGATCGCCAGCCCGGATCGGCTCTCGGACACCGCTTCCAAGGCCATCACCTCCGCGAGCAATGCCTTGTCGCTCAGCAGCGCCACCGCGTGGGAACTTGCCACCAAGCATCGCATCGGGAAGCTGCCCCAGGCCGGCGTACTGCTCTCATCCTACGAGGACATCGCACGGGAACTGGCGCTCGACCATCTGCCGATCACATACCTGCACGCCATCAGGGCCGGCCAACTCCCTGGCGATCACCGTGATCCTTTCGACCGCATGCTAGTGGCGCAAGCTCAACTCGAAGGACTTGCCATCGTGACCCGCGACCCTGCGTTCGGGAAGTTCGACGTGAACGTAGTGTGGTGAACGGCGCGAAGCCACGCGCCACCCGAACACGACGGTTCACCTATGTGTGCGTGGCGACGGCACGTTAGCGGTCAGAACCTCAAAGCTCCCGGGTCCTGCCCTTCCTCAACTCGAGCCGCTCGTCCTGCATCAGCCCAGCCGCGATCTCCTCGACGGAGCGCACAGTCGTGTTGGCGAACGGTATGCGGAGGCGGCGGAACAACGCCTCGGCCTGCGCCACCTCCAAACGGCAGCGCGCGAGCGACGAGTAGTCGCTGGCCGCCCGGCGCGACTCGCGGATCTGGTGCAGCCTCAGCGGGTCGATCGACAGGCCGTAGAGGCGCTCGCGGTGCGGCCTCAGCGCCTTGGGCAGCTCGTTCGAGTCCAGGTCTTCGTCCGTCAGCGGGTAGTTGGCGGCGTACAGGTCGTAGTGCATCGCCAGGTAGAGGCTCGTCGGGGTCTTGCCTACCCTTGAAACGCCCACGAGGATGACGTCGGCGCGGTCGTAGTGGTCGGTTCCCAGGCCGTCGTCGGTGCCCACGGCGAACTCGACCGCCTCGATGCGCTCCTGGTACCGGGCCAGGTTGCGCAGCTTGTGGAGGCTGCCCACGTGGTCGTGCGGCTCGCGCTGCAGGAACGCGGACAGCTTGCCCAGGAAGGGCTCGAACAGGTCCATAACCAGCGCGTCGGCGCGCTCCAAGCGGCGCAGGACCTCCGTGCGGGAGATGCTGGTGAGGACCATCCGCGGCCCCTTCGCCGCTTCGATCTCCCTGACCAGCGCGTCGGCCTTCTCCACCGAGTCGATGAAGGAGCGGGTCCGCAGGCTGGCCGCCAGCCCCTCGAAGCGGGCCAGCAGGCTTCTGCCGAGCATCTCGGCGGTGACGCCCGTGTGGTCGGAAACGAAGTAGACCTGGAGGGTCTCGCCGTCTGGTTGCGCAGCCACGACCGAGGGTAGCAGCCCGGGGCACGCCGTGCGCTGTGCCGGTCGCAGCCGAGTTTCAGCCGCCTATCCTGGACCAATCTGTTCGCAGAAGTATCGAAGAGCGAGCTCCGTGGAGGCCAGGATGATTTACGTTCGGCGGCTGGACGAGGTAGGTTTGCGCGACCTCGAGGAGGTGGGCGGCAAGAACGCGTCGCTGGGAGAGATGATCGGCGCCCTGGCCGGGGCCGGCGTGTCGGTGCCCGGTGGTTTCGCCACGACCGCGGCGGCGTTCCGCGAGTTCCTGAAGGCCAACGAGCTGGAGGAGCGGATCGCCAGGCGTCTGCGCGAGCTGGACGTCGCCGACGTCGTTTCGTTGGCGGAGGTGGGCAAGGAGATCCGCTCGCTCGTCGCCGCCGCGACCCTGCCCGAGGCGCTCGAGAACGCCGTTCGCGAGGCCTACGCCGAGCTCGAGCGCGAGATGGGCGACAAGGCAGCCGAGCTGTCCGTGGCGGTGCGCTCGTCCGCCACCGCCGAGGACCTCCCCGAGGCCTCCTTCGCCGGCCAGCAGGAGACCATCCTGAACGTGCGCGGCGCCGACGGCGTGCTGGCCGCCATGCGCACGGTGTTCGCCTCGCTGTTCACCGACCGCGCCATCGCCTACCGCGTGCACCACGGCTTCGAGCACTCGGAAGTCGCCCTGTCGGTGGGCGTGCAGCGGATGGTGCGCAGCGACCTCGGCGCCTCGGGCGTGGCGTTCACGCTCGACACCGAGTCGGGCTTCGACGCCGCGGTGTTCGTGACGTCCGCGTACGGCCTGGGCGAGCTGCTCGTCCAGGGGGTGGTCGACCCCGACGAGTTCTACCTGTACAAGCCGTCGCTGCGCTCGGGGGCTCAGCCGATCCTGAGCCGGCGCCTGGGCAGCAAGCGGCAGCGGATGGTCTACGCCGAGGGTGGGGCCGGTGCCGGCTCTGGTAGCGGCGGCTCTGGTAGCGGCGGCGCCAGCACCGTCCGCACCGAGAGCGTGCCCGACGAGGAGCGCCGGCTCTTCTCCCTGACCGACGACGAGCTTGCCGAGCTGGGCCGCCAGGCGCTGGCCATCGAGGACCACTTCGGCCGCCCCATGGACATCGAATGGGGGAAGGACGGCCTGGACGGGAAGATCTACATCCTGCAGGCGCGGCCCGAGACGGTGCGCAGCCGCGACGGCCAGGTGCTGGAGCGCTTCCGCATGCTCGAGCGCACGTCGGTGGTCGTCCGCGGCCGGGCGGTGGGCGCGCGCGTGGGCGCCGGCCCGGCTAAGGTCGTCACCGACACGTCGGAGATGTGGCGCGTGCAGGAGGGCGACGTGCTGGTCACCGACATGACCGACCCCGACTGGGAGCCGGTGATGAAGCGCGCGTCCGCCATCGTCACCAACCGCGGCGGGCGTACCTGCCATGCGGCGATCATCGCGCGCGAGCTGGGCATCCCGGCCGTGGTGGGAACGGGCGACGCCACCGAGCTCGTCGAGGACGGCACCGACGTAACGGTGTGCTGCGCCGAGGGCGACGAGGGCCTCGTGTTCGAGGGCACGCCGCGCTTCGAGCTGAGCCAGGTGGAGCTGGGCGCCATGCCCGAGCTGCCGGTCGACATCATGATGAACGTCGCCACGCCCGAGCGCGCCTTCGCCTTCTCGCGGCTGCCGCACCGCGGCGTGGGCCTGGCGCGCATCGAGTTCATCATCAACAACGCCGTCGGCGTGCACCCCCAGGCGCTGCTCGACTACCCGAACGTGCCCGACGAGGTGCGCCAGGAGATCGAAGAGCGCGCCACCGCGTACGGCGGCCCGCGCGAGTTCTTCATCTCGAAGCTGGCCGAGGGCATCGCGACCATCGGCGCCGCGTTCGCCCCGCACCCCGTCATCGTGCGGCTGTCGGACTTCAAGTCGAACGAGTACGCCCACCTGCTGGGCGGCGACCGTTACGAGCCGAAGGAAGAGAACCCGATGATCGGCTTCCGCGGCGCGTCGCGCTACCGGTCGGAGTCGTTCGCCCCCGCCTTCGCGATGGAGTGCGAGGCGCTGAGGCGCGTGCGCGACGAGATGGGCCTCAGGAGCGTGAAGGTGATGGTGCCGTTCGTGCGCACCGTCGGCGAACTGCAGCAGGTGCTCGAGATCATGCGCGGGCACGGCCTCGAGCGCGGCGTGGATGGCCTCGAGGTCATCATGATGTGCGAGGTGCCGTCCAACGCCGTGCTGGCCGAGCAGTTCCTGGAGCATGTCGACGGCTTCTCCATCGGCTCGAACGACCTGACCCAGCTGACGCTGGCCCTCGACCGCGACTCGGGCCTGGTGGCCGACCTCTTCAGCGAGCAGGACCCGGCCGTCAAGGCGCTCATGGCTCAGGCCATCGAGGCTTGCCACAAGGCCGGCAAGTACATAGGCATCTGCGGACAGGGGCCTTCCGACGATCCCGAGTTCGCCAGGTGGCTGCTCGAGCAGGGGATCGGGTCGATGTCCCTGAATCCAGACACCGTGCTCGAGACGTGGCTCTTCCTCGCCAAGGAGAGCGAGGGGGAGATGCAGACGGCGTGACGGGATGCCGGCAGGAGGCGCAGAGCCTGGGACCTACCGGAAGCAGCCGCACCGCGCACGGGCTCGACGTTGCGCACGCCCTATGGTCAGGTTCAGGAGGATCGAGATGGCAAGACTGATCGCTTTGTACGGAGATGACGCGCAACTCGAGAACGCGATGAACGCGCTGGCCGACGCCGGACTGGCCGACAACGCGCGGGTGGTCGGTGGCGGTTCCGCAGCCGGCGAGCCGGGCGGAGCCGTGGCGGACGCAGCTGCCAACGACCGGGCCGAGCGTGGGGAGGCCGAGCTGGGCGCAGGGCACGCTGTCCCAGCGGCGGCAGTCGGTGGTGGCGCTGGGACAGCGAGCCCGACGGTACTGGACCCCCTGGCGGTCCCACCGGGCGGCTCCAGGGCGGTCGGGCTCGTGGGCGAAGGGCCGGGCAGGCGGGGAGCGACCGAGGACCTCGAACGCATCACCGGCGGCGACGCCGACGAGACGCGCTTCTACGCGGAGGCGCTCGAAGGTGGCGCTTCGCTCCTAGTGGTGGAGGGGAACGCCTCCGAACTGGACCGCGCCGAAGCCGCGTTGGAGGGCAACGAAGGCCAGGGGATGGTCAGACGCTAGGTCTCCCCCCTCGCCACCATCAGTCGGCCCAGATCCTCAGGTCCGTCCACTTGGTGGCGGCGTTCTCCGTCTGGAACGCGAGGTAGCGGTGTTCGGGGCCACCGAACCGGTCCTGCTCCTGCAGCCTCCACGGGAATCCGCTGCCGCGCTCGCCGTCGAGGAAGAGGTCCATCTCGCCGGCCGTACGGTCGTAATGGATGCGGACGAGGGTCGGTTCCCTCGACCCACGTTGCAGGTCGGCGGTGCCATCGCGCCAGGCGTACGCGCCGTCCTCGATCACCCTGATTATGAAGCGCTGGCCGTTGAAGGCGTAGAAGCCGGTCTCGCCGTAGGGGCCGGTGGGCGCCGTGCTCAGGAAGATGAGGGCTGAACGGAGCCAACCGCCGTCATCGCCGGCGACCGTGTACTCGATGATCAGGCGGTCGGCGTTGGCCATGGCCTCGTTCTCCAGGTAGGCCAGGGTCCAGTCGTCGTTCTGGGCGCGCAGCCAGCGCTTGCCGTCCTCGTCGTCGACGAGGCTCCACTCTACGTTGCTGTCGTCACCGGCGTGGTCGACGGTGAAACCGAACTCCTCGGGGCTCGTTCCCGGCCCGCTGAACGCTTCGCAGTAGGCGAGGGTCATCCCGTTCGCGTAGTCGGGTACCTCGTCGCAGTACCCCTGCGCGCCGGCCATGCCGGCGACCAGGAGGGCGAGAGCGAGGATCGGGCGTCCGAACGCTGTACCAAGTAGACGCATGTGCGAACTCTCCTTCCGGTGCATTTCGAACTATCGGCGTGGGTTGGATATCAAGTCGGGCGTATCCTGTCCTTCATCGATGGACCAGACATCGTCGAAGTCCCAGCCCGCGAAGGTGGATTCCTCGACCATCTGCGACGTTCCCACGCCGGTGCCGCCAGCCGAATCGAGCTGACGGGCCCTTTGAAGGTCCCAGTAGGAGTTGGTCACGACCACGGCTGGTTCGTCCACGGAGGAACCAACCAGTCCACCTACGTTATTGGCATCGACGACCCAGGACATGCTGTAGGACTCTCGAATGGTGCCGGGCGTAGCAACACCATCCAGAGGCGCGGTCGAGTTATGTCCGACCAAGCCGCCGACCTGGTTGGTCCCTTCGACGGAGGCAGCAAGGCTGTAGGAACGGGTGATGAAACCGAAGTTGTTGCCGACCAGACCGCCGACGTTCCAAGTGCCTTCCACGGAAGCACCTGCGCTCACGTACGAGCGGTCTATGTACCCAGCTCCAGCGTTGGCCAGGTTGTTGCCTACGAGTCCACCGGCGTTGCTGCCGGTGGCCTGCACGGTGCTTCCGCTGTAGGAGTCGGTGATCGTTCCCCAGTTGCCCCCGACCAGTCCACCTGCAGTGCCGTCGGCTGCCACGACTCCGGGTTCACCTGCGGGACGACTATCGCTGTAGGAGGCGTGGATGGTCCCGCTGCCTGAATTGCCGCCAGCCAAGCCCCCGATCCTGATAGTCCCTGTAACGACAGCCGTGCTGGCGGACGCCTCCACGGTCCCCGAGTTCATTCCCGCAAGCCCGCCGACGTAGTCTGCGCCGCTCACCGTCCCGGAAGTACTCGAACCTTCGATAGTGCCTTGGTTCCTTCCGGCTAGGCCACCCACGTAGTTCGCGCCGCTGATGACGACGTCACTCAAGTGCAGGTTCGAAACCGTGCCGCCGATGCCGATGCGGCCGAAGAGCCCCACCTCGTCCTCCGCGTCCGGCCGGTTCACGTTGAGATCCCTGATGGAGAAGCCGCTTCCGTCGAAGGTTCCGGTGAAGTCGCCTATCGGCTCGAACCCGGCGCCACCGTTCCAGGTCGCGGTTCCAGCCGCGTCGATATCGTCACCGAGCGCGAAATGGCCGGCTTGGTGCTCGGCTACTGCCTGCAACTGATGCACGTTGGTGATGACGCAGGGGTCGCTCGCCTCGCTGAAGGCTCCGGAACTGCAGAGCGCGACGGTGACGGTCACCGTGTCGCTGGCGTCCTGCCCGACGAGCGACGCCGTGATGGCGACGGGGCCGGCTGACGACGGGGCCGTCCAGACCGTGGTCGGGCCTTCGGTCGAGGAGAATGTCCCCGCGTCCGCCTCGGCCGACCATCTGACGGCCGCCTCGCCGGCCCCGTCGCCTTCGACGGTCGCCGTCAATGTGAGGCTCTGTCCGTACACGGCATCAGCTTCCGAGTCGACCGTTACGGCCAGCGGTTCAGCATCCCCACCAGGGGGGTCACCGTTGGCTGCGCCACCGCACGCTGCCAGCAGTGCGATGAACCCAAAGCCAAAGAGATGCTTGAGTAGTTGCTTGGTTTCACTCATCGGTACCTCCAAAGGTGCCAAGTTGCCCGGCAGGCTACTTCGGAGGCGTCAAAAAAGCGTCAAACATCGATAGTTCGCCAAGCTCAGGGAATCGGACGACCTAGCGTTCGACCGCGGCCAGACACGTGGAAGGCATGTTCTTGCCGTCCCAACCAGCAGTGGCCGGAACGCCTGCGCGGGGGCGCATGGGCATCGGGGCGCTTCGCGGCAGTTCGGTGCACAGTCGTAGCGCGTGAGTTACATCGAAGTCAGGTGTCGCGAAAGGCGGATGCTAGCCTGCCGCTGTGATCAGCGAGCGCGGCGCAACCGTAGGAACCGAACTCCACGCCACCGTGACCGAAGCGAACATCGCCATCCTGGTCGAACGCTTCTACGCATCGGTGCAGCAACACCCCACCTTGGGACCGGTCTTCAACGAGCGCCTCGAAGGGCGCTGGGACGTTCACCTTTCCCAGATGAAGAACTTCTGGTCGAGCGTACTGCTGCGAAGCGGGCGTTACGAAGGCTTCCCGCTCGGCGCGCACTTCGACGTTCCCGGGATCGAAGCTGGGCACTTCGGCGACTGGCTGGCGCTCTTCGAGGAGACCCTTAAGGGCGTCTACCGACAAGACGTCGCGCAGGCCATACTCGCGATCGCCAACCAGTTCGCTCAGAGGTTCACTGGCGCGCTGTTCGGGCCGACTTACAGATAAGTCGACGCTGGCACGCATAGCGAACGAGGGGCCCAGAAGCAGATCGGCTCAGGTCAGGTTCCCGTTATGAGTCGTTGGCTACAGTTCAGCCAGTGACTTCGGTAAGCCGACTAGCCAAGCATCTCGCCACCTCGACTTCCGGCACTCGCTACAACCA
The DNA here is from genome assembly GCA_964625655.1 of uncultured bacterium. Classification (GTDB taxonomy): domain Bacteria; phylum Deinococcota; class Deinococci; order Deinococcales; family Trueperaceae; genus JAAYYF01. The sequence goes on from CAZVCT010000016.1 coordinate 34,284, forward strand.
GGAGTGGCGCAGAACGTTGCTGGCTTTCATACCCGTCGGCGCCATGGCCTTCTTCGTCGGCTGGGCACTGGAAAGGCCCAGCGGACAGGCGACCTCCTTCGACATGATCGTCTACCCGGCGATGGGGTTCCTGCTCCTGGCCCTCGAAGTGCTCCTGGCGTTCGTGCCGCGGGCCCTGACCTTCGTGGTACTGGCGATCATCGGCGGCGCCAGCACGTTCTTCTTCGCGAAGCTCGGTTGGCTGCTCTTCCTCTCGCCGAACGGGACGGCACTGCACGCGCAGTTCACAGAGACCCTGTTCTGGATCCCCGTCGTCTACCTGCTGTCGTTCATCCTGGCCGAGGCTCGGCTCGGCCAAACCATCGTGCGGGTGTTCACCGCGGGCATGATAACGATGGCGCTTGTCTACGCGCTGCCTGGCCTGCTGGTGGGCGATGTTCACTGGGGCGTCGTCTATACCCTCATCCAGCTCAACCTCGCCAACACCGTGTTCCTGGCGCTCACCTCGGCCTTCATCCGCCACAAGGAGCGTCAGACGCTGACGAAAGCGCGCGTGGAGGAGGCCGAGAAGCACGCCTACCGGGATGCGCTGACGGGTCTGGCCAACCGTGTTCATCTCGACAATGAATTAGGCAGGTTGCTCGCCAAAGCCGACGCCCAGGACAGCCGCGTGGCGGTTCTCTATCTCGACATAGATGGCTTCAAGGTCGTCAACGACACCCTCGGCCACGAGGCGGGCGATGAGCTGCTGAGGTCCGTAGCAACAAGGCTGCGGCAAGAACTGAACCAGGCCGACCTCATGGCGCGCATGAGCGGCGACGAGTTCGTCATCGTGCTCGACGAGGTCGAAAGCGCCCAGGCCGCCATGTTCAGCGCCCGCAAGCTCCAGGCCGCGTTGGTGA
>CAZVCT010000017.1:0-32505 GCA_964625655.1 uncultured bacterium
AACTCGTACCCACGTAGGAAACGTTCGTTCCGCTAGGCAGCGGCGCGCACCGTCCGACCGCTCCGCTGCCGAAGCAGCGTGGTACGAATTGCAACTATCCCGGCCCGCGACCGCCAGCCGAAAGGTGGCCGCCATACAGCGCCTCGAGGATGCCCCACTCATGGAACAGACCCAACACGCCCCACCCGTCACGAGCCGCCCCGCGGCTCTCGAGATCCGCGACCTGACCAAGCGCTTCGGCCCGACCAAGGCCGTCGACAGCCTGAACCTTTCGGTGCCTCAGGGCCAGTTCTACGCCCTGCTGGGGCCGAACGGGGCGGGGAAGACCACCACTCTGCGCATGGTCGCCGGGTTGCTGCAGCCCGACGGGGGCGACGCCTTCGTCATGGGCACCAGCATGCGTAACGACCCCACCGAGGCCAAGCGGCCCCTCGCCTTCCTGCCCGACGAGCCGCTCCTGTACGGCAAGCTGAACGCCAAGGAGTACCTCGAGTTCGTGGCCGGCCTGTGGGGCGTGCCCGCCGACGTGGCCGCGCCCCGCGCCGAGGAGCTGCTGAAGTGGCTCGACCTCTGGAAGGTCGCCTACCAGATGGTCGAGACGTACTCGCGCGGCATGAAGCAGAAGCTGGCGCTGGCAGGCGGCCTCATCCACGAGCCCAAGGTGATGATCCTCGACGAGCCGCTCACGGGCCTCGACGCGGCGGCCGCCAAGGGCGTGAAGGACCTGCTGGTCGACTACGTGCAGCGGGGCAACACCGTCATCCTGACCACGCACATCATGGAGATCGCCGAGCGGCTGGCCGAGCGCATCGGCATCATCGCGAAGGGACGCCTGGTGGCCGAGGGGTCGCTCGACGAGTTGCGCTCGCGCGCCGGCGACGTCGGCGGCACCCTCGAGTCGGTCTTCCTGGAGCTGGTGGAGGCGCGGTGAAGGTCGGCTCGCTTCCCTGGCTCGTCCGGCACGAGCTGCGCCTTACGTGGCGCGACCTCACCGTCAACATCGCGGGCGGCACGCTTATCGCGCTCGGCATCGGCCTGCTGGTGGTGGTGCACCTGATCCTCTGGTACCTGCTCGGCGGGATAGAGCTCGGGTTCTCGGACACGTTGCCACCCCTGGTCGTGATCTTCACCGGCGTGGCGCTGGCCGTGGCGTTCCCCCTGATGGTCACCTACGGCATCAACCGCAGCGTGACGGTCTTCTACGAGCGCGGCGACCTCGACCTGCTGGCCTCGTCGCCCCTTCCCGCACGCACGATCTTCGCGAGCCGCGTGCTCAGCGTGGCCGTGGCGCTCTTCGTCATGTTCCTGCTCGTCGTCGTGCCGGTCGGCGGGGTCGGCATCGTCGCCGGCGCGCCGCGGCTGCTGGGCGCCTACCCGCTGGCGGTGGCGCTGGCGCTGACGGCCGCCAGCGTGGGGATGCTCGTGACGCTGGCACTCGTGAAGCTGCTCGGAGCGCGCCGCGCCCGGGTCGTGGCGCAGCTGCTGGCGGCCCTGGCCGGCGTCGGCTTCTTCCTGCTCTCGCAGATCCCTGCCATCCTCGGAAGAGGCGAGAGCGACCTGGGACCAGGGACCTTCGAGCGGATCGCGCCGCTGTTCGAGGAAGGCGCCATCCTCGGCTCGTCGTCGCTCGTGTGGCTGCCGGCGAGGGCGCTCTTCTTCGACCCGGTGGCGGTGGTGACCGTGCTGGCTGCAGCAGCGGCGCTCACGTGGCTGACCGTCGTCACGCTGCAGGGCGTGTTCATGACGGGGAGCGGCGAGACCGCCACCGCCACCCCGCGTCGCCGCGCCCCGCAGGGCAGCCTCCGCTTCCGCCAGGCGGGGTTCGGGCGCCTCGTGCTGACCAAGGAGTGGCGCCTCGTGCTGCGCGACCCCTACCTGCTGGGGCACGTGCTGCTGCAGGCCGTCTACCTGATCCCCCTGCTGCTGCTCCTGCCGCGCGGCGGCACCGGCATCCAGGGGCTGGACGTCACGGCGGGCATGGCCGCGGTGACGGTGATGATGGCCTCGGCCATCGTCAGCGCCCTCGTCCGCATCACGGTGGCGGGCGAGGAGGCGCCCGACCTTCTGGCCACCGCGCCCGTGCCCCGCTCGACCATCGTGCGGCTGAAGCTGACGGCGGCCCTGGCGCCCGTGCTGATCCTGGCCGTGGTGCCCATGGTGCTCGTGGCGCTGCAGCGGCCGCTGCTGGGGCTGCTCGCGGCCGTCGGGTTGCTGGCCGGCACGTTCAGCACCGCGTTCGTCGTGCTCTGGAACCCGCCGCAGGGCACGCGCGCCGACCTCTTCAAGCGCAAGTCGCAGGGCCGAGACCCGGTGCTGACCTTCCTCGAAGGGCTGGTGCCGCTGCTCTGGACCGCCGCGGTCGGCTTCATCGGCTCGGGCTACATGTGGGCCTGGTCCCTGCCGGTGGCGGCCCTGGCCGCGATGGGCGCCGCCTACGCCCACGGCTGGCGCGCTCGTCAGCCGAGCTTGAACCCCAGCGGCATCATCAGCAGCCCCCGTTCCTGAAGGAGGGGCGCCACGGCGCGCACGAAGCTCTCGGCGTCGGCGCCCACGGGCAACGTGTAGCGCTGCGGCGCCTCGACGTTCCAGACGGGCGCGTCGGCGCCCAGGCCGGCCAGCCTCTTCGCCAGCGCCACCGCGCTCGCCACGTCGCCCAGCTCGTCGACCAGGCCCAGCCCCAGGGCGTCGGCGCCCGTCCAGATGCGGCCACGGCCGATCTCGTTCACCCGCTCGGGGTCCAGGCCGCGCCCGTCGGCGACGCGCGCCACGAAGCGCTCGTACACCTCGCTGATGTAACGCTCGGCAAGCGCCAGCTCCTCGGCATCGAAGGGGCGGGCGGTGGTCTGCATGTCCGCGAAGCGGCCGCGCTTCACGGTCTCGGGATTGAAGCCGTACTTGTCGTTGAACTCCTCCAGCACCGGCTTGGCCGACAGCACGCCGATCGAGCCGGTGATGGTCGTGGGCGCGGCCACGACGCGGGTGGCGTGCGTCAGCACGTAGTAGCCGCCGCTGGCGGCCACCTCGCCCATCACCGCCACCACGGGCATGCGCTCCGCCAACAGCTTCACCTCGCGCCACATCAGGTCGCTGGCCAACGCGGAGCCGCCGCCCGAGTCGACGTGGAACACCACCGCGGCGGTGCTCTTGTCCCTGCCTGCAGCGCGCAGGGCGCGCACGAGAGTCTCGCTGCCGGCCATGACGTCGCCGAACAGCGGCACCGGCAGCGGCGCCTTGCGCGACTTGCCGGGGACGATGGTGCCCTCGAGCGACACCAGCGCCACGCGCTTGGAAGACGCGGGGCGCACCGGCTTGGGCAGGAAGCGCGCGCCGGCGCCGAACGGCTTGTGCTGCTCGCCCAGGAACTCGTCCTCGTAGGCGATGCGGTCGATCATGCCGGCCGCTTGCGCGCCGGGCGCCGAGGTGATGCCCTCGTCGATCCAGCGCCCGACCTCCTCCTCGGTACGGCCGCGGCCGGCCGCCACCTCGTTGCGGAAGGTGAGCTGCAGGCTGTCGAGCAGCGCTTCCAGCTGCTCGCGCTGCCCCTCGCTCATCTCGCGCCGCACCAGGTTGTCCATGGCGCTCTTGTACTCGCGGATGGCCAGCTTCTGGAAACGCACGCCGTACCTGTCCAGGAAGCCGGCCATGAAGGTGGAGGTGAGAGCCATGCCGTTCACGTAGAACTCGGCGCCCTCGGGCACGACGATCTCGTCGGCCACGCTGGCCACGAGGAAGTCGGCGTCGCGCAGCACCGTGGTGCTTACCACCACGCGCTTGCCGCCGGCCTTGAGGCGCTCCAGTTGGCGCCTGACGGCGTAGGCGGTGGCCAGGCCCACATGCAGGTCCTGGATGCGCACCACCACGCCCTCCAGCCAGTCGGCCGCCAGCAGCGCCGTGACGCGCGCCTCCAGCTCCTCCTGCGACAGCTCCTTCTCCTTGCCCAGCAGCGTGTCGGGCGAGAAGAGCTTGCGCTTCCTGCGGCGCGCGGGGAAGGTTCCGCTCAGCTCCATGACCAGCCAGCTCGGCCTGTCCCCGGGCAGCGCGGCCACGACGGCGTTGCGCAGGCGCGCCGCGCCGCTCCGGACGCTCCCGACGACCGCGCTGGCGGCCTGCCTCATCTCGTTCCGTTCGTTGGCCATGTGCCGATTGTAAGGCGCCCCGTCTTGAGCGGGCGCCGCGCGCGGGTCGGCCGGGCCGTGCTGGGCTCGGCGGGAGGCCCGGAGCTTCGCCTCAGCCCCTGCCCGCCGCTTCCAGCAGCACGCGCGGCTCGTCGCCTATCAGCCCGTCGACGCCCAGCTCCAGCAGTTCCTCGGCCAGCTCGGCCGCGTTGACGGTCCAGGGGAAGACCGCCAGCTCCGCCTCGCGCCACGCCCTCACGCGCTCGCCGGTGACGAGGGAGTGGTGCGGATGGACCGCCGCCACCGGCAGGCTCGGCAGCAGCTGCAGCGCCGTGGCGTCCTGCGCCAGGAAGGCGAGCGGCACGGGCGCCTCGGCTTCCGCCAGCCGCAGAAGCAGCAGGGGGTCGAAGGACGACACCCAGAGCCGCGCCAGCACCGGGGCGGGCCACGACAGCAGCTGCACGGCCAGCTCGGAAGCGCGCGCGTCGCCATGCGGCGCGTCGGTCTTCACCTCGAGGTTGGCGACGGCGCCCTCGTGCTGCTCTAGCAGCTCGCGCAGCTGGGCCAGCCCGATGACGTCGGGTGCCAGGTCTTTCACCTCGGCCTCCGTCAGCTCGGCGATCGTCTCGCCGCTGCCCAGCCTGGGGTCGTGATGCAGCAGCAGGGCGCCGTCCCTGGCGCGCTGCAGGTCGGTCTCGACGCCGTCGAGCCCAGCTTCGAGGGCCGCCCGCAGGGAGGCCAGGCCGTTCTCGGGCTCCGCGCGCGGCGCGCCGCGGTGGCCCAGCAACAGGGGCGTGCGGCGGCTCCAGGGGTGGGCGCGGGCGCTGGTGTCGGGGCCATCTGCTGCCATGGCCGATGATAAGCGAGCGGGCCGAAGGGGTGGCGCGTACCTGCCCGGGCCGCGCCGGTGACGCATACAATCGGAGGATGACCGAGTCGGACGCCTACTTCGCCCTGACCCTCACGCGTTTCCACGAGGTTACGGCGTTCGCGCACGTAGCCGAGCCGATCATGATGCGCAACGAGGCGGCCAACTGCCTGCAGCTGGGGCTGCTGACGGCCCTGCGCGCCGGCCAGTACTCCGATCCGTTCCTGGCTACCGTCAACGCCGACGGCTCCGACCCGCTGCTGACGGTGATGATGACGCCGCCCCACCGCCTGATCCTGGGCGAGCCCGACACCGAGCGCAACGCGCCGGCGCTGCTGGCCCCGCTGTTGGAGGCCCTGCCGGCCGGCCTTCCCGGCGTCCTCGGCCCGGTGCGGCTGAGCGAGGTGTTCGCCGAGGAGTACTCGCGCCGGCACGGCGTGAGCTTCGAGCAGACCATGCTGGAACGCATCTACGCCTGCGAGCACGTGACGGCCCCACCCCGGGTGGCGGGCCGCATGCGCCGCGCCACGCAGGACGACCGCGACCTGCTGATCGAGTGGTGGCGCGCCTTCCGCGACGAGGCGATGCCCAACGAACCGGACCGCGCCGAGAGGTCGATCGACCGCAACCTGGCCGCCGAGGTCGGCGGGATGTGGATCTGGGAGGACGGGAACGAGACGGTGGCCATGGCCGGCGCCCACGGGCCGACACCCAGCGGCATCCGCATCGGCCCCGTCTACACCGCCCCGGAGCGGCGCGGCCGCGGCTTCGCCGCCGCGCTCGTCGGCCAGCTGACGCAGCACCTGCTGGACGAGGGGCGGCGCTACGTGTTCCTCTTCACCGACCTTGCGAACCCCGAGGCCAACCGGCTCTACCAGGGGCTGGGTTACCAGGGCGTTGCCGACCGGAGCATGCATGACTTCACGGCCTGACGCCTAGTGGGCATGCGTCCACCGCGCGTCCAGCCCGACCAGCTGCCGCCCGTCTCGCCCCGCCTGATGCTGAAGGACCTGGGCGCCACGCTGGGGCTGGTGTGGGAGGCGAACCCCCTCCAGACGCTGGGCATCGCCACCCTCAGCGTCCTGCAGGCGCTGCTGCCGGCCGCCACGCTCTGGGTAGCGAAGCTGCTGCTGGACGCGGTGGCTGCCGCCATCGCCGGCGACCTGGGTGCGCCCGCCGAGGCGCTTCAGCAGATGCTGGGTCTGCTGCTGCTGCAGGTGGGCATCAGCGCCGCCGCCAGCATCATCGCCGCCCTGCAGGGCGCCATCCGCGAGCTGCTGGGCGACGCGCTGCAGAACCGCATCAGCCGCCGCATCCTGTCGAAGGCCAACGAGCTCGACCTGCCGCAGTTCGAGGACCCCACGAGCTACGACGCCCTGCAGAACGCCTACCGCGAGGTGGGCACCCGGCCGCTGGGCGTCTTCACCCAGATCGTGGCGCTCGTGCAGGCGCTGGTGACGCTCAGCTCGGTCAGCGCCCTGATGGCGCAGCTCGGCTGGGCGATCGTGCCGCTCGTGCTGCTGGCCTCGGTTCCCAGCGTGATCGTCAGCTCGCGCTTCGGCACCGAGGGCTACCGGATGATCCGGCGCCAGGCCACCGACGCGCGCCGCCAGAACTACCTGGGCATGCTTCTGACGAACGACCAGGCGGTGAAGGAGATCCGCCTCTTCGACTTCGGCGACTACCTGATGGAGCGCTGGCAGCAGTACTACCTGGGCTTCCGGCGGCAGCTCGTGTCGCTCATCCGCCGCCGCAGCGGCTGGGGGCTGGGCGCCTCGCTCGTCTCCACCTCGCTGGTGGGCGTCGCCACCTACCTCGTGCTGCGCCGCGCCGCTGCGGGCGCGCTGACGGTGGGCGACTTCGGCCTCTTCATCCAGGGCATCTCGCAGCTGCAGAGCCAGTTCTCGAACCTGCTGTCGGGCTTCACCGGCATCTACCAGCACCTGCTGTACATGCGCAACCTGTTCGAGTTCCTGGAACTGCCCTCCGATCACACCGACGCCGGCGAGGTGTGGGAGGGCCCCATCGACTCGGTCGAGTTCAAGGACGTCACGTTCCGCTACCCCCTCACCGAGCGCGACGTGCTGAGGGGCATCAGCTTCAAGGTGGTGAAGGGGCAGATGCTGGCGCTGGTTGGCGAGAACGGCGCGGGCAAGTCGACCATCGTCAAGCTGATCACGGCGCTCTACCGCCCCACCGGCGGAACGATCCTGGTGAACGGCCAGGACTCGGCGCGCTTCAGCGCCGAGAGCCTGCGCGCGCAGATGAGCACCGTCTTCCAGGACTTCGGGCAGTACCAGATGACCGTCAAGGAGAACATCGCCCTGGGCCGCGGCAGCGACGAGCTGGACGCCGAGGACGAAGCGCAGGGCGCCGCTGCCGACGCCATCGACGAGGCGGTGCGCCAGGCAGGCCGGCGCGCCGGCGCCGACGAGTTCGTCTCGGAGCTGCCCAAGGGGTACGACAACATGCTGGGCCGCTGGTTCGAGGGCGGCCGGCAGCTGTCGGGCGGCCAGTGGCAGCGCCTGGCGCTGGCGCGCCTCTACTACCGCGGCGGGTCGGTGCTGATCTTCGACGAGCCCACCTCGGCCCTCGACGCCGACGCCGAGTACGAGGTCATCGAGACGCTGCGCGAGCAGGCGAAGGGGCGCATCGCCATCATCGTCTCGCACCGCTTCAGCACCGTGCGGATGGCCGAGCGCATCGTGGTCCTGGAGGGCGGCGTCGTCACCGAGCAGGGCACCCACGAGGAACTGCTCGAGGTGGACGGCACCTACGCCCGGATGTTCAACCGCCAGGCGCGCGGCTACCTGGAGGGGTACTAGCCTCCCGCCGGTCTCCGCGCGCCAGTTGGCGTTCCGTGCCCGGCCGGGTCCTCAGCTTCGGCGGCGCGCCTCGCCGTACATGCGGCTGGCCTTCGCCAGCGACTTCAGCATGTCGTCGGCGGCCTTGCGCGTGATGTCGTTGGGGCTGAACTCGCCGTCCTCCACGAACTGCGTGTAGAAGGGGACGTTCACGGACGGCATCACGGGGTGGAGGCGCAGCGCGTACAGGACCGGCAGCAGCGCCACCATGGCGCGCGTCCCGCCCGAGACCCCGCCGTAGGTGACGAAGCCCACGGGCTTGTCGACCCACTCGCGGCTCAGGTAGTCGATGGCGTTCTTCAGGGGCGCCGAGTACGAGAAGTTGTACTCGGGCATGACGAACACGAACGCGTCCGTTCCCGCCACCCGCTCGCTCCAGGCCTTCGTGTAGTCGTGGGTGTAGCGCTGCAGCCGGGGGTGGTTCGGCTCGGTCATGAGGGGCAGGTCCAGCTCCGCCAAGTCTGCCACGTCGATGGCGAAGGCGTCGTGGCCGCGGGTTATTTCCTCAAGCCAGCGGCCCACCGAGATGCCGCCCCGGCCCTCCCGCATGCTGGCGATGACGATCATCAGCTGCTGCTTCTGGTTCTGCTTCTCGTTCTGCTTCCCGTTCTGCGTGCTGTCGTTGGAACCCTGGTCGCTCATCCGTGGATGGTAGCGCTCCCTCACAGAGTTGGCTGTATCCGTCTCCGGGGGCGGATGCGGTCTGGCACGCGCGCATACCTGTAACAATCGAGGCGAATGCGTTCCTGACGCGTCGGAAGGAGTACGACATGCCCACGACCAAGGCAGAAGCAGTGTGGAAAGGGACCCTCAAGGAAGGCGAGGGCACCATGAAGCTGCCGAGCGGCACCTACGAGGGGCCGTTCTCGTACCGCTCGCGCTTCGACAAGGGCGCGGGCAAGGACACGGGCACCAACCCCGAGGAGCTCATCGCCGCCGCGCACGCCGGCTGCTTCTCGATGGCGCTGTCGGGCCAGCTGGCCAACGCCGGCTTCCCGCCCGAATCGATATCGAGCACCGCCGAGGTGACGATGTCGGTTGGTGAAGGGGGCGCGAAGATCTCGAAGAGCCACCTGATCACGCGCGTCCGCGCGCCCGGCATCGACGAGGCCACCTTCCAGGAGAAGGTGAAGGCCGCCGCCGACGGCTGCCCGGTCTCGAAGGCGCTCGCGGGGCTCGAGATCACCGTGGACGCCACGCTGGAGAGCTGAGCGGCCCGGACGCTTAAGCGATACTCCGTAGACGCGAACGGTGCGCCGGCTCGAAGCTCGGCGCACCGTTCGTCAGCTATTGGGGTCGCAGCTACTAGGGTCGCAGCTACTAGGGTCGCAACTAGTAGGGGTTCAACTGTTTGGGTTGCAGCTACTTGGGTTGCTGCCTTACTCGTACCCGAGCTACTGGGTCACTTGCGGCGCTGCCAGGGCAGCCTGAACCGGCGGCCGCCCACCGGCCCCGTCCCCTCGTTCGTGCCCTTTGGCCCCTCGCGCTCCTCGGGCTTGGCGGTGGGCACCTGCAGCACGTACCAGACGCCGTAGATGGCGATGATCACGATGCTGAGGCCGATCCAGGGCTTGTCCCTGACGAACGCGAGGCGGTAGGCGCTCCAGGCCGAGAACGTCACGATCATCACCGGCGCGTAGTACTTCACCCACAGCGGGATGCCCTTGCCCGACCGGTAGTCGCGGATCAGCTTTCCCAGCTGCGGGTGGTTCATCAACCAGTTGTAGAAGCGGGGGCTCGACTGGCCGAACGCCCACGCGGCTATCAGGATGAACACCGTGCCCGGCAGGCCGGGCAGCAGGTAGCCGGCGATGCCGAGCCCGATGGCGACGAACCCCATCGTCAGGTAGACGATGCGCAGGGCGGCGTAGCGGCTGATGGTCATCTCGCTGGTGTAGTCGACCCACTCCCGCTCCTGCTGGCTCGTATTAGTAGCCGCCTTGGGCGCCGCCTGGGTGGTGGGCACGGTGACGGTTTCGGTGACGGCCTTGGGGACTGCTGCCGCGGCCGCCCCGCCGCCGAGCGCGCCGCTAGTGGCCTCGGGGGCGCCGGGAACCGCGTCCAGCGAGGGTGCGCCGGCGCCAACGGTGGTACCTGTTTCGGAACTCCTGCTCACTGCCGTCGAGTCTAACCGCACGGCCTGCCTCCGGAGGTTTCCGGATGGCCGGAAGCGGGCTCGGAAACCTGTTTCCGCGGTCCTTTCCGTGCCGGCCGTCACTTGCAGAAAGCACGTCTCCGTCGTAAACTTCGGGTGTTCAGGAACAACCTGAAGGTGGTTTCGGAACGGGGGCCGCAGGCTCCGAAATCGATGCCCGCCAAGCGGGCAAGTAGGGATTTGGTCGCAACATGGCAACAGGCAAGGTCAAGTGGTTCAGCAGCGAGAAGGGCTTCGGCTTCATCGAACAGGGCGGGGGCCAGCCGGACGTCTTCGTGCACTTCTCGGCAATCAAGGGGAACGGCTTCCGCAACCTGAACGAAGGTGACGAAGTCGAGTTCGACGTCGAACAGGGCAAGAAGGGCCTACAGGCCGCCAACGTCGAGGTGACGGTTCCGGCTGCCGGCGGCCGCTACTGACCTAGCAGGAAGGCTCGCGCGCCCGGCCGACCGGGCCAGCGCCCAGCGAGCACCGATCCAGAAGCTACGAGTAAGAGAAGTTCTCGCTCCGCCTCACCTACCGCGAACGCGGTGGGCTCAGGCGGAGCGAAGTCGTTGGGTGGTCGTTTCCCCAGATGGTGGGCAGGAGCCCGACGTAGCCGCTCAGTTCCAGCGCCGCCGGCGCCGCCTCACGTGCAGCCGGGTCTCGTTGTCCGCCTCGGCGCGCACGCCCAGGTAGAACTCCTGGACGTTCTCGTTGCTCCTCAGCTCGTCGGCGTCGCCTTCCAGCACGAAGCGCCCGCCCTCGAGCACGTAGCCGTAGTCGGCGATCGACAGCGCCTGATTGGCGTTCTGCTCGACGAGCAGGATGCCCATGCCGGCCCGGTTGATCTCGCGGATGACGCCGAAGATCTCCTCGACCAGCAGGGGCGCCAGGCCCAGGCTCGGCTCGTCGAGCATCAGCAGCTTCGGGCTGCTCATCAGGGCGCGCGCGATGGCCAGCATCTGCTGCTCGCCGCCCGAGAGGGTGCCCGAGTCCTGCTTCTGGCGCTCGGCGAGGCGGGGGAAGTAGCCGAAGATGCGCTCGAGGTCGGCCTTCACCTCGGCGCGGTCGGTGCGGTGGTAGGCGCCCAGCCGCAGGCTCTCGCCCACCGACAGGTCGGGGAACATGCCGCGGTCCTCGACGACGTAGGCGATGCCCGCCTGCGAGATGCGCTCGGTGTCGGCGCGCGTCACGTTGCGGCCCATGGCCCACACGGTGCCCTTGCGCGGCTCGTCGTCGATGAGGCCCATGATCGTCTTCAGCATCGTGCTCTTGCCCGCGCCGTTCGAGCCCAGCACCGCCACGCACGTGCCGGGCATCAGCTTCAACGACACGCCCTTCAGCACGCGCAGCTGCTTGTGGTAGCCGCTCTCCACCGTGCGCAGCTCCAGCAGCGGCGTGCCCGCCGCCAAGCCCAGGTTGCCGGCCGCGCCGGCAGCCGGAGTCGCCACGCCCGCCCCGGCGCTCACAGGCCCGCCCCCGACGTCACCAGCTGATCGTCGGCCAGGCGCGTGGTGCCGAGGTAGGCGCGCACCACTCCCGGGTCGTCCTGCACCTCGGTGGGGGTGCCGTCGGCGATGAGCGTGCCGTGGTCGAGCACCAGCACGCGCTCGGCCAGGCGGCTGACGACCCTGAGGTCGTGCTCGACCACCAGCATGGTCAGCTTCAGCTCGGTGCGCAGCCGCAGCAGCGTCACCATCATGTCGTCCTTCTCCTCGACCGTCATGCCGGCCGCGGGCTCGTCGAGCAGCAGCAGGGTGGGCTCGGCCGCCAGGGCGCGCGCCACCTCGATCAGCTTCTGCACGCCGTACGGCAGCGCGCCTACCGGCATGTCGCGGTAGGCCTGCAGGTCTAGAAGGTCCATCAGCTCTTCGGCGCGGCGCCGCTGCGCCACCTCGTCGCGCACCCACGAGGGCGTGGCTAGCATGGCGCTGAACAGGTTCGAGCGCACGTGCAGGTGCCGGCCCAGCAGCAGGTTGTCGAGGCAGGTGAGCGTCTTGAACAGCTCGATGTTCTGGAAGCTGCGCCCGATGCCGGCGCGCGCCACGCGGTGCGGAGGCGTGCCCGTGATGGGCTGGCCGCGCCACCTGACGGTGCCCCGTTGGGGCTTGTAGAAACCGCATATGACGTTGAAAAGAGAGGTCTTGCCCGCGCCGTTGGGCCCGATGAGGGCCGCCACCTGCCCCTCCGGCAGGTCGAACGACACGTCGGAGAGCGCGTTCAGTCCGCGGAACGAGAGCGTCACGTCTTCGAGAGATAAGAGGTCAGACATAGGTGGGCCCGAAGGTGCCCGGCGGAGGCGGAGCGGGAAGCTCCGCCTCCGGGCCGGTGCTCAGAGCTCGAGCCAGTCGGAGACCGGGCGCAGGCCCTGCGGGGTGACCTGCAGCAGCATGACGGAGTTGTTGCCCTTGTAGCCGTCGGCGAAGCTGAGGCTGTGGTACAGCCCCGTGTCGTAGCCGTCGAGCGACTCGAGCGCGTCGATCAGTCCGGCGCGCGTGACATCGGGGCCGGCCGCCTCGAGCGCCCGCACGAGCGGCTCGGCGAACGCGATGCCCGCCAGGGCCCGGAACGGGTCGGCGGCGATCTGGGGCGCGTACTGGACGATGACCTCCTGGTAGAGGCGGTCGGCGATCGGGTCGCCGTTGCCTTCACCCACGATGACGGAGGGCAGGCGCAGGAAGACCGAGAAGAGCGCGCCCTGCATGCCGGGGTTCGAGAGTAGGCTGGGGTCGAGCAGCGTGACCGTGGCCAGCATCTGCGGCTTGAAGTCGAGGCGCTGGAACTCGTTCACCAGGTTGGCGGCGGCCGTGGGGTCGGAGAAGAGGAGGACGCTGTCGGCGCCCGAACCGCGCAGGCGCAGCGCCTGGACACCCAGGTTGGTGGTGCCGCGCTCGTAGCTGACCTTGTCGCCGACCGTGACCTCGTGGCCCTCGGCGCGCAGGCGCTCGATCTCGGCCTCTAGGCCGCGCAGGCCAGCCTGGCCGTAGCCGTCGTTCTGGTAGAAGATCGCGATGTTCCTGCTGCCCAGCTCCGTGACGGCGTGGCGCGTCATCAGGACCGCCTCCACCTCGTAGTCGGTGAAGGTGGCGAAGACGAGGCCGTTGGAGTTCTCGGCGAACTCTTCCGAACCGGTGGCGGGCCCGATCCACGGCGCGCCTTCGCGCTGGATGAGCGGCATGGCGGCGAGGCCGTTGGCCGTGCCGACACCGGCCACGAAGGCGAACACACCCTCGCGGTCGATCAGCTCGCGGACGGCGGCGACGGTGCGAGCCGGGTCGTAGCCGTCGTCGCGCGTGGCGAGGACGAGGTTGCGGCCGTGGATGCCACCCTGGTCGTTGATGTACTGGAAGTAGGCGTCGATGGCCGTGCTGACCGTGCCCCAGGCTGCAGCCGGGCCCGATTGGGGACCCCAGTTGCCGATGACGATCTCGCTGTCGGAGACGCCCGGATCCTGGGCGTAACCGAAGGCGAGCACCGCTCCGAGAGTGACGAGCGCTAGAAGCCGCTTCATGTTGCTCCTTTCCCCATTACGGGTACCAGCTGAGTTGTAAGGCCCCTCAAAGCTACCATGCCCGGCGGGCGCCCGCTGCCTTCGATCGTGCGGGCGACGGCACAACGGCAGGGCCATAGCATTCCTGCCGGGCACGCTCAGACGCGCTTCACCTCGGGCCGCCCCAGCAGGCCGTGCGGCCGGAACACCAGCATCAGCACCACCGCCAGGAACGCGAACGACGCCTTGAACTCGAGCGAGACGTAGATGCCCACCAGCAGCTCGAGGATGCCCAGCAGGTAGCCGCCCAGCACCGCCCCCGGCAGCGAGTTCATGCCACCGATGACGGCCGCCACGAACCCCTTCGAGAGCGGGTCGAGCATCATGGTCGGGTTCAGCAGCGTGGTGGGGGCGAAGAGCAGCGCCGCAGCGGTGGCCAGGATGGCCGACGACGCCCAGGTGGCGATCAGTACCTTCTTGACGGGCAGGCCCATCGCCTCGGCCACGTCCTCGCGCTGCGCCACCGCGCGCATCGCCACGCCCAGCTTCGTGAAGCTGAGCAGCGCCCAGAGAGCCAGCATCAGCACCACCCCGAAGGCGGCGGTCACCATCGACACGAGGCTCAGCGAGGCGCCGCCCCAGCGCACGATGCGGTCGGCGACGAGGGTGGGCACCACCTTGTTGTCGGTGCCGAACAGCAGCGCGTCGAGCCCGCCCAGCGCCAGCGCCAGGCCCAGGGTCAGGATCAACAGCCCCAGCTCGCTCTGGTTCTTGGCGGGGCGCACCAGCAGCAGGTAGATGAGGCCGCCTATGACGCCCGCCGCCACGAGCGCCAGCGCGAACGACACGCCGAAGGGCAGGTTCAGGCTCCTGAGCAGCGTGTAGGCGATGAAGGTGCCCAGCACGCCGATGTCGCCGTGCGCGAAGTTGAGGATGCGGGTGGTGCGGTAGAGCAGCACCAGCCCCAAAGCCACCAGCGCGTAGACGCTGCCCACGCTGGCGCCGCTGACGAGCACCTGCAGAAGATCGCCGAAGCCGCTCATGCTGCCACCTCTCGGACGACGATCGTGGGGGTGGCGCCCTGGACGCGCCTCACAGCGGCCACGACTTCCAGAAGCGCTTGATCTTGAGCCAGCGCCCGTACAGGCCGGCGGGCTCCACCATCATGATCAGGATGACCACCGCCCCGAACACGAGCTGCGACCAGTTGCGGAACGTCGAGAGCCACACGTCGAGCCCCGTGATGAAGGCCGCGCCGATCAGCGCGCCGGGCAGGAAGCCCAGCCCGCCGACGATCGTCATGAGCAGGAACTTGATGGAGAGCATCAGGTTGAAGCTCTCGGGGGTGATGTAGCCGATGAGGGGGCCGTACAGGGCGCCCGCCAGCCCCGCCACGCCCGCCGAGATGACGAAGGCGAGCGTCTTGTGGCGCGCCAGCCCGATGCCGCTCATCTGCGCCGCCAGGTCGGCGTCGCGCGTGGCGCGGAACGCGCGCCCGATGTGCGAGCGCTCGAGGTTGAACAGCATCCAGGTGACGAGCCCCACGATCGCCAGCACCAGGTAGTAGTAGGCGCTGTCGCCGTAGAAGTCGATGCCGAAGATGACGGGGCGGTCGACGAGCATCCCCGTGGAGGCGCCCACGAGGCGCCAGTTGTTGAGGATCTGCTGGATGGCGAGCCCGAAGCCCAGCGTGGCGATGGCCAGGTACGGCCCCTCGAGCCGCAGGGCCGGCACCCCGATGACCACGCCCAGCAGGGCGGCCACCAGGATCGTCAGGGGCAGCGCCGCCAGGAACGGCACGCCCAGGTCGACCAGCAGCCCCTGCAGGTAGGCGCCCGCGGCCAGGAAGCCCGCGTGCCCCAGGGACACCTGCCCGGTCATGCCCACCAGCACCGTCAGCGACATGGCCACGAGCGCGTAGACGAAGAAGAGCGTGAAGTTGTAGACGATGTAGCCCTTGAAGAGGAAGGGCAGCGCCACGAGCAGGAGGGCGGCCGCGCCGGCCGCGACCCAGGCCTGGGTGCCCCTTATCAGCCAGAGGTCGTGCTCGTAGCGTTCACGGAAGAGCATCGGTCACCGTCGGTTGGTGGGCGCAGGGGAAGACGGACGGCTCAGGCATAGAGCTCCTCGATCAGGTCGGCGTACTTGGCGGCGATGCTCGAGCGCTTCACCTTGAGGGTGGCGGTGACCTCGCCGTCCTCGTGATACAGGCGCTTGGGCAGGATGGCGAACTTCTTGATGGTCTCGACGCGGGCGAGCGTGCCGTTCACCCGCTCGACCTCGCTCTCGATCAGCTCGCGCACCTCGGGGTTGCGCGCCAGGTCGGTGTAGGTCGAGTACGACAGCTGCCGCTCGGTGGCCCAGTGGGTGATGTTGTCCTCGTCCAGCACGAGCAGCGCCGTCAGGTACTTGCGCCTGTCGCCGATCACCACGGCGTCGTTGATGTAGACGCTCGACTTCAGCTGGTTCTCGATCTTCTGCGGGGCGATGTTCTTGCCGCCGGCCGTGATCAGGATGTCCTTCTTGCGGTCGGTGATGATCAGGTTGCCACCTTCGTCGAGCTCGCCGATGTCGCCCGTGTGCAGCCAGCCGTCCGTCAGGGCCTCCGCCGTCGCTTCGGGGTCCTTGTGGTAGCCCTTGAAGTTCCCAGGGCTGAGGCTCAGGATCTCGCCGTCGTCGGCGATCTTCACCGTCACGCCCTCGAACGGCGGGCCGACGGTGCCCAGCCGCACCTTCTCGCGGTGGATGGCGATGATGCCCGTGCTTTCCGTGAGGCCGTAACCCTCGCGCACGTCGATGCCGATGGCGCGGAAGTACGACAGCATCTCGGGGGCGATGGGCGCCGCGCCCGAGATGGCCACCCGCACGCGGTCGAGGCCCAGCCGCAGCCGCAGCAGGCGCAGCACCGCCAGGTGCGCCACGGGCGCCCAAGCCGTGCTGCGGCCCCTGACGGAGCGCATGGCGAGGGCGTACGCCCAGCGCTTGATCAGGTTGGCGTCCTTCATGTGCAGCTCGACGAGGGAGTACATCTTCTCCCAGATGCGCGGCACCGCGAAGAAGACGGTGGGCCTTATCTCCTGGAGGTTGGTGAGCACCGTGTCGAGGTTCTCGGTGAACGAGACCGCGTAGCCGTACATGAGCGGCGCCGTGATGCTGATGAGGCGCTCGACGATGTGCGACAGGGGGAGGAACGACAGGAGCTCGTCCTTCTCGTTCATGGGCACGGCGGCCGAGAGCGAGCCCAGGGCCCACAGGAGGTTCGCGTGCGTCAGCATCGCCCCCTTGGGGTTGCCCGTGGTGCCGGAGGTGTAGATGAAGAGGGCCGTGTCGTCGGGCCCCAGCGCCTCCAGGCGGGCGTCGACGGGGCCGGGGTCGGCCGCGTAACGCTCGCGGCCGCGCGCCAGCACGTCTTCCCACGCCAGGATGCCGCCCACGTCCTCGGGCTCCACGACGATCACCCACCGCACGGTGGGGCAGTCGTCCTTGATGGCCAGCCACTTCTCGAGCTGCTCGGCGTCCTCTAGGACCAGACCCACCGCGTCCGAGTGGTTGACGTGGTACGCCAGCTGTCCTGCGCTGGAGGTCGTGTAGACGCCCACGGTGGCACCGCCGGCCGTCTGGATGGCCAGGTCGGCGATTAGCCACTCGGGGCGGTTCTCGCAGAGCACCGCCACGCGGTCGCCGGGCTGGTGGCCCAGCTCGATCATCTCGCGGGCCAGGGCGTCGACCTGCGCCGCGTACTCGCGCCAACTTATGCCGGTCCAGAGCCCCAGGCGCTTGACGCGCAGCGCGAGGCCATCGTCGTTGCGGCGGCGACGCAGCAGCGCCGGCACGCTGCGCGCGCTTGCCGTTTCAGGTTGCATGTACTCGGGATGTTACCCCGTGGAGGCGGGGGTCAGGCGGGTTGCAGCGCCACCTTGGGGGCCACGGCGCGGTAATCGGCGGCCACCTTGAAGACCCAGGCGTCCACGCGCGCGTCCGTCAGCTCGGGCTCGTTGTCCTCGTCGACGCCCAGGCCCAGGAACTCGTCGCCGCGCTGCGCGCGCGAAGCCAGGAAGTCGTAGCCGGCGGTGGGCCAGCGCCCGATCGGTTCTATGCCGGTGGTGACGAGCTTCTCGGCCACGATGTCGAGCGCGTCGAGGTAGGTGTCGGGGTAACCCACCGCGTCGCCCGTGCCGAAGAGGGCCAGCAGCTTGCCGTTCAGGTCGAGGCTCGCCAGCTCTGGCAGGCGCGACTCGAGGTCGGAGGGCAGCTGACCGATGTTCCAGGTGGAGCAGCCGAGGACGATCAGGTCGAAGCTCTGCAGCGACGCGAGGTCGAACCACGCGACGTCACGGCACGGCACCTCTACGCCCAACTCCTGGCCCAGGCGCGCCGCGACGCGCTCGGCCACCAGCTCGGTGGCGCCGAACATGGTGGCGTACAGGACTATGGGGCGGGGTGCGGTGTGCCCGGCTGGTGAGGCGGCTGGTGAGACGCCGCTTTCCGGCGGCGAGGGCTGCTTCAGGTCCACGCTTCGATGCTAAGGCGCGAAGCCCGCCCGGCGCGTCCTCTCGGTGACGGAACGGCAGCGACGGCTCGGAAGGATGCTTTGGCGGACGCGAAAGGGCGGGTGCGAATCGGCGGGCGCCATGGGCGGGCGCCAAGGGAAGCGCCGCCCACGCGGGGCGGCGCCACGGATTCACGGATGGCGTTCGCTTGCCGGTCGGCTCAGCGCTTGCCGCGACCCGCGGACGCCGAGCTGCCGGACGAGCGGCTGCGCGAGCCGCCGGTGGCGCGCTTGGCGGAACCGGAGCCCGAGCCCTTCTTGCCCGAAACGGTGTCCTTGAGGCTCTTGCCGGCCTTGAACGCGGGGTACTTGCTGGACGGGATGTTGATCTTCTCGGTCGTGCCGGGTTTGACGCCGGTGCGCGCCTTGCGGTTGCGCACCTCGAACGTGCCGAAGCCCGTGAGCGTGACCTTGTTGCCTTTGGCGATGTTGTCGGTCATCGTCTCCAGGAGCGAATCCATCGTCTCCTTTACGGCCTTCTTGGACAGCCCGGTGTTGTCGGCGACCTCGTTGACCAGTTCTGCCTTGCTGACGGTCTTGGTCTTGGCCATGAGCGAGCTCCTTTCCCGAACTCGCGAGGAGTATAGAGCATGGGACACGGCAAAAACGCGGATAGGTACGATGGGAGTCGGGAAATCCGGACGTGACGCCCCCGCGGTGCCCGTCTGGCGGGCAGCTTGCGGCCGCGCTCGAAGCGCGCGCGGCATAGTCTGTGACGCGATGACCGGCCAGCTGCTCACGGTGATGCTCGTCCTGCTCGGCGCCGTCGGGCTTTTCGTCTCCGACCGTGTGCGCCTCGACGTCACGGCGCTGCTCGTCGTCCTGGCCCTCACCCTCACGGGCCTCCTTACGCCGGCGCAGGCGCTGGCCGGCTTCGCCGACCCGCTGGTGATCATGATCGCCGCCCTGTTCGTGGTGTCGGGCGCCCTGGTGCAGTCGGGCGTCGCCGATTCCTTCGGCCGCGCCCTGGGCCGCGTGGCGGGCAGGGGAGAGGTGCGCATGATCGTGCTGGTCATGCTCGCCACCGGCCTCCTGTCGGCGTTCATGAGCTCGACGGGCACCGTGGCCGTGATGCTGCCCATCGTGATGGCCATGGCGTGGCGCGCCGGCGTGAACCCCAGCAAGCTGCTCATCCCCACCGCTTACGCGGCGCTGGTCGGGGGGATGCTGACGCTCATCGCCACCCCTCCGAACCTGGTGGCGTCGCAGGTGTTGCAGGGTGCGGGGCGCGAACCGTTCGGCTTCTTCGCCTTCACGCCCTTCGGCTTGGCCATGCTGGGCGTCAGCACCCTGTTCATGGCGCTGGTGGGCCGGCACCTGCTGCCGGCGCGCGCGTCGGCAGCGCCGGGCGAGGGCGTGGACGACCCGCGCGAGTCGATGGAAGTGGTGATGGAGCGCTTCGGCCTGCCTACCTCGCTGGGGCGCCTCACGCTGCCGCCCGGCTCTGCGCTCGTAGGGCGCACCCTCAGGGAGGTGAGGTGGCCCGAGCGCCTGGGGGTGCAGCTGCTGGCCGTTGATACCGAGCCGGAGGTGGCCGGCACCGCCCGCTCCAGGCGTCACCTGGGACGCTCGAAGCGCGTCGGCCCCGACACCACCTTCTCGGCCTACGACCGGCTGCTGCTGCAGGGCAGCCCGGAGGCGCTGGAGGCGGTGGCGGCGAGCGCCGGGGCAGCGGTGCGGCCCGTCGTTGGCAGTGACGGGGAAGGTGCCGGCGACCCGAGGGTGGCGGGCGGCTTCGACGGGAACGCAGGCGCAACCGGCGGTTCCGGTGCGGGCCTCGTGCCCGCCAACCTGGGCTTCGCCGAGGTGCTGCTGCCGCCGCGCTCGGCCTGGATCGGGAAGACGCTCGCCGAGCTGCGCTTCCGCGAGCGGTACGGCGTCCAGGTGGTGGCGGTGCAGCGCGGCGCCGAGCGCGTCGCGGCCGGCAGAGGGGAGAAGCGCCTGGCGTCGCTGCGGCTGAGGTTCGGCGACACGCTGCTGCTGCAGGGGCCCGTGAAGGCCGTGGCCGACCTGAAGCGCGAGCGCAACGACGCCGTCGTGCTGAGCGAGGCGGGCGAGGCGCCCCAGGCGCCCCGCCGCCACAAGGCGCCCATCGTGCTGGTGGTGCTGGGCGCCATGCTGGTGACGATGACCGTCGGCTGGGTGGCGCCCGTGGTGGCCGTGCTGCTGGCGGTGATGGCGCTGGTGCTGACCGGCTCCATCTCTATGGAAGAGGCCTACCGCTCGATCCAGTGGGAGTCGGTAGTGCTGATAGCCGGGATGCTGCCCCTGGCCACCGCGCTCGAGCTGGCCGGCGGGGTCACGTACCTGGCCGACTTCGTCGTCGGGCTGCTGGGCGGGCAGGCGCCGCTCGTGCTGCTCGCGGGCGTGTACCTGGTGACCACCACTCTGGGGCAGCTGATGTCCAACACCGCCACCGCCGTGCTGATCGCGCCCATCGCCCTGCGAGCCGCGCTAGACCTGGGGGTGGCGCCCGAGCCCGTGATGATGATGGTGGCGCTGGCCGCGGCCTCGTCGTTCTGCACGCCCATGGCCTCGCCCGTGAACACCCTCGTGGTGGGGCCGGGCAAGTACAGGTTCGGCGATTTCGTGCGGGTGGGCCTGCCGATGCAGCTGCTGATGCTGATCGTCGGTCTTGTGTTGGTGCCGCTGCTCTTCCGGCTCTGAATGGCGCGGTCCGGTGAACGCTCGTCCCGCCTTGCGCTGGGGCCGCCGGTTCCGCTATAATCTTCCTTCTGGTAGCCGGGCGCGCTCCCCCTAAGGGGCGGCGTCCGTCTCATCCTGGCAAGAGTAAGGGCCGCCTCCAAGCAGGGCGGAGGCCCCTGGAGGTTGGAAGATGTTCGCAATCATCAAGACGGGCGGCAAACAGTACCGCGTGGCCGAGGGCGACGTGCTCAAGGTCGAGAAGCTGAACGCGGACGCCGGCACCGAGGTCGAACTGCCCGTGCTGATGCTGGCCGGCGACGACGTCAAGGTCGGCTCGCAGGTAGGCGACGCCACGGTCCGGGTCGAAGTGATCGGCCACGGCCGCGGCGAGAAGATCGACGTCTACAAGTACAAGGCCAAGACGAACTACCGCCGCAAGATCGGCCACCGGCAGGACTACACCGAGGTCCGCGTCAAGAGCGTCGGCTAAGGCAGCGAGGAGAGGTTAAGAGATGGCACACAAGAAAGGCGTCGGCAGCACCCGCAACGGTCGCGACAGCCACTCGCAGCGCCTCGGCGTGAAGCGCTTCGACGGTCAGTTCGTTCTCGCCGGCAACATCCTGGTCCGCCAGCGCGGCACCAAGTTCAAGCCCGGCATGAACGTGGGCGTCGGCAACGACTTCACCCTGTTCGCGCTTCGCGACGGCGTCGTGAAGTTCCACGACAAGGGCGCCAAGGGGCGCTTCATCAGCATCGAACAGCAGGGCGAGCCGCTGGCGGCCGATTGAGGCCCCACGCGCCCGTTACCTAGCACCTGACGCGGCTCCTTCGAGGGCCGCGTTCTTTTTTGACCTGGAGCAGTGAATGGCATTCCGTGACGTTCTCGACATCACCGTGCAGGGGGGGAAGGGAGGCGATGGCGGCCTCTCCTTCATGCGCCTCAAGTACATCCCGAAGGGGGGCCCAGACGGCGGCCACGGCGGCCGGGGCGGCTCCGTCTACCTGCGGGCGGTCGATGACGTCACCTCCCTCGACCGGCTCGTGGGCCGCACCCAGTTCCGCGCGCCCGTCGGGCAGCAGGGCGAGGGGCGCAACAAGGCCGGCGCCGGCGGCGCCGACCTCTACATCGACGTGCCCGTCGGCACCTTGGCGCGCGACCTCGACACGGGCGAGCTCGTCGCCGACCTGATCGAGGTCGGCGAGACGGCCGTCGTGGCGCGCGGCGGCGACGGTGGGCGCGGCAACTCGACCTTCGCCACCTCCACGCGCCGCGCGCCGCGCTTCGCCGAGTACGGCACGCAGGGCGAGAAGCGCCGCCTGCGCCTCGAGCTGCGCATCATCGCGGACGTCGGCCTGGTCGGCTACCCCAACGCGGGGAAGTCGAGCCTGCTGGCGGCGCTCTCGAACTCGCGCCCGGAGATCGCCTCGTACCCCTTCACCACGCTGAGCCCGAACCTGGGGGTCATCGAGCGTGACGGCGGCCTCGAGCGCTTCACCATGGCCGACATCCCCGGCATCATCGAGGACGCCCACCTGGGCAAGGGCCTCGGGCTCGACTTCCTGCGCCACATCTCGCGCACGCGCCTGCTGGTGTACGTACTCGACGTCGGCGAGGAGCCGATGCGGACGTTCGAGTCGCTGCGCTTCGAGCTGGGCGAGTACGACCCGGCGCTGCTCGAGCTTCCCGCCCTGGTCGTGCTGAACAAGGTCGACCTGCTCGAAGGGCTCGAGGAAGAGGTCCAGAACCAGCTGACCGAGCTGGCGACCTCCGGCCTGCCCGTGCTGGCGGCCTCCGCCCTCGAGGGGCACGGCATGGAGGAGCTGCGCGATACGCTCTTCGAGCTGCTGCCGCCGAGGCCGGAACCGATACGCGAGCAGCCCGACAAGCGCCCGGTCAGCGAACCCATCGAGGTGAAGCGCGACATGAGCGGGCAGGGCTGGGTCATCACGGGCACCGAGGTGGAGGCCGTGGTGGCGCGTTTCGACCCCAGCAACGCCGAGGCCGTCGGCTACCTGCAGCACCACTTCAAGAACCTGGGTGTCAACAAGCTGCTGAAGCGGGCGGGGGCCAAGACGGGCGAAGAGGTGCACATCGGCGCCGCCACCTTCGACTACTTCGACGACACCGCTCCGGTGACCGAGGTGACGGCCCAGGACGACGCCGAACGGGCGGGCGAGCGTTACCTGCGCCACGGTGGCGCCGAGGACGAGGACGGTTCGGCCGAAGACGAGGAGCCCACGGCTTCCGCCGAGGAGTACGCGGCGGATGACGAGGGCAGCTTGGCAGAGGCCGAGGATGACGGCTGAACTTCCGGGGCGCATGCTAACTTTGCCCTACGCCGGGCACAGGTGGCTCGGCCCAGCGCGCCTCCGTGGCGCTTCGGGCCACTCGACGCGCCACCCCGCCCACCGGGCGCCGGCGCGCCATATGGACGAAGGAACCGTCAACGGAACCATCGCCCCCCTCTTCGCCGCGCAGGGGCTCGACCCCCTCGTGAAGCAGGTGCGTGAACTGGTCACGCCAGGGCGCTTCGAGCACATAGAGCGCGTCGCCGAGCTGGCCGACGCCATCGCTGCGGCCAACGGCTTCACCGGGGCCGAACGCGCCAAGCTCGTGAAGGCAGCCCTGCTGCACGACGCCGCGCGCGACCTGGGCGACGAAGAGCTGATGCGCCTGGCCCCGCCCCGCATCGAACTGGAACGACACCACCCACTGGCGCTCCACGGCCGCGCCGCGCGCGCGCTGGCTGAAGGGTGGGGCGTGACCGACGCGGCGGTGCTGGACGCGGTCGAGGGGCACGTCTTCGGCGTGTCGCCCTTTGATCTCATCGGCATGGCGCTCTACGTCGCCGACGTCTCCGAGCCGGGCCGCGGCGTCAACGCCGACATCCGCGAGCTGGCCATGACCGACCTGGCGGCCGCCTACCGGAGCGCCGTCTGTACGAAGGTCGAGTACCTGCGCGAGTGCGGCAAGGAGATCCACCCGAGCACGCTGGCCACCTACCGCGCCATCGTCGAACCCGAGCACGCGGACGCGCGGGGGGTCGCATGACGCGCCGCCGCGCGCGGCTCGTCACGCTGCTGGGCCTGATGGTGGCCCTGGCTGGGCTGGTGGGCTTCTGGCTCACCAAGGACGTCGAGCGCAAGGACCTGAGCGTCGACCAGCGCCGCCTGCTGGGCATAGAAGAGGACGACTTCCACGTCAGCTTCGTCGTGGCGGGCCGCGACATCCACTACACGATCGAGAGCGCCGAGCCGGTCTACGCCCAGGACGGCACGATCATCGACTGGAACTGGCGCGGCTTCAGCAACAGCTACGGCACCCTCACAGACACGATCCTCTACGTCGCCCTCAACGGCAACGACCTCTCGATGGTCGCCATCCCCCGCGACCTCTTCCTGCCCGACCAGAACCGGCGCGTCAACGCCATGTACGCCCGCGAGGGCGCCGAGGGGCTGAGGCGCGAGGTCGAGGCGGTGCTGGGCGTGCCCATCGACTACTACGCCATCGTCAAGCTCGACATCTTCCAGGGGCTGGTCGACGCCCTGGGCGGCGTCACGGTCGACGTGCCCTACCGCATGTACTACAGCGACAACGCCGCGGGCCTCCACATCAACTTCCAGCCCGGCCCCCAGCACATGGACGGCGAGGACGCCAGCAAGTTCGTCCGCTACCGCAACACCCTGCGGGGCGACATAGACCGCATAGACAACGTCAAGCGCCTGGCCTACGCCATGCTCGCTCGCCTCAAGGAGCTGAACGTGCGCGCCGTGACCACGGTGCCGGGCCTCATCGACACCTTCTTCGAGGACGTCGAGACGAACGCCAGCCTCAGCCTCATGCGCGAACTTGCCGGCCGGGTCTCGGGGCTCGCCCTCACCACCACCGCCACGCTGCCCATCGCCGCCGAGGAACGCCTGCCCGTGCACGGCTACGTGGTGCTCCACGACCCGGCACAGGTGAACCGCTTCATGGCCGCCACCTTCGGGGGCCAGGCACGCGAGTTCGCCGAAGCGCCCGACGTCACGCTGTTGATCACGGACGCCAGCGGGGTGCCGGGCCTGGGCGAGTGGTACGCGCAGCGCCTGCGGGCGCTGGGCGCGCCGGAAGGCTCCATCGTCCTGCGCACCTCGGAAGAGCCCGACCCCACGTCCACGCGCCTGCTGGCCACCCAGGAATCGTGGGCGGACGCCGACTTCTTCGCCGGCATGCTCAACGTCGGCAAGCAGCAGGTCGACCGCTTCAGCCCCTACCAGCAGCAGCGCTACGAGGTAGAGCTGGTGCTCGGCGGCGACGCCGAAGCGCGCACCGCCCTGACCCCACCACTCATGGCCTCGCTCGATCGCCCCTGAGCGCACCGGCCGCACCGCACCAGACCACGGAGGAAAGACCTTGACCGACAGCCCCGCCGGCTCCGCCACCCCCACCGAGATCCAGACGATCGTCGACGCCCTCGACGACAAGCGCGCCAAGGACGTCACCGTCCTCGACCTGCGCGAGGTGTCCACCAGCCTCGACTTCTTCGTCATCGCCACCGGCGAATCGAGCCTGCAGCTGAGGGCGCTCGAGGAGTCCGTGCGTGAACGCATGAAGGCCGGCCAGCACCTCCCCACCGGCGTCGAGGGCCCCTCGGACCGCTGGGTCCTCATCGACTACGGCGCGGTCGTGGTGCACCTCATGAGTCCAGAAGCGCGCGACTTCTACGACCTCGAAGGGCTCTGGGCGGATGCCTCCAAGCTCGAGGTCGTCCCCAGCTGAGCCTCCCACCCAGGCGGCCGCTCCGCGCCACTGGGCCGAGCGCGCCGCGTGCCGCCACCTGGAAGAGCGCGGCTGGCGCCTGCTGGCCAGCAACTACCGGCTGAGGGGCGCAGAGCTCGACCTGGTGATGCTCGACGGCGACACCGTAGTGGTGGTCGAGGTCAAGCAGCGCCGCAGCGCCGCCTACGGCGACCCATCCGAGAGCATCGACCGCCGCAAGCTGGCGCGCCTGCGCGCCGCGGCGCAGCACTACGTCTCCTTCGCGCTGCGGCGCCCGCACACCCGCCTGCGGCTCGACGCCGTGCTGCTGCTGGGCACCGAGGAGCGCTTCCAGCTGCGCCACCTCGAGGACGTCGGTTGAGGTCAGGGGTGCCCGACCGGCTCCCGAACCGGGCTACCTCGGCCTTCCCCTCCGAGGTCCCGCGGCGAGATCCCCGCCGGAACCGTCCGACTGCCGGAACGCAAGTGGTTGGACCGCTTCCTTCTTCACGTGGCGCTAATGCCGTAGCCAGCGGGCATACTCGGTTATCCACAAGTTGAGCGAGTTACCCACAACCTTGTGGAGAAGAGCCGCCGCTTTCATGCGAAGCACGGTGGCAACGGGCCGTTCAGCGGAAATGCGTGGGTGACAGGTTTCCTGGTCATAAGCGCTTGGAAGCGACCGCCATAGCAGGGCAGAGATGGTGATGTCAAGCCCATTAGTTATCCACAGAGGGCCACAGCGGGGCGGGGAACGGGCCCAAGCCGCCTGCGGACGCGATGTACGCTTGAGGCCGACAGCGTCGAACGACTCGGGCGCGCCCCTGGTGGGCGTGTCCTGTGGGATGGGCGAGAGGAGCGCAACGTGAAGATCGTCAGCATCCAGGAGGCACGCCGGTTCTCGTTGGCGGGCGTGCAAAGGAACGACCTGCTGGAGGTGGGCGGCCTGAACGCCGAGCTGCTCTGCTTCGAAGCGGGCCAGGCCGCCGAACCCGACAGCGGTGGCGCCAGCGTCGTCTACCAGGTGCTCGAAGGGGAGGCGCTCGTGAGGTCGGGTGGCACCACGCAGCGCCTGGGCAAGGGGAAGCTGCTGGGCATCGACGCCGGCGCCGAGCACAGCGTCGAGAACGCCGGCGGCGGCCTGCTGGTGGTGCTGGCGGTGCGCGCGTCGTGAAGCGCAAGGAGCCGAAGCTGGGCAAGCTGGAGAGCGGCGTGGTCCTGGAGGAGCGCCGCGAAGCGCCCTTCCACGCCAACCGCAAGGGGTGGCACGAGGCGGCCGCGCAGCTCGAGCACGACCGCGAGCAGATCCGCCAGGGGGGCGGCGCCCGCGCCGCCGAGCGGCAGCACTCCAAGGGGCGCCTGACGGCGCGCGAGCGGGTGCAGCTGCTGCTGGACGAGGGCGCCGAGTTCGACGAGCTCATGGCGTTCGCGGGTCACGGCATGTACCGCGAGGAGGGCGGCGCGCCTGCGGGCGGCGTCGTCACCGGCATCGGCAAGGTGGCCGGCCGCGACTGGATGGTCATCGCCAACGACGCCACCGTCAAGGCCGGCGCGTTCTTCCCGATCACGGCCAAGAAGGTCATCCGCGCCCAGACCATCGCCCTCGAGAACCGCCTGCCGACCATCTACCTCGTCGACTCGGCGGGCGTCTACCTGCCCATGCAGGACGAGATCTTCCCCGACCAGGACGACTTCGGGCGCGTCTTCTACCTGAACGCCCGCATGAGCGCCCAGGGCATCCCGCAGCTGGCGGCCATCATGGGCAACTGCGTGGCCGGCGGCGCCTACCTGCCCGTCATGTGCGACACGCTGGTCATGACGGAAGGCTCGGGCCTATACCTGGCAGGGCCGGCGCTCGTGAAGGCTGCCATCGGCCAGGAGGTCAGCAGCGAGGAGCTGGGCGGCGCTACGATGCACGCCGAGATCTCGGGAACCGTCGACTTCAAGGAGCCCGACGACGAGCACGCCCTGGCGCGCCTCAGGCGCCTCGCGGCGGCCTACGCCCCGCCCGAGCTGGCGGCGTGGGCCCGCGGCCGAGTGGAGATCGTTCCCCCCAAGGAGAAGGAAGAGGACCTGGCGGGCCTGCTGCCCACGGAGGGCGGCAGCCGCCCCTACGACACGCGCGCCGTGCTGGCCCGCCTGCTGGACGGCTCCGAGTTCGACGAGTTCAAGAAGGACTACGGCGAGACCCTGCTGACCGGCTTCGGGCGCCTGGGCGGCTACTCGGTGGGGATCGTGGCGAACCAGAAGCTGGTGATCAAACGCCAGGGGCGGATCGAGGTGGGCGGCGTCATCTACGCCGACGCCGCCGACAAGGCCGCGCGCTTCGTGCTCGACTGCAACCAGGCGGGCATCCCCATAATCTTCCTGCACGACGTCAACGGCTTCATGGTGGGCAAGCAGAGCGAGCAGGAGGGCATCATCCGCAAGGGGGCGAAGCTGGTGAACGCCGTCTCCAACAGCGTGGTGCCGCGCCTGACGGTCATCCTGGGCGGCTCGTACGGCGCCGGCCACTACGCCATGAGCGGCAAGGCGTACGCCCCGCGCTTCATCTTCGCGCTGCCCAGCGCTCGCTACAGCGTCATGGGCGGCCAGCAGGCCGCGAAGACCATCCTCGACATCCAGGCGGCGCAGCTGAAGCGCAGGGGCCAGGAGGTCGACCAGGAGACGCTCGACGACCTCTACCGCAGCATCGAAGCCAACTACAAGGAGGCGCTCGACATCCGCTACGCCGCCGCGCGCCTGTGGGTCGACGAGGTGCTGCTGCCCGGTGAGCTGCGCCGCCGCCTCATCCGCGCCCTCGACGCCTGCGCCACCGACTCGCAGCCGGAGGAGCTCAAGCTGGGGGTATTCCAGGTTTGAGCTTCCTGGCGCCCCAAGCCCTGTGGTTGCTGCTGCTGCTGCCCGTCGTGGTGCTGCTGCACTTCCTGCGTGCCAGAAGGCGGCGCCAAGACGTGAGCGCGCTCTTCCTCTGGCAACGGGCGCAGACGGCGCTGGCGCGGCGCCGCCGCTTCTCGCCCACCTGGCTGCTGGTGGCGCAGTTGCTGTTCGTGGCGCTGGCCTCCCTGGCGTTGGCCAGGCCCGTGCTGGCTGGCGCCGAACGGCCCGACCGCGTGCTGATCGTCGACGTCTCCGCCAGCATGGCCGCAACTTCAGGCGACGGGGCGCGCCTGGACGAGGCGAAGCAGGCCGCGCGCGAGCGGCTGACAGGGGCGGGTCGGGTGGCCCTGATACGCGCCGGGCTCGACGCCAGGCTGGTGGCGCCGCTCGACGCGGACGCCGCCAGCCTGGGCGCTGCGCTGGACGGCCTGGCCGCCGGTGACGCTGCCGGCGACCTGCTGCGCGCCCTGGAGCTGGCGGGCGCGCTGCTGCCCGGCGCCGAGGTTCACGTCTTCACCGACCGGGAAGCGGGGCTCGGCACGGCCACGGTGCACCGCGTAGGGGCACCCGTCGAGAACGTAGGCATCAGCGCCTTCGACGTGGGCGTGGGGCAGGCGTTCGTGGCGGTCGTCGCCAGTGGCGCCCGGCCCGCGGAGGTGGAGGTCGAACTGCTGCAGGACGGACGCCAGCTGGCGCTCGGCACCGTGCTCGTGCCCGCGGGCGGCAGCGGCAGCACCACGTTCCCGCTCGGCGAGCTGAGCGGCGTGGTCGAGGCGCGCCTAAGGCCGCCGCCGGGCGACGCGCTGGCGCTCGACGACGTCGCCTACGCCGGCCGGCGCGCCCTGCAGGTCGTCTCCAACGACCCCTACGCCCCCCTCCTGCGGGCCGTGTCGGCCGTGCCCCTGACCGAGGTTGCCGTGGCGAACGACGCCGCCTTCCGGCCGGACGCCGACCTGAAGGTGCTGCAGCGCGCCGGCGTCGAGAACCTGCCGCCCGGCGCCTACCTAGTGTTCCCGCCGCCGGCCGCCGAGCCCACCTACCACCTGATCCGCGACTGGGAACGCGCCGACGAGCTGATGCGCTTCGTCGACCTGGGTGACGTGGTGGTCGGCCTCGACCCGGAAGCGGAGGAATGGAGCGGCGACGGCTGGCGCGTGCTGGCGCGCACCGCCGACCTGACGCCCGCCATGCGCCTGCGTCAGGACGAGAACGGCCTGATCCTGCAGCTGGCCTTCCACCCCTCGCAGTCGGACGTGGTGCTGCGGCCTGCCTTCCCGGCGCTCGTGGCCAACCTGCTGGGGCGCCTGGACGCCACCACGCGGCTGCGGCTGGGCGAGCCACTGCCGGGCGCCGCCGAGCCGGTGCTGGAGCCGGGCGTCTACGCGGACGGTGCCGCGTTCGCGAGCCTGCTGGCGGCCGACGAGTCGCGCCTGCCCACGAGCGCCGTGGCGTCCGCCTCAGGTGCCCCGGGTGCTGCGGGGGCGCCGCTGCCGGCGGGTGCGCCGGATGACGCGGGTTCGCCCATCACGGACGACGGGCTGGCCGCCGGCGACCCGTCCGCGGGCGCGGCGGACGCACGCGCGCTACTGGGCGGCGCCCCGACGACGGTGGCCCTGGTGCTGCTCGGGCTGGCGGCGCTGGCGCTGCTCGCCGAATGGATCCTGTTCAGCGGCGCCAAGGGGAGACGGCTGGTAGGCTGAGGCGCGTGGCGCGACTCGAGCTCGGATTGCCTTTCATCACAGCCCTGATACTCGCCGCTGGCCTGGCGACGCTGAACAGCGCCGCTCCCAGCAACGAGTTCACACGCCAGGTAGCGTTCCTGGGGGCGGGCGTGGTCGTCATCGGCCTGCTCGTCTGGATCGGCAAGAACCGCATCGTGCGCTTCGCTCCGCACCTCTACGTTCTCAGCATCGCCCTGCTGGTGGTCACGCGCTTCCTCGGCACCGAGGTCAACGGCGCCAAGTCGTGGCTCTACCTCGGCCCGCTGCCAGGCTTCCAGCCCTCCGAACTGGCGAAGGTCGCGCTGATCATGGCCCTAGCGGCCGCCATGCACGAACGTCCCATCCGCCGCCTGCCCGACTACATCCGTGTAGGGGCGCTGGCGCTGCCACCGGTGGGCCTGGTGCTGATGGAGCCCGACCTGGGCAGCGCGCTCGTGCTGGCGGCAATCGCGGCGGGCATGGTGCTGGTGCGCGGCGTGCCGTGGCGGCAGCTGCTGCTCCTGGTGATCCTGGCCGGCGTGGCCGTGCCGACGGTGGTGCTACCGAACCTCAAGCCGCACCAGGCCGAACGCCTCGTGTCGTTCCTCGACCCCGACGCCGACCCGCAGGGCAGCGGCTACCAGGTCATCCAGTCGACCATCGCGGTCGGCTCGGGCGGGCTGCTGGGCAAGGGGTACAAGGAGGGCACGCAGTCGCAGCTGGGCTTCATCCCCTACCGCCAGACCGACTTCATCTTCCCCGTGCTGGCCGAGGAGAGCGGCTTCGTGGGCTCCGTCGTGCTGCTGCTGCTGTACGGCCTGCTCTTCTGGCGCCTGCTGGCCATGGCCGGCGAGTGCCTCTACGAACGCGACCAGCTGCTGATCGTGGGCGTGGCCGTGCTGATCGCCTTCCAGGTCCTCGTGAACGTGGGGGTGACGCTGGGGATGGCGCCCGTCACGGGCATCACCCTGCCGTTGGTCTCGTACGGCGGCACGAGCCTCGTGAGCACGCTGCTGGCGCTGACGCTGGCGTTCGTCGTGCACCGCGACCGCTACGCCGACTGGTGACCGCCCGCTGCCGGCGCGTCCGTCCGGCACGTCCTCCGGCTACCGTGGGAAGCGGCCGCTTCTGCTAAGTTGACGCCATGAGCAGCGCCGACGAGCAGACCCGAACCGACACCGAGAACGCGGCGCAGACCGCAGCCGCAGAAGGCGCGCAGCCCGCTCCCAGCCCCGAGCAGGAGGCGCTGCGCCAGCAGGTCCTGACGGCCCTCAAGGTGGTCCACGACCCCGAGATCCCCGTGAACATCGTCGACCTCGGGCTCGTCTACGACGTCGACGTCCGCGACAACGGCCACGTCGACATCACCATGACCCTGACCACCATGGGCTGCCCCGTGCAGGACATGATCCAGACCGACGCCGAGCTGGCCGCCATGAAGGTCGACGGCGTGCAGTCGGCGGCCGTCGAGTTCGTCTGGTCGCCACCCTGGAGCCTGCAGAAGATGACCGACGACGGCAAGAAGCAGATGAGGATGTTCGGCTTCAGCGTCTGACCTTCAACGAAGAACATGACCGGCGGCCGGTGTGCGCGACATAGCGCCCCGGCCGCCGCTCGTTGCCGTGGTTGAATATCGCATGCCGTTCGGTTTCCGTAAGCGCCGGGTCGATCCGCGCCTCGAGGAGTGGGCCGCGTTCGCAGGGCAGTTCGAGCTTCAGGAGGCGCCCGAGGTGGCCGAGCCGCTCCGGCACAGGTTCGCCCTGGGCGAAGGGGAGCTGGTGCCCGTCTACGCCCTGGGCCGGGCCGGGCAGCCGCAGCTTGCGGCCTTCGACCAGCGCCGGCTGCGCACCGGACCCACGGGCAGCGTCACCAGCCTGCGGACGTTCGTGGCCGTGCTGGGGCAGCAGAGCGATGCACCCGTCGTAGATCCTGTTGCCGCCGCCGGGCTGGCGGCCGCCCCTTCGCTACGGGCGAGCGCGCGGCGGAGCAAGGCGTTCGAGGCGCTCGAGGCCAGCCGCAGCGGCGCCCAGCGCGTCAGCGCGCCCGACGACCCCGCCTTCGACGCCAGCGTCAGCGTCTACGTGCGCGACCCCGAAGCCGCGCACGGCGTGCTGACGCGGCCGGTACGGGAGGTGCTGATGCGCCTGCTGCTGGCGGCGGACGCGGCCGTCGACGCCGCGAGCGTCACCCGCAGCGGCGTGCCCCTGCCGAGCACCGTGGCACCGAGCGTGGTGGTGGGGCAGCGCAACCTGCTGCTGTGCCTGGAGCCGCGGCAGGCGCTGCCCCTTACGGCGCTCTCCGAGCTGCTGGCCGACATGCTGAGCCTTCACGCCGCCCTCGAGGGGGCGCAGTCGCGGATCGCCGAGGCGTTGCTCGACTGAGGCTGAGGGCGTCCAACACTCGACTGAAATCGCGGACTGCCACGGCTCTACTGAAGCTTGGGCCCTTCACGAGCTGCGCCTCGGCCGGCCTCCGGGTTCGGTCGGGCCCGTGTGTCGTCAGTCCCTGTGGTACGGGT
>CAZVCT010000017.1:32605-35167 GCA_964625655.1 uncultured bacterium
ACCGTCTCGGCGCGGTACAGCTGCTCCAGCAGCACCAGCCGCGCGAGGTCGTGCGGGTACGTCAGGTCCGAGAGGCTCCACCGTTCGTCGACCGCGGCCTTCAGCTCGTCGCCGTGGCCTTCGGCGCCGCCCACCAGCAGCGACAGGCGGCTCTCGCCCTTCAGCTCCAGGTCGGTGATGCGCTGAGCCAGTTCCCGCGTGGTGAAGCGCTTCCCACCCTCGTCGAGCGCCACGACGAAGCCGTCGGCGGCGGCCGTCAGGGCCGCCCCCTCGGCGCGCTGCACGGCGGCGGTCTCGCCGCGTCCCTCGCGCACCTCGACCATCTCGCAGGGCGCCAGCGCGCGCAGCCGATGCAGGAAGTGGGCGCAGCCGTCGCGGTAGAAGGCCTCGCGCAGCTTCCCGACCGCCACGACCCGGTAGCGCACTCAGCCCTCCAGGCCCAGTTTGTCCAGGAACTCGCGCCGCCGGGTGGCGCGCATGCCGCTGGCCTCCAGGGCGGCGTCGAGCTTGCCGCGGTCGAGCGCCTCTTTCAGCATCGCGATCTCGGAGCGCGCGAAGGTCCTGCCGTGCAGCATGTGCTCTTCGAACGCCTCGTACGCCAGCGGGCAGACGGCCTGCGCGATCTTCGCCATGGCGTCGCCGTAGACGCGGATCTCGTACTGCGCGTGCCAGTCCATGCGCAGGCGCAGGAAGTGGAAGAGGTTGTTCAGGTCGATCTGCCAGTACATCTCGGTGTACAGCGACAGCGGCAGGTTGATTCGCGCCAGCTCGCGCGCGACGTCGTCCTCGAGCAGCTCCTCGTACTCGTCGTAGATGCGCTCCTGGCCCGAAGCCAGCAGGGCGATGACGCGCTCGCGCAGCTCGGCCGGCACCTCGGCCGCCTCGCCCCCCTGGCGGTTGCGCTTGCTCTGCTTGCGCACCTCTGTCGGGTTCGGCACGTAGAACTCGTCGCGCATCACGCTGTAGCGCCCGCTGATCTCGTTCAGGCGCGCCGTGCGGTGGCGGATCCACTGGCGCGCCACGAAGATGGGCATCTTGACGTGGAAGGTGAAGATGACCTGCTCGAACGGGCTGGTGTGCCGGTTCCGCAGGAGGTAATCGATCAGAGCGCTATCCTCACGTACGGACTTGGTGCCGTCCCCGTACGAGACGCGCGCTGCCTGCACGATGCGGGCGTCGCCCCCGAGGTAGTCGACGAGGCGCACGAAGCCATGGTCCAGGACGCGGATCTCTTCGTCCAGCAACTCCTCTGCGGCGGGTACGGTAAGGCGAGCCATGGGCGGCATGCTACCAGGCTCCGTTATGGATGACCCACCCCGTGGGTGAGGCCTTCCAGGCGTTCTGGGGTCCGTTCGAAGGCGTCGTGCTCATCTTGACGCCGCACATGGCGTGGTGCACGCGTTACGGGCTCCGCGCTCATGAAAGATGCATGAGTAGGCGGTTTCACAAGCGCACGAATTCGCGCCAGGACGGCATTTTCTGGCTCTCATCTTCGTTTCATCCGCCTTGACATGGCCCGTCGGAACATGCCACACTCTCCATGGACCTTAGTCGTCCGCAGCCGCATGGGAAGGAGGTGCACTCTTTGAACCGGCTCCGGAAGACACAGGCACCCGACGAGAACGGGAAGCAACCGCGCAAGCCAGTGAGGAAACACGGAAACTCACAGGCGCAGCGCACCGCAACCCCTGCTCGTCGCGCAAGCAAACTTCAGAAGAGTTCAAGGGGTAATAAATAATGAAGAAGCTCATCATCACGCTCCTGGCGGCAGTGCTGGCCAGCGGCGCCTTCGCCCAAAGCTCGTTCCCGGACATCCCGGCGAACCACTGGGCCGGCGACGCGGTCGACCGCATCGCCGATCTAGGCATCGTCATCGGCTTCCCCGACGGTACGTTCCGCGGCAACGAAGCCTTCACTCGCTATCAGGCCGCTCTGGTCGTCAGCCGCATGCTCGACGTGTTCAACGACAACGTCAACTCGGCTCTCGCCCTGACCCAGGCCGACCTCGACTCGCTGCGCAACGCCGTTCAGGAGCTCGCCTCCGACGTGGCCGCGCAGGGTGTCCGCCTCTCCGCCGCCGAGAGCGCCATCGCTGGCCTCTCCGACGACGGTGCGGCCACCACCGCCCGCCTCGACGACCTCGAAGCCCGTCTGGGTGAAGGTGGCATGGATCCTGCGGTCCTCCGCGACCTGCAGAACCAGATCGCTTCGCAGCGTGTCGCCATCGACACCGCTCAGGCTCAGGCCGACGCCGCCGCTGCGCGCGCCGACGCTGCTTACAGCCTCGCGAACCAGGCCAACACGCTCGGCCGCCAGAACGCCGAAGACATCCGCAACATCAACCGCGTTCTGCAGCTGATCCAGCGTGACGTCAACTCCCTCAAGGGCGGCGGCGGCACCATCGTTGCCGGCGACCCGACCGACCTTACCGGCGTCGACGCTGCCATCGAGCGCAACCGCTCGGACATCGCGAACATCCGCGAATTCGTCATCCTGCTCCGTCGTGACCAGGTGGCCCTCCGCGACCGCGTCGCTGCCCTCGAGGCTTCCGACGCCCAGCAG
>CAZVCT010000018.1:0-34361 GCA_964625655.1 uncultured bacterium
GATGTCGCGGTACTCCTGCGTCTCGTGGAACTCGGCCAGCGCCTCGTTGAAGGCGTCCAGGAACTCCTGGCTGTTCTGGCTGAAGGTGAAGGCGCCGTACGAGCGCACGGTCTCGCCGTCGATCACGGGGTCGACGAAGTCGGCGGCGGCTTCGACGCGGTCGTTGCCTTCGGCGAGGCCGACGACGGTGAGGCCGGTGGCGGCGTAGGCGTCGATGCGGCCGGCGGTCAGGGCCGACGGAGCGTCAGCGTTGGCGTTCAGCGGCACGATCTGGCTCTCGTTCAGGCCGTAGGCCTGGGCGAAGTCGAGCTGGTCGGCGCCGGAGACGATGCCCATGCGCAGGTCGGGGTTGTTGACGAAGTCGTCGTAGGAGTGGATGTTCTGCGGGTTGCCGGCCGCGACGAGGAAGCCCTCACCGTAGCTCGAGTTGATCTTCGAGAAGGCCACCTGCTCGCAGCGGGCGGGCAGAACCGCCTGGCTGGCCGCGACGATGTCGAAGCGGTTGGCGATCAGGCCGGGGATCAGCGAGCCGAACTCGGTGACGACCCACTCGATGTCGGTGATGCCCATGGTTTCCAGGACCGCCGTGGCGACCTCGGGGGCGATGCCGTAGGCTTCGCCGCCCTCGACCCAGCCGTACGGGATCTCGTTGGCGGTGGCGATGGTGATGCCGTTCTGCTGGAAGTTCTCGACGGCGGACTGGGCGAAGCCGAAGCCGAGCGTGGCTGCCAGGCCGATGACAAGTAGTCGTGCGAGGTTCTTTCCGTTCACTGTGGTTCCTTCCTGAGTGGGGCGGAGCGCAGCGCCTGTCGCTGCGCCTTGTTCACACACGTTGCGTTCGGGTTGCTACCCACGCTCTGTGTGATGGCACGCGCGTCGCGCGTGGATGCACACGGCGTGTCTCGGTGGAGACGCGCCGGTGACGCACGCGAAGCCAAGTCGGTCGGGGGCGGTAGGCGTTCGTCCCATCTTCTCCCTCCTCTCGGCCGTCGGATGGCCTGGGTGTGGGAAGCGGCGGGCGACCTGGGGCCGCGGCCGCTAGTTGTCCAGTACGGCGTTCAGGAACTCCTGGGTCCTGGGGTTGTCGGGCTCGCTGAAGATCTTCGAGGGCGGGCCTTCCTCGGCCACGCGGCCACTGTCGAAGAACACGACGCGGTCGGCGACGTCGCGCGCGAAGTGCATCTCGTGGGTGACGATCAGCATCGTCATCTGCGTATCTCTGGCGAGGCGCCTCAGGATCGACAGGACCTCGCCGACCAGCTCGGGGTCGAGGGCGCTGGTGACCTCGTCGAAGAGCATCACCTTGGGCTCCATGGCCAGGGCGCGAGCGATCGCTACGCGCTGCTTCTGGCCGCCCGAGAGCTGCGCCGGGAACATGTCTACCTTGTCTGCCAGGCCAACCATGTCGAGCAGCTCACGGCCTCGCTCGTTCGCTTCGGCCCGTGGCATCTTCTTTACATGGATGGGCGCCTCGGTGACGTTGCGCAGGACGCTCATGTTGGGGAAGAGGTTGAAGTGCTGGAACACCATGCCGATGTCGCCGCGCACCTGCTGCAGGTGGCGCTCGTCGGCTGGCAGTTCTTTGCCGTTCACCTCGCGGTGCCACAGGGGCTTGCCGTCGACGAAGATGTGGCCACTGTCGGGCTTCACCAGCGTCATCAGCACGCGCAGGATGGTCGTCTTGCCCGAGCCGCTGGGCCCGATGATGGCGATCTTCTCGTTCTCGGCTACCTCGAAGTCGAGGTCGTCCAGTACTACCAGGTCGCCGTAGGTCTTGCGGACCTTCTCGAACTTGACCATTGGTGGCTTGCTGGTCGAAGCGTCAACGCCCGACGGCTCTGTTTGCGTGGAGGGTTCCGGTTGCGTCACGGGACTCCTTCCCGTTGGCTGTCGGAGCGGAAGCAGGGCTCGCTCCTGGACGTGGCGCCTGTAGGTTCCCGGTTGACGGCCGCGCGGTGAGCGCGAGCGAGGAGGCCCGGGAGGCGCAGGTCGGGATGCCGGCGAGATCAGATCGAAACGCGCGGAGTTGGCCACACGGCCGGGCAGGCACCCGAAGACGGACATTGCAGAGTAACAGACGTTTTCTTAATCAACCCTAAATGTGTGAGTTCGCGTCACATGCGGATGATAGGTGGCGGTCGGTCGGTTGGCGACGACGGACGACACAGCGGTGAGCATGGGCATGTGCCGCGGTCGCGTAGATGCGCGATAGGCGTTGGATCGGACGCAGGACCTCACTAAGATGGGAAGCGATATGAAGACCACCATCGACATATCGGACGCTCTCTTCGCTCAGGCGAGCAAGATCGCGGCCGAGGAGGGCGTAACGCTCGGGGAGCTGGTCGAAGAGGCGTTGCACCGAGTCATCCAAGGCCGTCGCTGGCACGAGGGATTCGCGCTACGTGACGCTGCGTACGGCGCTGGGGGCCTCGCGGACGAGGCGCGCGGACTGAGCTGGCCCGAACTGCTCGACCTGTCGTACCAAGGTCCGGGCGAACGATAGGCGTACCTCTTTCCGGTTCAAGCACGCGCTCCTCGCGAGGAGTCGTCTAATCTCGGTTCAAGGCCTAGTCAGCTACTGAACAGGAGAGCAGGACGATGTCGCGTTGCAAGGAACGGTATGCACGGCCATCTTTCCTGATCGCTCGCGGCCGACTCTTCGGAGCGAGGAACGACGAGTCGAGAACCCGGCCCGGCGTAGCCCCGAGAACGGCGCTAGCCGTGGTTCTACTGGTGGCCGCCTTCAACGGTGCGGCCCTAGCCCAATCCGTACCCGACCCGGACTGGCCCGACCTGCGGCCCGAACTGCGGCAGTACCAGTGCCCGCCCAACGCCGATAGGCCCGAGCCCACCACCGAGGCGGAGCGCGTCCGCTTCGAGAACCGTGCCCAGTACGCCGGTTTCCTGCCCCTGTTCCTGGCCCGCGTGGGCGAGACGATGCCGCAGCAGCTGTTCATGCCCGTCGACGGCGTCAGAGTGTCGCAGGTGGCCGACACCTACGGGGCCCCGCGCGCGGGCAACCGCGGCCACGAGGGCGTGGACATCTTCGCGCCGCGTGGCACGCCCGTGCGGGCGGCGGCGGCCGGCTACGTCTACCGCATCGACGACGTCAGCCTGGGCGGCCTGACCGTGACCGTGGTGGGCGACGGCGGCGTGCGCTACTTCTACACGCACCTCGACTCGGTCCCGGCAGAGCTCGTCGAAGGCCAGCGGGTGGAGACCGACACGGTCATCGGCTTCGTCGGCAACTCGGGCAACGCGGCGGGCACGCTGCCGCACCTGCACCTGGGTGTCTACCTGGGCGAGGCGGGCGACCTGTGCGCGTGGAACGCCATCGACCCGCTGCCGCTGCTGGTCGACAGGGAGTGAGGCGCGGGCGTCAATCGTCCTCGTCCAGCAAGGGCGCCAACGCGACGCGCAGCAGGTAGTTGCGGGCTAGCGGGTCGTTGCCCGTTGCCTTCCCGCGGTAGCGGGACGTCAGCTCGATCAGCTCTTGCTGCAGCGCCTTGGCGTCCTCGCGCCGCAACGGCATCTGCACCCAGGCCGACATCACGGCCGGCGACAGCGGCTTGCGCAGGTGCTCGAGCAGGTCGAAGCTGTCGGGGGCGTTGGCCGGCGCGAAGTCGTAGTGGGTGCCGCCGGAGTCGTCGCGGAACAGGCGGTAGCCCCAGCGGCCGTGATCCTCGAACTCTTCGCGCATGGCCACCATCTGCCCGCGCACCAGTCGCCCGTCGAGTTCGGCGTTGCTCGCCAGCGTGATCTCTTCCGTGGTGGCCGCTCCCGTGACGGCGAAGGGCACGAACAGGCCCTCGCCGGCGCTGCGGTAGTACTTGACGGGGCGGCCGGCGCGCGGCTCCTCGCGCGTTACCTCGAGGATGTCGAGCTCGAGCATCCGGCGCACGCGGTAGTAGACGCTCTCGATTGGCTCGCCCAGCTCCTCGGCGGCCGCCGAGACGGACGCCTCCTTCTCGAGGAACGGCCGCAGGTAGCGGCGGTTGGAGTCGTGTACGAGGAAGGCCGCTGCGGCCTCGTCGGTGACTGCATGCCAACGTCTGGGCGCGAGCTTGACGGTCATGGTCTCAAGCCTACAGCCCAGCGGCCCTTACCTACTTTAGTCAGGCCATTACACCTCAAGTAGGCGTGGCCGCACCATCTACATCAGGAGGTGAGGGACCATGACGTTCCTTTACACGCACAACACTCACACGCTGGCGGTCGACCACGCCGAACGCTTCCTGAAGCAGGTGCTGCAGGAGCGCACCGTGCGCGAAGCCAAGCGCACCAAGCGCTACGCGAAGCGTTGAACGGACTAGGCAAGAGCCCGCATTGCGCAAGTTGGGGCCGGTGAGCCAGAGGCGCTCGCCGGCCTGCTTCTTTCGCGCGTAATGGGTGAAGTCAGAACGAGAAGACGTTGGAGTACAGGTTCTCGTGCTCGCCACGAGGCTCTAAACCTGAAGTATGATGGCTACACGATTGGAGTATCCCATGGCCGTCAGAAGCTTCGTGCCTACACAGCAGCCTGAGCCCATGCCGGGCGCGCGCATCCTTGGCCTGCGAGCCGACGACGAGTTCAGGGTCGCCGAGCGTATCCAGGCTGGTTTCTCCACGGCTACGGTGGGGCGCCTGGCGCGGTCGTTGGGGGTACCCGATAGCCGCGTGCTGTCGTACGTCGGGATCCCCGAGAGCACCTTCCATGCTCGAAAGCGCAAGAACGAACCGCTGTCGCCCGAGGAATCCAGCCGCGTCTACCGCCTCGCGAAGGTGGTGGCCGCCGCCGAGGAGTTCTTCGAGAACGACCGTGACGCTGCGCTCCGCTGGCTCTCGGCACCGAAGATGGCCCTGGGAGGCGATACGCCCGTAGCGTTCGCCCGTACTCCTGAAGGAAGCGACTACGTGGTCAAGCTCCTGGGGCGTATGGCGCACGGAGTGATCAGCTGACGCGTCTCGTAACCTTCCGCCTCAGCAAGGCGAAGTACCGGCACGACACCATGAGCGGCGCAGGGGCGCACGCGGTCGGGGGCCGCTGGAACTCGCCCGGGCGCTACGTCGTGTACACCAGCGGGAACCTCGCCCTCGCCATGCTGGAGCTGCTGGCGCACGTCGAGGACGCCGAGGCTTCCAGGCGCCTGCCGTTCGCGTTCCCGACGGTCAGCTTCGGGGAGGAAGCGCTGGCTGTACTCGACTCTCGGAGCCTGCCCTCTGGCTGGGACTCACGACCCGTGTCGCGCGGCAGCCAGCTAGTAGGGGACGAGTGGCTCGAACGGAGCGCAAGCGCTGTGCTGGCCGTGCCGAGCGTGATGATCCCGGAGCCATACCGCTTCGAGCCCCAGTACATGAACTACCTGATCAACCCGCAGCATCCTGTTTTCCTCGAGGAGATCGAAACGGGCGAGGTGCTGGAACTAGCGCTCGACCAGCGTCTACTTCCGTAGTTTCAGCCACGCAGCGGGCGTGTCGGCGCCGCCCGTGGCTGGTCAGGAAGGAGGCGCGATCTCTTATGCCACCGTCGGGGCCGGCTCCGCCTCGGCCAGCGGCAGCTTGCGCCGCGCCGCCGCGAACTGCTCGTCGGGGCTCGCGTTCTCTCTGTCCAGCAGCTTCAGCATCGCCTTCGCCACGCGCGGGTCGAAGGCCGCTCCGGCCTCGCGCTCGATGAGCGCCCGGGCCTTCTCGACGCTCCAGGCCGGCCGGTAGGCGCGCGCCGAGGTGACGGCGTCGTAGACGTCGGCCACGGCCATGATGCGGGCCAGCAGCGGGATGTTCGCGCCTGCCAGGCCGTCGGGGTAGCCCTTGCCGTCCCAGCGCTCGTGATGGTGGCGGATGACCTGCAACTCGAGGCGGTGCAGCCCCAGCGTGCGCGCGATGCGCTCGCCGACAACCGGATGCGTCTCGATCAACGCGCGCTCGGCTTCGTCCAGCGGGCCCTTCTTGTTCAGCACGCTGTCGGGTACCTCGATCTTGCCCACGTCGTGCACGACGCCCGCCTGCGCCAGCACGCGCAGCTCTTCGGGTTGCAGCCCCAGCTCGCGGCCGATCGACACGGCCATGGCCGCCACGCGCTGCATGTGGCCGGCGGTGTACGGGTCGCGCGCCTCCGTGGCCACCACCAGCGCGCGCACCTCGGGGCGGAAGCCGTACGACACGCGGCGGGCGACGTCGTCGTCGACGAGCGTGGCGAGGCTGCTGCCCAGCTGGCCCGTGCGCATCTGCCGCGCGAAGGTGATGAGCATAGTGACGATGGCCGCCAGCAGGATCAGGTGGTAGAGCCACCAGCTGAGCCGGAAGAGCTCGCCGGACACGATGATCACCTGCGAGACCATCACCCACCCCACCACGTGCAGCATCGTCAGGTGGATGGGCGAGCGCGACAGGCGGTAGCTCTGCAGGAAGCGCCAGCCGGCCAGCGCCAGAAGGGCCAGCACGACCGACGCGACGGCGAACTTCAGCGGCGCCAGCTGGACGGGCACGAAGCGCGCCAGCTGCGGCCACAGGAGCAACGCCAAGTCGAACACCACGAGCGCGGCCGCCCAGCCGAACAGCAGGCGGAGCAGCGAGCCGCGGCTGCTGTTCGGCCGCAGGTACGAGGCCGCCACCATCCAGCCGGCGAAGGCGATCATGGCCAGCTGCGACGACATGGCCGTCACGACGCCCTCGAGGGTGAAGATGCCCGGCGTGGCCAGGCCGTGCAGCGCGAAGAGGCCGGCCATGCCGGTGAAGCCGGCAGCGAGGTAGACGACGCGCGCATCGTTGGCGCGCGCGCCGGCGATGCCCGCCAGCAGCGCCACGGCGGCGGCCAGCAGCGACGTGACCGACACGACCCAGAAGTGGAACAGGGGCGCGGCGAGCACGGGGTCGCGCTCCGGCGAGGTGAACAGCAGCCAGAACGTCAGGAACGCCAGGAGCGAGCCTGCCAGAGGACCCAGTAGAACGCGCACGTTCCGCACAAGCTGAAGCATGCACCAACGGCTCTTACAGAGTAATGAGGGAGTTCACGACTCCCTCTTCGTGTCGGGCGTTCAGTTGCTGAGTATCGTCCCGAAGATCACCTCCAGCGAGCTGGTGCCGTACGTGCTCAGCCTGATGCCGTCGTCCAACTGGGAAATGGTCGTGAGGTTCCCCCAGCGGTTGGTGTCCAGGTCCAGCGTCAAGTTCGAGTCGACGAGACTGACCTGCGCCACCGCGGCGGTCGCGTCCAGAACGAAGTCGAAGTTGTTGCCGGTGACGAGTGCGGTGGCGTCGGTGCTCTCGTAGGCGAAGCGCAGGGCGTGGGTGTAAGCCCGGAACGTGTTGCCGGCCAGCGTCACCGTCGATCCCGGGAGCGTCGATATGAAGCCGACCCCAGTCATGGGCCCGGTGAAAGTGCCGACCCTCTCGAAAGTGTTCCCTGCCACCGTGACGTCCGGGCCGCCCCTG
This sequence comes from uncultured bacterium, assembly GCA_964625655.1. GTDB lineage: Bacteria > Deinococcota > Deinococci > Deinococcales > Trueperaceae > JAAYYF01. The sequence continues at coordinate 7,411 of CAZVCT010000018.1, forward strand.
ATCAAAAGCGCAGTTCCCGAGTTGGCGAGGCTCTCCACTTCGTTGTCGTCGAAGACGACGCTATCTTCGAGTCCGTTCAACGCGATCATGGCCCGCGAGAACACGTTGTCGACTACCTGCAGCGTGCCCGTGCCGTTCTCGACGCTGAGTTCGACAGCGTCGAACTCGTTCCCCGAGATGCTTACCCCTGCGTCGGCATATACGCTCACCGAGCCGGAGGATCCGGCGATCTCGACGGAGTTGCGGGACACCTCGTACCCCGTAGAACTCGGCTCATCGGGACGCAGGCAGTCTAGGTAAATGGACGGTTCCATCTCGGAACGCTCCCCGACGTACAGCACGTTGTCGGTGTAGGCGCACGATACGGAATTGAGAGAGAGCGCGAGTATGGAGTCGTATCCGCCCAAGACCTTGACGTTGTTGCGGGAGAACACGGCCTCCCCGCTGGCCCCCTGCTCGTCCAGCGATCGCACCCGCACGATGTCCGCAGCTTCGAGATCGTTGTCGGTTACAAGCAGACGTCCACCGGTTACGCCGCTTATCTCCATCTGGCCTAGGAGTCCGCCGTTGCCTGCCACCATCCGGTTGCCGGTGACCGTCGCGTTCGCGTTGTGGGTGCCCGCTAGCACCCGCAACCTCTGACCGGAGCGTAGGTCGTTGCCGGTCACTTCCAGAACGTTCATCACGGAATTCTCGCCGCCGTTCAGTGATACGTGGACCTCCGCGGGCATGTTCCAGGGCAGGTCGAGAGGCGTGCCTTCGGAGTCCAGCCCTGCTCCGATCAGTTGGTTGTCCACCAGTCGCACGGTTGCCGCGTTGCCTCCATACGCCGTCGCGCTTATGTGCACCTCGTCGACGGCCTCGATCCTTGGGTTGCCGAGCAGTTCCACCTTCCCGCCGAAGGCTCCTATCGACAGCTCGCCGCTCTCCGAGTCGGGCGTGCCGTTCGCGGCGACCTCGTTCGCTTCGAGCACGCTGCGTTCGATGAGGACCTCGCCCGGGACCGGGGGTGTGCTGGCGAAGCTGCCGTAAGCCGTCACGCTCAGGTTGCCGTCGGTGGCTCTGACGTTGGAATCGCTGATGCGAACGCTCGAGTCGGCGGCGATGCTGGTGAACCCCTGGCTGATGATCGTGGAGCCCGATATCGTCGTGGAGCCCACGTGGCTCAACAGGTAGACCTCGTTGCCGAGCAGCTCGGTGCCATCGATCTCGAGCGAGGAGAACACCTGCAACCACACGTGGGAGCTGGCGACGACGTGACTCTCGAGAACCTTCAGGTTGGCGTGCCGTATCGGAGTTGCCGCAGGTGGGATACCGAACTGGGCCCCGCTGAACTCGAGCCGCTCGAGCGTGACGTCGGTTGGTGCGGCTTGCAGCGTGACGATGCCACCGGGATCCGCAGAACGGAGCTCGAAGTAGGCCCCATCGACGTCGAGGTCGGACACGCCCGCTGCGCCTCCCTGCGACACGATCACCACCATGCCCCCGGAACCCAGCTCGATGCTGGTGCCGTCGGGGTGGCCGTGCAGGTGGACGCCGTCGATGATCAGCTCGTGGCCCGCCAAGCCCAGCTCGCCTGCGGGCAGCAGGACGTGCGTGCCCGGCGCCAGGGCGTCGAGGAACTCCTGGAAGCGCTGCGCGTCGGCGGCCGCTTCGGGCGTCGTTTCCGCCCCGACGAACAGCGCGGCCGTGCCGGAGCCTCCACCTTCGGGCGCGACTGCCAGCGTCTGCCAGCCGCCCTGCGCCTCGGGCACGACCAATTCGATGGTGTCGGCGGACCAGCTGACGATCTCGGCTGCGGCGTCGCCGACGGTGGCGGCTCCGGTCGTGCCGAACCCTTCGCCGGTCACGGTGACCCGCTCGCCGGGGAGCGCGGCCGCCGGGTCGATGGCGCTGATCAGCCCGGTCGGGCCATCTATGGGTGGACCGCCACCCGGCGGGCCATCCGTTGGCGGCCCGCCGGGTGGCGGGGTGCCGGCTGGCCCGGTCGTCTGGCAGGCGGCCATAAGCAGGCTGGATAGCAGGATCGCGACGGCGACGGCTGGGGCGCGGAAGCGTGACATCGGAACCTCCTGGGGCCTCGGCTGGGTGTGACCGAGGCCCTGTTCCTCCAGGATGGGAAGCAGGCGTCACATGGCCGTTACGCCCGTCAGTCGGTCAGCACGGACTCGATGGTGATCACGCCGGTGCTATCCGGGTCGTGAACCACGGTGAGGTAGGGGTGCAGCTCTTCCGGTGTCGTTACGTCCCCCCAGCGGTTCTCGCCCAGGTCGAGTTGCACATCGGAAGCGTTGGTCAGCGTGAGCCGGAGCGCCTTGCCCGCGGCATTCACGGGGAAGTCGAAGTGGTTCTGATTGAATTCTCCGGTCACGCTGGAACGGTCGAACTCGAGTGCGAGCGCGTGCGTGAAGCCGGTGAAGACGTTGCCGTTCACCCTAAGGTCAGCTTCTACGCCCGAGAGGTCGACTGTTAAGACGGTCATGTCGTCCTCGGAAGGTCCCGAACGGTTCACACGATTGCTCTCGACAGTCAGGGCTGCGCTGCCATCGACGAGTAGAGCGCTGGCTGCGCTACCGACGATCGTCACGTCGTTGTCGAAGAAAACGAGGTCGCTGGGAGCGCCGCGCAGTTCGACCATGCCGACTTGGAGATCGTTCCTTTCGAGGCGCGAGATCGGCCCGTAAGCGATCACCCGGTAGGTGGTCGCGGCGAAAGAGTTCTCCGTGATGTTCATCTCGCCGTCCGATTCCGAAACCACCCGTCCCTGAGAGCCGGTTACCGTCACGTCGTTCCCGGATACCTCGGACCAGGACGGGTCCGCTTCGGACGGTTCGAAGCAGCTCAGTTCGACATCGAAGTTGCCCGCGCCCGTACCGCTCACGGATACCGTGTTGTTTGTGTACGAACACGTCCGGGCCTTCGGAACGAGTGCGAGATTTGGGCGCTCGGCGCCCGAGACCGTCACGGTGTTCCCCGCGAACGTTACGTTCTCGTTGAAGCCGCTCGCCCATTCCGTCGATAGCCGTAGCGCCAAGGAAGCCGCCAGCTCGTTGTTCGTGACATCGAGCCTGCCCGTCGACCCCGTGATGACCCTGATGCGGCCGTTAAGGCCACCGACGCCTGCCCGCATCTGGTTGTCCCCGATCGAGACGTTCGTGCGCTCGGTGCCCGTTCTAAGTTCGATGATCCGGCCCGAACGGATGTCGTTACCCAACACATCGAGGACGTTGATCACGTTCTCGTCCAGGCCGGTTACGGATACGTACACGCCCGTATCCACCTCGCGGGGCGTGCCGTCGGGGTACAGTCCCGCCGCGATCAGCCCGTTGTCCATGAGCTGGACGGTAGCGGGGTCGCCCACGCGCCCCGTCGCGCTGATCCGAACCTCGTCGACCGCCTGGATCCTCTCGTTGTCGAACAGCAGTACCGTGCCGCCCACGGCGCTGATGGATATCTCGCCGCTCTCGTCGTCGGGCGTGCCGTTGGCGGCCACCTCGTTGGCCTCCAGCTCGCTGCGCTCGATCATCACCTGGCCGGGGGCGAAGTTGTTCGGGCCGAGGCTGCCGTACGCCGTTACGTGGAGGTTGCCGTCGGCGACGCTGAGCTTGGAACCGTCCATGTAGATGTTCACGTCGGCAGCGATGCTCATGGTGCCCTGGCTGGCGAGCGTGGAGCCCGTCACCGCCGTGCTGTCTCCGTTACTCATCAGGTAGATGACGTTGGCGAGCAGCTCGCTGTCCACGATGTCCAGCGGCCCACTGAACTGCAGGTGGGCTCGGCCCGTGGCGAGGATCCGGCTGTCCTCGAGCTTCAGGTCGGCGTGCCCGCCTGCCTCCCCCGCAGACCCCGCGCCGAACGAGGTGCCGCTGTACTCGATCCGCTCGAGCGAGACGTCCGTATGCAGGAACTGCAGCGGAACGATGCCACCGGAGAGTGTCGGGCGGAGGTCGAAGTACGTCCCACTGACGCTCAGGTCGTACACGCCCGCCGAGTCGGCCTGCGACACGAGCACCGCCACGCCCCCTGAACCCAACTCGATACTGGTGCCGTCGGGGTGGCCGTGCAGGTGGACGCCGTCGATGATCAGCTCGTGGCCCGCCAAGCCCAGCTCGCCTGCGGGCAGCAGGACGTGCGTGCCCGGCGCCAGGGCGTCGAGGAACTCCTGGAAGCGCTGCGCGTCGGCGGCCGCTTCGGGCGTCGTTTCCGCCCCGACGAACAGCGCGGCCGTGCCGGAGCCTCCACCTTCGGGCGCGACTGCCAGCGTCTGCCAGCCGCCCTGCGCCTCGGGCACGACCAATTCGATGGTGTCGGCGGACCAGCTGACGATCTCGGCTGCGGCGTCGCCGACGGTGGCGGCTCCGGTCGTGCCGAACCCTTCGCCGGTCACGGTGACCCGCTCGCCGGGGAGCGCGGCCGCCGGGTCGATGGCGCTGATCAGCCCGGTCGGGCCATCTATGGGTGGACCGCCACCCGGCGGGCCATCCGTTGGCGGCCCGCCGGGTGGCGGGGTGCCGGCTGGCCCGGTCGTCTGGCAGGCGGCCATAAGCAGGCTGGATAGCAGGATCGTGAAGGCGACGGCTGGGGCGCGGAAGCGTGACATCGGTTCCTCCTAAGGCGCCTCGGTGCGATCGAACCGAGGGTGCGTACCTTCAAGGATGGGAACCGAGCGTCACACGGGCGTTAGGCGGGACGGGGGCGAAGCGGGACGGGGGCGAAGCGTTACGGGGACGAGGCGTTAAGGGCGCGGGGTCGTGTGGCGCCCAGGCACCGCCACCGTGCTCACGGGTCCTGCCGATAACGGGTTCTGTCGCTTACGGCTCCTGCCGCCGACGACCAAAGGAACGGGCGCCACGAAGGCGCCCGCAGGTTCTGGTTTCGACTGAGCGTCAGACGCTGACGGCTTCGTTCTTCCGAACGCCTGACAGCAGGTAATCGAGCACGTCGGCAGCGCCGTACGAGTTGCCCTCGACGTTCAGCAGGGGCAGGATGGCTGCCAGGTCGTCGCCGCTGGTGACCAGCGGGGGCTCGGTGACGCCGCGCTTGCGGGCCTGGCCCAGGCCGACGTCGGCCATCAGGGCGTTGCAGAGGCACTTGCGGCCCACGGTGTCTTCTTCCTTGCCGCCCTTGCGCACGTAGTCGGCGACGGGCTCTGCGGCGCAGCGGTAGCCGTGGCCGCCCTTCTCGTCGCGGTACACCTCGCGCAGGTAGCCCAGGTCGCACACACGGCGACGCTCCTGGTAGACCTCTTCCTGCGAGGCCGTGCCCTCGATCTCGACGACCTTGAACGGGAAGCCCGTCGGCGACGCCAGCGGGTCGGTGAACACCTTCGCCTTCCCGGCGGCGATCATGTCGAGGACGGTGCGCTTGATGCCGCCCGCGATACCCGACTCGCGGCAGTAGGCGAACAGCGTGCCCACCTGCACCCCCTCGGCGCCCTGCTCCTTCGCGCGCACCAGGCCCTCGGCAGAGCCGTAGCTGCCGGCCAGCCAGAACGGCAGGCCCAGCTCCTGGATCTTCTCGAGGTCGGCCACGTCGCGCTCGCCGTAGAGCGGCTGGCCGAGGTCGTCGTACACGTTCTTGCTGCGCGGCGGGGCGTTGTGCCCGCCCGCCGTCGGCCCTTCCACCACGAAGCCCTGCACGGAGCCGTTCGCCTTCTTGGCCAACATGCTGGCCAGCGAGTGCGACGACACGATCGGGTAGAAGTCGGGGCGCTTCAGGTCGGGCATGCCCTCGGCGCCGAAGGCCGCGGGGTCGAAGACCAGCGCCGGCTCGTCGGTGGTGCTGCCGGGGCGCTCCGTGATGTCGAGCCGGAACGAGGCCGCGGCGTGCTGCGCCATGCGGTCGAGCGCGCCCGGCACCTCGCGTGGGATGCCGGCGCCCATCAGGACGTTGTCGACGCCCGCCAGCATGGCGCCGTACAGCGCCGGCAGGTTGGGCAGTTGCAGCTTGGTGAGCAGGTTGACGCCCACCTTGCCGTTGTGGCCCTCCTTGGCGAGGAAGACCTCCACGAACGCGCCCAACATCGTGAGCGCGTGGTGCACGTGGTTGTCTACGGCGGTGGGCATGGGTGCGCGCAGGTACGGCTTGCCTTCGGGGCGCCCGTCGGGCATGAAGTAGCGGGCCAGGGTCGACTTGACCACGTCGGGGAAGGGGAAGGCCTCCATGGCCCGCCGCACGACCCCGGAAGGATCGCCGTCCTGTAGGCGCCTGACGAGAACGGTGTCGATGCCCGTCGCAGACACTACGCCCAACTGACCGCGCGTCGACACTGCCCTCGCGAGTTTCCAGTTGGAAACCGCTACCCCCATGCCGCCTTGGATTACAGATGCTAGGTGCAAGATAGAAACACGATAACCCGGTAAACTTCAGCTTTGTGAGAGCTAGCGTACGTCAGCCGGGTGGTACTAGGCTCGGGACGGGGCCCTTTCGCTCTCGATGGGCGGCTGCACCAGCGGGAATCGCATCGACCCCGCCGGCGAGTCGCGCACCAACCCCGCACGGCGCTCCCCGTTAACGCCCTGTTTACGCTGCGTGCCCCACGCTGACCTCGAGATCCACTCGAGAGGCGGTACGCGGATGACCAACGGGTTCCAAACGCGGATGACGAACGGGTTCCAACTCGAACGAGCAGCGCCGAAGCGCGGTAGACGCATCCTCGCTTTGCTGCTCATCGCGCTCTTCGGAGCCGCATGCAGTGGCCAGGGGTCGATCGGTGACGGCAACACCCCGCCCCGGGGCGGCCCGCCCGGCGACCCCACCTCGCAGCCGGTGCACGACACCATCGCCTACGCCAGCGCTGGCGGCGACGAGATCCGCCTCATCGACCCCGACGGCAGCAACGACCGCGCTTTGTGGGCGCACGGCCGAGCCGACCCGGACAACGTGTACGACGTCTGGAACATGAGCTGGAACCCTGATGCAACCGAGCTGGCCTTCGTGAGCAGCCACGAGAACTGGTGCTCCATCTACGCCTCCGACGTCTTCGCGATCGGCGCCGACGGCGACGGTTACCGCCGCATCACGCAAGCGCCATCCTGCGCCGACCTGGCGAGCTACCCCCAAGGGACGGTGAGCGTGCCCATCGTCAACACCAGCTTCGACTCGTTCACCGGCTTCCTCTACTTCCAGGGGGCCGCCGGCGTGGAGCTCGCTTCGCTGGCGCCGTCGGGGACGGGCGTGGTGACGTTCGAGAACGTCGCCGACTTCGGCGCGGGCGACGACGGTCTGCAGGTAGGCGCGATCATCTACGGCACCGAACGCGAGATCGCCTTCTCGACGGTGGCGGACGTGATCGCCGGCGGCACGGTAACCACCGCCGAGACGGCCGTCTACGCTCCCGGCATCACCTGGGAGGTGCGCTCGCCCAGTTGGAGCGCCGACGGCACACGGATCGCCCACCTGCTCAACTTCGATGGCTTGTGGCAACTGCCGCGCAACCCCCAGCCGCTCGAGTTCGGCACCTCGCTTCTTGCCGAGGACGCGAGCCCCGACGACTTCGTGGCGCTCATGGCCGCCGGGCCCACCAGCGCCACCGCCGACCAGCTCCTGTACGCCAAGTCGTTCAGCAACGCCGGCGTGTACCTGGCCGAGGAAGGCAGCGCCACGCTGAGCCCGGCGCTGGTAGCGTTCGGCTCCGTCGAGGCGGTGCTGGGGCTGGCCTGGTTGCCCGATGGAAGCGGCTTCGTCTATTCGGTGACCGAGGGCAACTCGTTCAGCGACGAGTACAGCGCCAACCTTCATCACTACGACCTGGGAACGGGCGAGGTCAGGCAGATCACGTCGTTCGTGGGCGACTTCGCGGGGCAGGTGAGCGTGTCGGGCGACGGCCAGCGCCTGGTGTTCGAACGCGCCGCCGAGCTCGACGGGTTCGGGGGCGCCCCGCTCGATCCCGACCTGTGGCTCGTGAACCTCGATGGCAGCGGGCTGGAGCTGCTGGTGGAAGGCGCGTACGCGCCGGCGTGGAGCTGGTAGCGGGCGTCTTCCGTCCGCCGCCGACCTTCTGACGCCCGGGTGATCGTGGGTGAGGCGAGCCGTCACGGCCCCGCCTCACCCGACATCCGGTCCTACCGGACCTCGAACACGACCTTGGCAGGCAGCAAGGAGTCGGGCTCTTCGTCGCTCCCGTTGCCCAGTTGACCCGAGTCGTACCGGCCCCACATGTAGACGTCGCCGTTCTGCAGGATGGCGCCGGCGAACTCGTCGCCGGCCGCGATGCTCACTGCCGCTTCGGGCAGATCGACGGTTACGACCGTTTCGATGGCTGCGGTTGTGCCTTGGCCAAGCTGCGACCGGTTGTTCCGACCGAACGCCAGCACTTCTCCATCCTCGAGGAGCACGAGGCTGAACTCTCCGCCGGCAGCGAGGCCGGCGACGACGGCGCCCTCCGGCAGTGGAACCTCCTCTGGCGAGTTCCCATCGCCATCGTGACCGAGCTGGCCCTCCTTGTCCCATCCCCAGCTGAACAGCGCCCCGTCTTCACGCAACGCAAGCGAATGGAAGCCGCCGGCTGCCACCAGCGTGGCCGCCCCGCCGATGTCGACCAGAGCAGGCGTCGAACTGTAGTCGCCCGACTGGTAGTTCATGCCGTCGCCTAGCTGCCCTTCGAACGCTCGGCCCCAGGCGAAGACCTCGCCGTCTTCGTTGAGCGCCACGCCGTGGTACGAGCCCAAGCTGACCTGGCTGACCGTGCCGATGTCCTCGAGGGTCGGTTCGGTGCGATCGCGGGAGGTGTCAGCTACGGCGAGCTGTCCGTACGCGTTGTAACCCCAGGAACGGACGCTGCCATCGGCCATGAACGCGAAGTTCGTGTCTCCGCCCGCCACCACGAACAAGACGTCCTCCAGGTCCTGCACGGCGTCCGGTTCATGATCGGCGTCACCGCGGCCCCCGAGTCCGAGCTGGCCCAAGCCGTTGTCGCCCCAAGTGAGCACGTCACCGTTCGCCGTGACGGCCAAGCTGTGCGACCCGCCGGCAGCCAGCCCAACCGGCTGCAGGGCTGGGACGAGGCGAGGCCAGGTGATGCTGGGTTCGATGTCCGGGTCGGAAGCTGCCTGCCCATAGAAGTTGGACCCCCACGCCCACAACTCCCCGCCTGCGGTCAGGTAGAGAGCATGCGCGCCGCCCAGCACGAGTTCGGCCCCAGGTTCAGGATCCGGATCCGTCCCAGCGGCGGTGATGGTCAGGCGCACCGTGGCCGTTCCGATGGTCTGGCCGTCCTTCCGAACGGTGATCGTCACGGTCGTCGGTCCGAGCGTGGCGTCGGCGGCCACGGCCACCGTGATGACCCGGGTCGTAACACCGGCCAGCGCCACGGGGTCCAGTGGGGTGATGGTCAGGAACTCCGCTGCGTCCACCTGCAGCATCACCTGACCGGTGGCGCCCGCAGGCGGCGTGACCGTCAGCGTGAACTGGCGGGAGGCACCCGCCGGGATGGTGGAGTCTTGGGGTGTGACCGAAACCGTGAAGCTGGAACCGGGGCCCTGTGGTCCACCACAGGAGACGATCCCCAACAGGGCGAGGAACAGTAGCGCTCGCTTCATCTTTCCTCCTATTCAGCAGGAGGCTAGGGCGGTTGGGCTTAAAACGTGATTAATGCCGGTGCGCGGCGCTCGTATGATCAGGGGCCGAACCCAGCACGTACAGGAAGCGAACGACCCGAGAGGCGGTACAGCATGACCGAAGCTGCCAAGCGACCCGAACGCCGGTTGCACACTGCCGGGAACCACCACGGCGCGCTGCCCGAGATCGGCACGTGGCTCTGGGGCATGAAGGAGGCGCGCAGGGGCCTGCTTCGCACCCTGGAGCGCATCGAGGCCGCCGGCTTCGGCCAGGAGTTCCTCGACTGGCGCGGGATCGACGGGAAGGACAACTCCGTCGGCACGGTGCTGTATCACGTGGCGGGCGTGGAGATGGGCTGGCTCTACTTCGACCTGCTGATGACCGCCCTCCCCGACGACGTCAAGGAGCGCTTCCCCGAGGAAGACCGCGCCGAGGACGGCAACCTGCGCCACTTCCCCGGCGAGACCCTGGACCAGCACCGCGACCGCCTTGCTTGGACGCGGCAGCGCTTCCTGGAATCGGTGAGCGCCCTATCGCTGGAGGAGTGGCACGAGCTGCGCTCTCCGGAAGGCGAGGATTACGCGGCGACGCCGGCGTGGATCGTCTTCCACCTGCTGGAGCACGAGGCGGGGCACCTTTACGAGATCAGGCGGGTGGTGCGGAAGTGGTTGGAGAGTCGGTCGTAGTACCCGAAGGGGCGAGCCGCTACAGCGCGCCCGTCAGGTAGTCGAACGTCGCTCCGTCGATCGGCTCGGGTAGCTCGAGGTTCATGGTTACCACCGGCAGACCACCCTCTCCGGGCATGGCCGTCTGCTCTGCGTCCGTCGGAGTGACCTCGCCGAGGTAGATGAAGTCCGTCCCTTCAGCATCATCCTTCTTGACGAACAGGTAGATCGGCACGGTGTGATTCACGATCGCGTCGACCTCTCGACTCTTGAAGGTTCGGTTGCTGCGGGTGAACCAGTGAAGAGTCTGTTGGTCGATGAAGCGGTCGCCGTACTTCGTGCTCTCGGTGATGTCGTCGGCCTTGTGATACGTCACGAATATCGGGCAGGTGTTCGAGTCGCGGTCAACCTTGTAGCCGTAGACCGTCGATTGCTCGTTCTTCTGCCAGTTCAGCAACCGGCAGACGTCCTTTCGCGTGTAGCGCTCACCTACGACCAAGCTATCGGCGCCACCGAAGCGCGCACTGGAGATCTCGAGTCCCGTCCGGATCACGTCTGAAGCGAAGCTCCGGAAGTCGTCTGGGCAGTCCCACGCTGTGCGCCACCGCGCTCCTAGGTGGAAGCAGGTTCCATCGAAGGCAACTAGCGGTCTTCCGCCGTACTTCTTGCGCTCGCTGTCCGTGAACCATTCCAGGCTCAGTACCCGCTCTACCGACGTCAGGGTGCGGTCGGAAGCGTCCAAGCCGAGGCCGGAAAGAAGGTTCCTGTATTCCGTGGCCGTAACAGGCCCATCGCGCTTCAACAACTCGCTCAGAAGGAGTAGCTCTTGTGGGCGCTTGCCGTTCAGCAACTCGTTCGTAAGGAAAGTAAGGATGAGGTCGGCGTCTACGCTCAGTCGTGGCCTCAGCGAGCGGTCGCTCTCAACTTTGCTTACGAACCTAGCGTAATTGCCTTCCTTCATCCCCACGACCAAGGGATCGGACGCTTCATGTTCAAGGTGATCGGCAAGCATCGGTGGTCGACCGAGACGCGCCCTCAGGGTTTGGTAGGCCTCCTTGAGCTTAGCCATCGAGTCGAGTTTCACGGCCGCTAGCGACGCGAGGACGCGCTCCTTGGCGATCTTGTCGAAGTTGATGCTGGAGATGCCGGCGATGATGTGGTCGCCGTCGTTCCCGATAAGCCGTCGGCGCAGCTGCTCTTTGTTGTTCGAGGCGTCGCCGAAGAGAGCGGTCGGTATCAGGTAGTTGTTGGCGTAGTTCCCAATGAAGTCGATCGCGACCAGGTAATCCTTGCCGTGGTGCTTCCGCAGGCCTCTGCCGAGTTGTTGGGTGAACACGATGGCAGATTGGGTCTGGCGCAGCATCACGATCTGGTTGAGGCTCGGAATGTCGATGCCCTCATTGAAGATGTCGACCGAGAGGAGGTAGTCGAGTGCGCCGCATTCGAGCTCCTTGACGACCTGCTCGCGGTAGTCGACCGAGTCATCGCCTGAGACAGCCTTCGTGCGGAGCCGGTTCCCATAGACGGTTCGGCAGTTCAGCAGCTCCGACAGCTCGCGCGCCTCATCGTTCCTGCTGCAGAAGATCAGACCGCGGGCGGGAACGCTCACTTGCCCGTACTGCTCCAGCTTGCGCACGAGGTGGTCGGCGCGCTCTTCGGAAGCCAGATGACGCAGATCGGTGTACGCGTCGATGGTCTCGCCTGTGCCGGTCGTGTAATCCGTGACGCCGAAGTAGTGGAACGGCGCCAGCATGTTCTCCTCAAGCGCTTGTTGCAACCGAATCTCGTAGGCGAGGTTGTAGTCGAAGAGCTCGAAGACGTTGAAGTTGTCGGTTCGCTCCGGAGTAGCGGTCATGCCGAGCATGAACCTGGGCTTCAAGAAGTCGACGATCTGGATGTAAGTCTGAGCTCCGGCCCTATGTACCTCGTCGATGATCACGTAATCGAAGGTGTCTGGCGCGACTTGACCATCTCGGACGGCACGGATGAACGACTGGGTGGTGGCGAACAGGTACTTGGCGTTCAGGTCCCGGCTACTGCCCGATAGCTTCCCGAACTGGCTTCTGTCGGCCTCCAGAACGAGCTTGAACTCCTCGCTCGCCTTGTCCAGGATCTGCTCCCGGTGTGCGAGGAACAGCAGGCGATCGGGGTCGAACGCCCGGACATCCAACCCCGCGAGGATGGTCTTGCCAGTCCCGGTTGCCGACACCACCAGAGCCGAAGCTTTCCCAGCCGAGCGCAACTCGCTCAACGAGGCGAGGGCGCTCTCCTGCATCTTGTTCGGCGTGACCGTGGGTTGCTGCTCGAAGCGGCGCTCTTCTGCGGCGTTTATGTCCCACAGCAGCGCCTCTTCAGGCAGGTGCGAGGCGCGCTGATCAAGCCAGCTGGTAGGCACTCTAGGCTTATAGGATCTCTCGAAATCTTCTATCCAGGCCGCGTCGACGGTATCAGCGACACGCTCCTGTAGCCGGATAGCCTCTTCGATCTGCCTGACGACATGGCCTTCGTTCTGGGCCGAGAAGCGGAAGTTCCACTCGAGGTTGCTGGAGAGAGCGCTGACCGTCAGGTTCGAGCTTCCAACGATGGCCGTGGTCTGGCCATTGCCGCGGAAGATGTAGCCCTTGGCGTGGAAGCCATGCCTCGCCTCCACGACCTTCACCCTTAAGTTGGGGAAGTTGAGCAGCTCCCGGTAGGTGGCCGGCGAGTTGAAGCCCAAGTAGTTGGAAGTGATTATCGTGCCGTCGCCCTCGAAGTCCAGCAGATCCTGCTTCAGGACGTTCAGGGCACTCGGCGTTATGAACGCTACCGAGAAGATGAACGAGTCGGCATGCCGCAGTTCGGAGATGATGGCGCGGCTCATGGTGAACGACTGTTGGTTGTCGATCAGCAGGGGAGTGAACCTGGAGCGATGGATCCCTTGGCCATCAACGAAGCCGTGGGCCAGCGCCAGCTCCAGGGGCGAGCGCTTCATTTCACTGGTACGAGGCCCGCAAGGATCTCGACGGCTGGGATGTCAGCCGGCGCCCACTCCACATCGAACAGTTCGGACGGCTCCAGCCAGCGGATCTCGGTGTGCTCGGTCAGCTCGGGATCTGCTCCCTTGAGCTCTACGTAGTAGGTGGAAAGTGAGACCGTGCCGAAGGAATACTCGTACTCCGTCGTCGTGATGTAGTCCTTAACCTCAACGTCGCAGCGCAGTTCTTCCGTGATCTCGCGCAAAAGGGCCTGTTCCGCGGTTTCTCCCGGCTCGATCTTTCCTCCGGGGAACTCCCAAAGCCCTGGCAGGGCCTTGGCGGCCCCACGCTTCGCGGCAAGGATCTTGCCGTCCCTAACGAATACTGCCCCTACGACGTTTATGCGCTTGGTCATGATTGATGTACCGGCAACTTACTGCAGACGAACGCGGTGCCGGCGCGATCATTCTATCAACAGCGCTTGGAACCCGGTCGTTGCGCCAAGGCGTGGCCCGCATCGCGGCGACAACGCGCCCTGCTTTGTTGGCCGCTTGTTCTACAGGCGGCAGAAGCGAGAAGCGAAACTCACCGCCCAGCAGGGCAGTCGGTGATCTTGTGGCTTCCTCGGCGAACCTCATACTAATCCCGGTCCTGCGCGTGAGCTAGAGCATCAGCTTCTGATAGCTGAACGAGACTGCCATCAGTCGGCAGCATCATCCGGTTCTGTTCGAAAGAAGCGATCACGTAAGCGCGCACGAGCTTCTTCACCCTGCGCGTAAGCTCCTCCTCGTCGTTCTCGTGGAGCCTGTAACCGTTCAGGAACTCGTCGGCGATGTCTCGCATGCAGATGACGTCGGCGGGATCGACGCTTAGCTCCCTCGTTGACTCGTACCGTTCGAGCATGCTCGTGCCACCTCTCGGGGGCACCTTAGCGATCGTCCGAGGGGGGCGCTAGCGCAGCTGTCGAGGTGGCGTAGTGTGCCTGGGTCACATCGGAGCACTAGTCAAGCCACCGGTCTGCTAGCGTGCCGAATGGACACAAAAGAGAAAGCAAGACGACTGCAGGAACTACACCAGGCGGAAGCCATCCTCCGCATGGTCAACGTGTGGGACGCCATCTCCACCAAGGTCATCTCAGACCTTCCCGACACGAAGGCCATCGCCACCGCCGGCCACTCCATCGCGGCCAGCCACGGCTACAAGGACGGCACGATTCCGCTCGAGGAAGCGCTGGCGGCCGTCAAGAAGGTCGTCGCGGCCACTAACCTGCCCGTAACCGCCGACCTGGACGACGGCTTCGACGATTCCGGCGAGACGGTGCGCCAAGCGATCGGCATCGGCGTGGTCGGCGCCAACATCGAGGACCGGCTGAAGCCGCTGGACGAATCGGTGAAGGTCATGCAGCGGGCCGTGAAGGCCGGCGAGGCCGAGGGCGTCGCGTTCCAGCTGAACGCCCGTACCGACGCCATCGTCCGCGGTGGCGACAAGCCGATGCAGGAGAAGCTGGCGGACGCCATCGAGCGCGGCCGAGCCTACCTGGACGTCGGCGCCGCCCTCGTGTTCGTGCCCGGCGTGCTCGACCGCGAGGCCACGCGGACGCTCGTCGAGGGGCTGGGCCGCGGCAAGCTCAGCGTCATCGGCCTGCCCAAAGCGCTGAAGGCCGCCGAGTACGAGGAGCTGGGCGTCGCGCGCATCACCTACGGCCCCACCACCCAGCGGCACGCGCTGACCGCGCTGAAGCGGCTGGCCGGCAGCCTCTACGCCGACGGGGCCATCCCGCTCGATGACGAGGCGCTGAACTAGAGCAGGTGGGGACGCTCGGAAGAGGCTAGCCCTGGGTTCGAGTCGGCTGAGCCGGCAGGTGAAACGCCCGCCTTCGCACCGCTCACGCGCTGCAGGAACTTGAGCACGCGCTCGAACACCATCTCGGCCGCCCGCTCGTCGTAGCCCTCGACGCTGCTGTCCGTGAACAGGTGCGCCTCGGCGTCGTAGACGAACAGGTCGGCCTCCGCCGCGGCTGCCAGCGCCCGAACCTCGTCCGGGTCCTCGTACGGGTCGTTGCGGGCGATGTGGATCTGCAGCGGCACGTCGTTGGGCCACGTGCCGCCGAAGTAGTCGAGCGGCGCTACGCCGTACAGGAAGAGCGCGCCGCTGGCGCCTGGGCGCTGCTGCACGAGCTTCATCGCCGGCGCCACGCCCATCGAGAAGCCGGCGTAGACGAGGTCCTCGGGCATGTCGCGCGCCGCGGCGGCGCCTGCTTCGGCGATCATGTCGTCGCCGATCTGGCGCGCGTACGCCATGCCCGCCTCGATCGTGGGGAAGGTGCGGCCGTCGAAGAGGTCGGGTAGCGTCACGCGGTGGCCTGCTTGCCGCAGGCGTTCGGCGAAGGCGCGTACGCCGTCGGTCAGACCCTGAACGTGGTGGAAGAGCAGTACGTGAGCCATGGTGACGACCTTCCTCTCTTTTGGTGGTGCATCACGGTACAGCGGCCCGCGCGCGCCGTGGGCGCGTCTATCACGCGCTTCTCACCCCATGGCGGCCACCCGGCCCAACGTCAGCGTCCGCGAGGCCACCGCCTCCACCAGCCGCCGGTCGTGCGACGCCAGCAGCACCGTGCCCGGGTAGGCCACCAGCAGGCGTTCGAGCGCCTCCACCATGCGGATGTCGAGGTGGTTGGTGGGCTCGTCCAGCACGAGCAGCGGCGCCCGCGTCACCGTCAGGCGCGCCAGCGACAGGCGGGTGCGCTGCCCACCGGACAGCCTCTCGACCGGGAAGGAGGGGTCCTTCGGCAGGCCCATGCGCCCCAGCAGGTAGTGCAGGTCCTGCTTGCGGATCTGGGGCTGGGCGTCGCGCACCGCGTCTTCGAGGGTTCCGAACGCCTGCAGCACTTCGCCGTGCTGGCTGACGTGGCAGATGGTGAGGCCGGCGCCGAGCGTGATGGTGCCGGCCGCGGGCGCCAGCTGGCCCAGCGCCGCCGCGATCAGGCTGCTCTTGCCGCTGCCGTTCGGGCCCAGCAGCGCCAGCTTCTCGCCGCGGCGCAGCAGGAAGGTGAGGTCCTCCGCCAGCACGCGCCCGCCGCGCGCCAGCGTCACGCCGTCGAAGCGCAGCACCTCGCCCGGCCCGGTTGGGAACTCGGGCAGCGGGATGACCGGGGCGCCTTCGTCCTCGAAAGGCGCCGGCGTCAGCTCGAAGCGCTCGAGGCGCTTCTGCAGCGCACGGGAGCGGCTGGCCAGCGTGCGCGACACGTTCTCGGCCTTGTTCTTGGCCAGGATGACCGCCTGGTTGCCGGCGCGTTTGTGGTTGTAGTGGCCGGCGCTGCGACCGGCCGAGCCGAGGCGGCCCGCCTCGATCTCCAGCTGCCGCTTCTGGCGCGCCTGGGCGTCGTGCAGGCGCTGCTGCGCGTCCAGCGCGGTGGCCTTCACCTCCATCGCCTGCGAGTAGTTGCCGGGCCACACGGTCAGCTGGCCCCGCTCCAGTTCGGCCACGGCCGTCACGGTGGCGTCGAGGAACGCCCGGTCGTGCGACACGACCAGGACGGTAGAGGGGCTGGCGCGCACCCATCCCTCTAGCCAGGCCAGGCCTTCCGTGTCCAGGTGGTTGGTGGGTTCGTCCAGCAGCAGCACGTCGCCCGGGGCCAGCAGCTGCCGCGCCAGCAGCAGGCGGCGCTGCTGGCCACCCGAGAGGCGCGCGGCGGGTGTGTCGGCGTCCAAGCCCAGCCCGGCCAGCACGCCCTGGGCGCGGGGTTCGAACTCGTAACCGCCGGCGGCCCGGAAGCGCTCCTCGGCGGCCGAGTAGCGTTCGAGGTTGGCTTCGGTCGGTTCGGTAAGCAAGGCTTCAGCCGCGCTCAGCTGGGCTGCTGCCGAGCGCAGTAAGGCCGGCATGCTGGCCTGAAGCGCCGTCTCGTCGCTCAGCTCGGCCTGTTGCTCGAGGAGGGTGACGGTGCCGGTCACGCTGACCACGCCGGCGTCGGGTCGCTCTAGGCCAGCGATCAGGCGCAGCAAGGTGCTCTTGCCGCTGCCGTTGGGGCCTACCAGGGCGAACTTCTCGCCGGTGGCCATCTTGAAGTCGAGGTCTTGGAATACGGTGTTGCCGCCGTAGCGCTTCGCCACGGCCTGCAGATGCAAACTCACGCTGATCTCCTGTCGGAGGGAACTAGATCCTGTTGAGGGTCTCGTCGGTCAGCGTGCGATTTCCATCTGGTTACTGCCTTCCTCTATGCGTATAGGGTCCCGCCTGGATGCCCGGGCGGGCGACGCGAGTATAGCAGCCGGCCCCGCCCTTCGGCCCCGCTAAGCCGGGCTCGGGTCGTCAGCTCTCCTTGTCCCAGTCCGCGTCGAACACCTCGTCGCTGGTCAGAGACGACCAGCCCGAATCGAAGTGCTCCTGCAGGCTAGGGTTCTGCGGGTTGGGGGTCCGTCGGTCCAGGAACTGTTGGTTGGAATCCTGTTGCTGGGCGGCGATGTCGGAGGAACCGAGCTCCTCGTCGCTCCACGAGGCCCCGGCCCGTGGTGGCGGGACGCTGCCGGGCGTCGAAACCCCCGCCTCGCGCGCGAGCGCCCTGGCTGCGAACTCCGTGACCTCCAGCCCATGGGCCCGCGCTCGAGCCTCGAGGGCCTGCGCCACCTCCTCGGTAACGTTCACGCGGATCTCCGGCATGGCTTACCTCCGTCGTGGGTATAGCGCGTGCGGGGTGGTCAGGGGCCGTAGGCGTTACAGCCTTTCCTTCTGCCATGGGCGCCGGGCCGTCAGCGCGCCGGACCACCTATATATACTCGGGCAAGAACCGCGCCCCTCCCACAACCCGGCTCCTGCCGTGAAGGACACGATGCTGATACCCGATCTCGACGACGCCTTCCCCTACCCGTCCCAGCGGCCGCTGGTGTTCGGCCGCAACCTCGTGGCAACCTCGCATCCGCTAGCCGCTCAGGCGGGCCTCCATGCGCTGCGGCGCGGCGGCACCGCCGTCGACGCCGCCATCGCCGCGGCCACCACCCTGACGGTGGTGGAGCCGACCAGCAACGGCATCGGCTCCGACCTGTTCGCCATAGTCTGGGACGGCAAGGAGCTGCACGGCCTGAACGCCAGCGGCCGCTCGCCGGCGGCGCTGGCGCCCGAGCGCTTCGCCGGCAAGGAAGCGTTGCCGCGCTACGGCTGGGACACGGTGACCGTGCCGGGCGCCGTGTCGGGCTGGGTCGAGCTGTCGCAGCGCTTCGGGCGCCTGCCGTTCCCGCAGCTGTTCGAGGCGGCCATCGGCTACGCCTCGGAAGGGTTCCACGTCACGCCCATCACGGCCGCCGCCTGGGCTCGCTCGGCCGAGATCCATGGCCACAACGAGGAGTTCGCCCGTCACTTCATGCCCAAGGGCCGCGCGCCGGGCGCGGGCGAGCTGTTCCGCTCGCTAGACCAGGCCAACACCCTGCAGTCGATCGCGCACAGCAAGGGCGACTCGTTCTACCAGGGCAAGCTGGCAGCGGCCATGGCAGCCGAGGCGAAGCGCGCCGGTGGGCTGCTGACCGAAGAGGACCTGGCGAAGCACACCGCCGACTGGGTGGGCACCATCTCGACCGACTACGCCGACGCCGAGCTGCACGAGATCCCGCCCAACGGCCAGGGCCTGGCCGCGCTGATGGCGCTGGGCATCCTGCGCCACTTCGACCTCAAGGACCTGGACCCCGACGGCGCGGAATCGTTGCACCTGCAGATAGAGGCCATGAAGCTCGCCTTCGCCGACGCCCACCGCTTCGTGGCCGACCCGGCCGCCATGAGCGTCAGCACCGAGGACCTTCTGAGCAGCGAGTACCTGGCGCGCCGCGCGAAGCTGATCAGCTTCGCGGAAGCGCGCGACCCGAAGCATGGCCTGCCGCAGGAGAAGGGCACCGTCTACATCACGACGGCCGACGCGGAAGGGCGCATGGTGTCGCTCATCCAGTCGAACTACATGGGCTTCGGCTCGGGCGTCGTCATTCCCGGCACCGGCATCGCCATGCAGAACCGCGGGCACGGCTTCGTGCTCACCGAGGGGCACCCGAACCGGGTGGCCGGCGGCAAGCGCCCATTCCATACCATCATCCCGGCGTTCCTGATGGCCGGCGGCGCGCCCCTGGCGAGCTTCGGCGTGATGGGCGGCCCGATGCAGCCGCAGGGCCACCTGCAGATGGCCCTGCGGCTGCTGGCCTGGGGTCAGAACCCGCAGGCGGCCAGCGACGCGCCGCGCTGGCAGGTTACCGGCGGGTTAGGCGTGTCCGTCGAGCGCGGCTTGCCCCCTGCCACGCTCGAGGGGTTGCGTGAGCGCGGCCACGAGCTGACCGTCAGCGACGACCCCGGCCCCTTCGGCGGCGCGCAGCTGATCGTGCGCCTCGAAGGCGGGGGCTACGTGGCCGGCTCGGACCACCGCAAGGACGGGCAGGCGGTGGGCTTCTAGGCCAAACGCAGGCGGACATAGCGGTCAGTTGCGGGGCTGAGCGATCCGAGGCAGGCCGTCGACGAGCATGGGATCCACGCTGAAGAAGAGCTTGCCGACGCCCAGCCCGCCATCGTCCATGCCGGTGGCGTACGCAACTCCGTCCAGCACGACCACCGAGAAGCCGTCGCCCGCGGCTGCCAGGTACGGAGCCGCACCGGATTCGATACGTACCGGAGTAGACACGCTGAACGGCGCGTCGCTGCTCTCGGATCGACTGCCCAGCGCACCGCCATCCCTACCCCACCCGAACAGGGCTCCGCTGGTGTCCACAGCGAGCACGTGGTCGTCATCGGCAGTCACGAACGTCAGGTCCTCGAGGCCCACTACCGCAAGCGGCACGCTGGAATTGCTCGTGGTGCCGGTGCCCAAGCGCCCATTCGCGCCGCGTCCCCATGCCACGGCGGTGCCGTCAGCCTGTATCGCCACCGTGAAATCTGCGCCGGCGGCTACCGCCCTCACGCCGGTCGCCTGAGACAGGACCGGTTCGGACTCGTCGGACGCACTGGCGCCGGTGGCACCACCCCTTCCGAGAGCGCCGTAGCCCCCGTTGCCCCAAGACCACACGGACCCGTCTGCCAGTACTGCAACGGAGTGAGACATGCCGGCCGCGATCTGCTCGGCGTCTGCTGGCAGGCTGACCTGAGTGGGCGCTGCCACGAAATCCTCAGGTGAGCCGGTTCCGGTTTGCCCGTCACTGTTCAAGCCCCACGCCCACACCGCGCCCTGATCGTCTAGCGCGAGAGCATGGGCGTTGCCTGCCGACACTGCAACGATGCCCGTCAGGCCGGTTACGAGTCGAGGTTGCGCGACCCAGTTAGCGGTGAGGTCTCCGTTGCCAAGCTGACCGGCCTCCGCGTTGCCCCAACCGTAGACAGAGCCCGATCCGTCTACTGCCAACGAGAACCGATAGCCAGCCGCGATGTCGACTATGTCGTCGAGGCCGGGCACGAGCTTCGGCCGGCTGACTCCATCCGCTCCGGCTCCGTTCGCCAGTATCCGGTCGTCGGGATAGCCCCAGGAATACACGTCTCCCTGGTCGGTAACCGCAAGTACGTGACTGGAGCTTGCGTCGATGCGAGCGAAAGTTTCCGACGTCGCCAGTTCCGTAAGCGTGTACCTTTCGCGGGGCATGTGCTCTCCGAGTGACCCGCGGCGGTTGACCCCCCAAGCCAACACTTCACCGGAGCCCGTGAGAGCGACGGTGAAACGGTGACTCGTGCTCACCAGCCGAGCATCGGTGATTCCCGGAACCGGCTCGGGCGGCCAGATGGGGAAGTCCTCATCGAACTGCGGTTCGTCGACACGCCAGTCGCCGCCTCCCTGGACGACCGTACCGTCGTCGAGAACTGCCAGAACGCCGTGCATGTTCAGGCTGATGCTGCTGACGTTGCCGAGTTCCGGAACGGCAGCGGGAGCGCTGTCGAGCGTCATGATCACTGGGGTCGGGGCGTTCTCCCAAGGCAGGTTGCCCCAAGCCACGACGCTGCCAGTTTCGAGCAGGGCGACGGCTGCGTCTTCGGAGGCCGAGACCCAGACGGCCGATTCGACATCAGGCACCTTCCGAGGCTCGAAATGGTAAGGCTCGCCGCTGGCACCCAGAACTCCACCCTCGTTGCTCCCCCAGGCCGAGACCGTTCCGTCGGCATGCACGGCGAAAGAGCTGGACCAACCGGCATGAACGCTTCTGACGTTGGTCAGGCTTTCCAGTCGCACAGGGGGCCCGATCTGGCTGTTCGAATCCGGATCGGCGCCAGCTTGGCCCTCGGAGTTCCGGCCCCAGGCCCAGACGCTGCCGTCAGCTGCGACGGAAAGGCTGTGGTCCTCACCTGCAGCGATGTCGATCATGGGTGGGAGTCCGCTGAGCATCGTTGGCACGGTGTGCTCCGGCACGCTCAGGGGCAGGCCCAGTTGGGCATCGAAGTTCGCGCCCCACGCCCAGACGTGCCCGTCAGCGTCCAGAGCCAAAGCGTGTGATCGCCCGGCTGCCACCGCCGTGACGTTGCTCAGGAACGGAACCTGAACCGGCCCAGGAAAGTCCAGGAAGTAGGTGCCTTGTCCGAGCGCGCCATTGTTGTTCGAGCCCCACGCCCACACGGTGCCGTCCTCGGCGATCGCGAGTGCGAACTCACTGCTGGAGGCGATCATCTTCTTGCCCTGCAAGCAGACGCCGAACGGCACGCTCGCGCTGACGGGCGCACTCTGCGCCACGCCGATGCCGTTGCTGGCCCGGATGCTGTACTCGATCTGGGTGCCCGGTTCGAAGCTTCCTTCGTCCCTGTAGGTCGTCGTGGTTCCGCCGAGCACCGCGATCTGTTCGCCGTTCCGGAAGACCGTATAGCTGGCGGCGCGTTCCGCGGCGCTCCAACTGATGGTGACACCACCTGCGTCGTCTGCCATGCAGAAGGCTGCCGGGGCGGCAAGCGCGAACGCTCCGGGCGGTTCGGTGGGATTGGGCGGACCTCCCGGCTGGGTACAGGCGGCCAGGGCAAGTACGACGACCAGGTAGAGGACCGCTTTCATCCTGGCGTTCATGCTGAGGGGCAACTTCTTCACTGCAATCCTCCCGGCCGCGTTCAGGGCGGCTTGTCAGGCAGGGATCCTTCCGGTCTGGTCCGTTGGAAGGTTCTCTGGAAGCTGGTGGTGCGGATTCAGGAGGAACGTGCGGCCTGTGCCCACGTCGGATACCGCGCTTGCGACGTCCTTCGCAGATCACCCGCACCATCGACCTGTCCAGCAGTCGTTCGCCTGACATCGATCAGGCTAGTGAACATGCGTTCCACGTCCGTTCCATCGTTCTTCGGGTTTCGCGGTACTACCGGGGCAGGTCTCGGAGTCGGTGGGCGCTCCTTGGCGCGCGCAGCCCCAGCAGCGGCAGGTAGAGCAGCGCCGCCAGGAACTCAACTAGACTTGAAGCCGTGGAAGCGGTGCGGTTCACGGACCAGTACGAGATGGCGGCAGGCGTGTACGGCACCTCGGCCGCCGCGCTCAGGGAACGCGACGAGGGCAAGGACCAGCCCTTGCCGCGGTGGCTGGCCGTGCAGGGCGACGAGGCCGTCGCAGCGGTCGACGCGTGGCGCCGGCCGGACGGCCGTACGTTCCTGTACTTCGTCGGGGAGCGAGCCGCTTACCCCCTTCTGTCCGACGCGGCCTTCGACGCTTCCGGGCGTGCGGTGCACGCGGAGGTCGACGCCAGCGACGCTGCGTCGGTCGACGCTCTGCGGGCGGCCGGCTTCGAGGTCGAGCTGGTCGACGAACGTTTCCGCATCCGCTTCGGCGCGGCCCTGTCTTGGTTGAGCCGCGCCTGGACTCCGCCGGGAATCGCGATCCATCCGGCCGACTCGGTCGACGAGGAGCGGCTGTTCCTCCTGGACAACCAGGTCCGGCAAGACGTTCCGGGCACGGACGGCTGGCAGGGAGACCGCGCCTGGTTCCATGACGAGCTCTCCACCGCACCCCCCTTCGACCCGGCGGCGTACCTCGTCGGAGTCGACGAACGCACCGGCAGGTACGTAGGGCTGGTGCGCATCTGGCGCAACCCCACGGGACCCAGATTGGGCCTCGTCGGGGTGGTGCCGGAGTACCGGAACACCACTATCGCCGCCGCCCTGCTGAAGGCGGGCCTTCAGGGGGCAGCGATGTGGGGCCACGACACGTTCACGGCCGAGACCAGCCCCGTCAACACGGCCATCTACAAGCGGATGAGCCGCATTGGAGCCGTGAGCCTGGGCCAGGCCTACCAGATGATCCGCAACGCGCCGCGCGTGCCGACGCCTTCACCGGGCAGCGCCGTGGGCGACGCACGAGCGCGCAAGTGAAGCGAGGAGAAACCATGGACTACCCCAAGAGCCCCGCCGGCCGCTTCGGCGGCGTCCACACGATCATGCCCACGCCGTTCACCGAAGCCGGCGAGCTCGACCTGCCCAGCCTCGAGCGCCTCACCGAGTTCCTGATCGGCCTGGGTGTCGACGGGCTGGTGGTGTTGGGCGTGCTGGGCGAAGCACCCAAGCTGACCGAGGAGGAGCGCATCGCGGTGCTGCGCACCACCGTCTCGGCCGCGGCCGGGCGGGTGCCGGTTTACGCCGGCGCCGGCGGGGCCGGAACCGCGATGGCCGTGGCGCGGGGCCAGGAGATGCTGAAGGGCGGTGCGGCCGGCCTGCTGGTGGCGCCGCCACCCGTTCAGAGCGACGCCGTCATCCGCGCCTTCTACCAGGCGCACGACGAGGCGCTGGACACCACGCTGATCCTGCACGACTACCCGGCAGTGACGGGCATCCGCATGAGCGCCGAGCTCGTAGCCGAACTGCACGACGCGCTGCCCAGCGTGGTGGTCATCAAGCTCGAGGAGACGCCCAGCCTGCCCAAGGTGACCCGCCTGCGCCAGCTCGGCTCGGACATCGGCATCGTGGGCGGCCTGGGCGGCACCTTCCTGCTCGAGGAGCTGATGCGGGGCGCCGACGGCATCATGACCGGCCTCTCGTACCCAGAGCTGCTGGTAGAGATCGTCAGCGCCTGGCACGCCGGTGACGAGGAGCGTGCCCGCCGCGTCTTCTACCGCGCCTGCCCGCTGCTGCGTTACGAGTTCCAGCCCGTCATCGGCCTGGCGATCCGCAAGGAGATCTACCGGCGCCGCGGCGCCATCGCGTCGGCGCACGTGCGGCACCCCGGCGTGCAGGCAGACGACCTGATCCGCGCCGAGCTCGACGGGGTGGTGGCGGCGTGCGGCCTCCAGGCTTCGGCGGCGTCGGTGCCCTCCTCCAGGCATTGATGCGTCGGCGCAGCGGCCGGTTCAGGCGCCTCGGTTGGTGGCGAACGCCGGCGTCGGCGCTGGTGCTGGCGGTTGCCATGCTGTGGGCCACGCCGTTCGTTAGCGCCAACGCCGGTACCGGTGGCGGCGCGAACCAGGACTCGGCCGGCAGCTCCGTAGGCACTCCCACCGTCGACGTCGTCCGCGCCCCCGTCTCGCGCCTCTACGGGCCCGTGCCGGTGCTCGACGTGGTGGACGGTGACACCATCGTGGTGCTGTCCAACGTCGGGCCCCGCACCGTGCGCCTCATCGGCATCGACGCCCCCGAGCGCACGGGCGGCGGGCCGTTCGGCGCCCCCGCTGCCGCCTACCTGCGCAGCCTGGCGCCGCCGGGCAGCCTCGTGTGGCTGGAACTGGACCTCGGCCTCGAGGACATCTACGGGCGCCTGCTGGCCTACGCCTACGCCGCCCACGCCGACGGCGGCTGGAGCGTGGCGGGCACGCGCGTCGTCCAGTTGAACCTGGCCATGGCCGAGGCGGGCTGGGCGCACCCCCTGACGATCGCGCCGAACGACACTTACGCCGACCTCTACGAGGCAGCGACCGAGGCGGCCCAAGCTGCAGCCCTCGGTCAATGGGCTCGTGCCGGGCAGGAGGCGGCACCGGCCGAAGCGCCGCCGGCGGATGCCCAACCCGCAGACCAGGGCCCGCCCATCGCCCTGCACTGCGCCCTGCCCAGCCCCGACACCCCCAACGACGTCGGCGAGTGGGTGTCGGTCTTCCTGCCCGCGCCGCTCGACACGCGCGGCTACTACCTGTTCGACGAGGGCTCGCGACAGATCTTCCGCCTGCCGGCCGGCGTGCAGCCCGCCGGCGAGCTGCGCATCGAGAACCCAGGCCAGGGCGTTTGGAACAACTCGGGCGACACGATCTACCTGATGCTGGGCGGCGCGGTGGTCGACAGCTGGCGCTACACGCGCAGCGACGTCGTGCAGGGGCGCATCATCTGCCGCGAGTAGCGTCCTACAGTTGGCCCATGAGCAAGATCGTCCTCTGCGACCTCGACGGCACCCTCTCCGACACCGAGCACCGCGTCCACTACGTGCGCGGCAGGAACCGCGACTACGAGTCGTTCTTCGCCGCCAGCAAGGACGACGAGCCCATCGAGCCCGTCATCACCCTGGTGCGCGCGCTGGCCGACGCCGGCCACAAGATCCACATCGTCAGCGGCCGGCGCGACGACACGCTCGCCGACACCGAGGAGTGGCTGAAGAAGCACGGGGTGCCTTACGAGCGGATACTGCTGCGCCCCTTCTCGGACCGCACCCCCGACCACATCCTCAAGCGGCGCTGGTTCGAGGCCGACTACAAGGTGGAAGACATCCTCCTGGCGCTGGAGGACCGTGCGCGCGTGGTGGCGATGTACCGTGAGCTGGGCGTCACCTGCCTCCAGGTCGCGGAGGGAGACTTCTAGGACGCCAGAAGGAGCCCGTCTTGAAGCTTCTCGTCATCGGCGGCACCCAGTTCATCGGCAGGCACTTCGTCGAAGACGCCGTAGCGCGCGGCCACGAGGTTACGCTCTTCAACCGCGGCTCGCGCCCAGCGCCCGAGGGCGTGGCGGAAACGATCATCGGAGACCGCGACACCGACCTTCTAAAGCTGGCCGACCGCGGTTGGGACGCCATGATCGACACGAGCGCCTACGTGCCCAGGCAGGTGCGCGAGGCGGCGCGGATACTGGAGAAGAACGTCGACCACTACCTGTTCATCTCGACCATCAGCGTCTACCGCGACACCACCGAGCCGTACGTGGACGAGGATTCCGAGCTGATCAGGTTGGAAGACGCGACCGTCGAAGAGGTCAACGGCTCGACCTACGGCGGCCTGAAGGTGCTGTGCGAAGAGGAGCTGGCGAAGGTCTACCCCGAGGACAGGCGCCTGGTGATACGGCCGTGCATCGTCGTCGGCCCCGAGGACCCCACCGACCGCTTCACCTACTGGGTGGCGCGCATGCACCGCGGCGGTGAGATACTGGCGCCGCGCGGCCCGGCCCTGCCGTTGCAGTGGATCGACGCGCGCGACCTGGCTGCGTGGATGACGCGCTCGCTGGAGCACAGCCTGGCGGGCACCTACAACGCCGTCAGCGAGGCCGACCGTTTCGACATGGGCTCGCTGCTGGCGGCCGCGAAGGAAGCATCCGAGAAGGCGGGAGGCGCGGTCGATGCCAAGGTCACCTGGGTAGACGAGCACTTCCTGCGCCTCCACGAGGTGCGGCCCTTCGCCGACCTGCCGTTCTGGCTGCCCGAGCCCTCCACCAACATGTTCCGCATCGACCACACGAGAGGGCACGAGGCCGGCCTGACGATCCGCCCGGTCGAGCAGACCGTGCGCGACACCCTGGCGTGGCACCGCGAGCGCGGCGAGCCCGAGCTGAAGGTGGGCCTCGACCCGGAAAGGGAGCGCGAGGTGCTGGAGGCGTGGCGGACCGGCAGGTGAGCTGAGCGGCCGAAGGTCACATGGTCGGGTCGACGTAACCGCCGTACGACATCCGGATCGGCACCTGGCTG
>CAZVCT010000019.1:0-21084 GCA_964625655.1 uncultured bacterium
TCCATGTATCCCGCGCTTGAAAGCACGGGTTTTATGGCCCCCGCACCCCCACTTCTATAAAGCGGTTCCAAGAGTCGTTGTCCGAAGGACGAGGACTCTCGAGTGGAGCGAACAAGAAGCGCGACGTCACGGTTCAGCGGCCGGCACCACGCCACAAGGAACCGCGCGCCGCCGGACGGTCGTCCTGGTGGCGCGCGGTTCATGACGGCCGGGCCGTCGGTTCAATTCGAGTGGGTCAGGCTGCGCTTCTGGCGGTCTCGACCAGCGCGCGGAACGCCTCGGGTTCGCGGACGGCGATGTCGGCGAGCACCTTGCGGTCGAGCTCGACGCCGGCGCGGCGCAGGCCCGCGATGAAGCGCGAGTAGCTGAGGCCTTCCTGGCGCGAGGCGGCGTTGATGCGCGCGATCCAGAGGCGACGGAAGTCGCCCTTCTTGTCGCGGCGATCGCGGTAGGCGTAATCCTCGGCGTTGAGGAGCGTCTGCTGCGCGATGCGGAAGCTCTTGGAGCGTAAGCCCCAGTAGCCCTTGGCGCGCTTGAGAAGCTTCTGGTGGCGGCGGCGGCGGACGATGCCGGTCTTGGCGCGTGGCATATCTCAGTACCTCACTCGTAGGGCAGCAGCGCCTTGATGCGCTCTGCCTCTGGCTTGGCGATGAGAAGGTCCGTTCTGCCCTGCCGGATAGTCTTACCTGACTTCTTGTAGTTCAGGTGTCGCTTCCCGGAGCGCATCGCCTTGACCTTACCTCGCCCAGTGATCTTTACACGGGCTTTGGTGCCCTTGTGGGTCTTCAGCTTAGGCATGTGCTTTCTCTCCTGTTGTCGCCGCCCTGGCCGGCCCGCCGGACTCTCCGGCGGCGCCGTGGAAGGCGCGTTTCGTTTCCCCCGTGGGCGTGGGCCGCACGAAAGGTGTCGGTATCCGAGCGTGACGCATGCCGAGCCTGGGCTCGGGCGCCCGCTGAGCCTGCGCTCAGCTTTCCAACGGTACTCCGGACGGGCGGAGGATCATGTTCATGTCCATGCCGGCGATCGACGGCGCGGCGTCCACGACGGCGAGCTCGTTGACATCGGCAGCGACGCGGTTGAGGATACCCTGCCCCAGCTCGGGGTGGGTGCGCTCACGGCCGCGGAACATGATGGTCACCTTTACCTTGTGACCGCCCTTGAGGAACCGGCGGATGTGGTTGACCTTGGTCTCGTAGTCGTGTTCGTCGATCTTGACGCGGAACTTGATCGACTTCATCTCCTGCTGGCGGGAGCGCTTGCGCGCCTCCTTGGTCTGCTGCTGGAGTTCGAAACGGTACTTGCCGTAATCCATCAGCTTGGCGACCGGGGGCTGCGCCTGCTCGCCTACCATGACGAGATCGAGGTCTTCCTCGCGCGCCATCCGGATCGCATCACGGGTGTCGACGATGCCGACCTGCTGGCCGTCCGACCCGATGAGGCGCACCTGACGGGCGCGGATCTGCTCGTTCACCTTCAACTCTTTCGAAATGGACTCCACCTCCTGCGGGAATCTGGGTGTGGGCGATACGCAGCGCGTACTCGGGTAGAGTCACGCCGCGCCAGCTTCACACACAGCACTCGATTGTAGCAGACCAGAAGGCCCTCCGGCAACGGAAACCGTGCATGGGAGGCAGTAGAGTCTAGGCATGGACCGAGACGAAGCTACCAGAGAAGGCCGCCAGGCGGTACCGGACGCCCCCTCCGACGGGCGCCTGCGGGAACTGCTGCGCGAGGTACGGAGCATCGCCGTGATCGGCGCCAACCCGAAGGAAGACCGTCCCGCCCACTACGTGCCCGCCTACATGAGCGAGCGGGGCTACGAGGTCGTGGGCGTCGGCCCCAGGGCGGCGGGCCGCACCCTGTTCGGGAACGAGGCCGTCGAGACGCTCGCCGACCTGGACTCGCGGGTCGACATGGTGAACGTCTTCCGGCGCAACGAGGACATCCCCGGCCATCTGGACGACATCCTTGCCCTCGACCCGTTGCCGCGCGCGGTGTGGATCCAGCTAGGGCTGCGCAACGACGAGGTGGCCGAGCGCCTGCGCGCCGAGGGCATCGAGGTGATCCAGGACCGCTGCCTGATGGTCGAGCACCGCCGCCTGCTGGGCGCCGATGCGTCGGCAGGCGTATCGGACGACGCACCGTGAGCACGAACCTTCGCGACTGGAGCTCGACACCTTGAACCTGAAGCTCGGTTACTCGCCCTGCCCGAACGACACCTTCATCTTCCACGCGTTGGTGCACGGCCTCGTCGACGATTTCATGGACGACGGCGCACCTCCCCTGTCGTTCGACGTCACCCTCGACGACGTCGAAGCGCTGAACGGCCTGGCGCAACGCGAGGAGCTGGACGTCGCGAAGGTCAGCTACCACGCCTACGGCTACCTCACCGACCGTTACGTGCTGCTGCCCTCGGGCGGCGCGCTGGGCCGCGGGGTCGGGCCGCTCGTGGTGGCCAACCAGCCGCACCTCGACCTCACCGGAAGGCGCATCGCCATCCCGGGCGGCCGCACCACCGCCAACCTGCTGCTGCAGCTGTGGCGGCCCGAAGACACCGAACTCGTGGAGCTGCGCTACGACCGCATCATGCCTGCCGTGAAGGCCGGCGAGGTCGACGCCGGCCTGATCATCCACGAGAGCCGCTTCACGTACGAAAGCCATGGCCTGCACGCGCTGGTCGACCTGGGAACGTGGTGGGAACAGGAAGTGGGCCAGCTCGTGCCGCTGGGCGCCATAGTCGCCAGGCGCGACCTTGGGGCCGAGGTGCACGCCAGGCTCACCCGCCTGATCCGCGCCAGCCTGGAGCGCGCCTGGGCCGACCCGTCGGCCTCGGCGGAGTACGTCGCCCGGCACGCGCAGGAGATGGAACCCAGCGTGCGGCGGCAGCACATCGAGCTCTACGTCAACGACTACTCGCTGGACGTCGGACCCGAGGGGACGGCCGCGGTGCGCCAGCTGCTACGCAAGGGCCACGAGAAGGGGCTATTCGCCCCGGTTCCGGAACCGCTCTTCGCGGTACTCTGAGCACATGGCGAGCTTCACTATCGGCGAAGAAGTCCTCTACCGCGGCGAGCGTTACGCGATCTCCATCGCGAAGCCGGCCGAGCCGTACGAGTACCGGCTCGTGCGCACCACCCCCGACGGCGCCGAGATGGTCTGGGCCCAGGCGTTTGAACTCAGCAAGCTCGAGCGTTACACCGCGGCCCGGGACGATACGCAGTCGATACGCGGCACGCGCAAGCGCGCCGGCTGAACCCGGACCGAGTCGTCCAGCTTCCTCTACCTAGTCGGTTTCCCATAGCCCGCTGGGGCGCGCCCCCTGGGCGAGCGAGCGCCCCAGTTCCATCCCGTGGCTGGCCGCCTCCTCATAGGTGAGGTAGCCGGCCACGCACAGTCCTGCCGCGTGAAGACCCTTCAGGCGCGGCAAGCTCAGCCCCTCGCCTCGTTCGGTGGCCGCGAACACGCGGCAGTCGACGGTGTACGGCAGCGAGCCGCTCGTGGACGGCGCCGTGAGGGTCAGGTCGTCGAAGTCGAAACCGTGCCCCACCAGATCGACGAAGAGGTCGTCGTAGGCCATCTCGCTCAAGCGTCCCGCCGCTTCGGTGCTGTTGCCGATCGTCAGCCGCCCCTCCAGGAAGCTGCCGACGCAGAGCGCCACCAGCGCGCCACGCCTGTCGACCCCTTCCCAGGTCGAGACGCCGGCCACCCGCCCCTCCTCCACCAGCAGGCCCGAGACGGACGACTGCAGCAGGTGCAGCCCCGGCTCGCTCTCGAGCGCGTACTTCACGTGCCTATGCAGCTCCCAGGCACCGATGCGCTCGTTCCCGTCCGCCATGGCCGACACGGCCTCGGCCATGAGGCTGCCGGCGGGCGGCTCGAGGCGCGCCTCGTCGGTCGACAGGTTGTAGAGCGTGTCGAGGCTGGTGGTCACCAGGAGCGTGGAGAGACCGGCGCGGGCCGTCAGCCGCGCGGCCTCGCAGCCCGCGAGGCCGCCGCCCACGATGACGACGTCCGTGCTCGCCACGCGTCCCTCAGCCGAGGGGGGCGACGCTCAGCAGCGGCTGCCGCCGGCCCGGAGCGCGCACCACCACGTGCTTGCCGCCCCGGGTGCGCTGGTAGAGCATCGTGCCGGTGCGGGCGCCCAGGATGGGGATCTCGGAAGGAGAGTCGAACATCACGCGCAGGTGCAGCGGCACGGTCGTGCGCAGGAAGCCGATCTCGTAGCGGCGGAAGTCGTCGACCCGGTAGCCGAAGAAGAACTCGGGCGGCTCGTCGTCCGTGTAGATGGTGGTGATCGAGCGCGCCTCCTCGGCGCGGTAGTGGGCGACCGCTTCCCAGACGAGCGCTGCCGCCTCGTTCTCGCTGACGAAGTTCACGCTCGCCTTGCCCGTGTCGCCGTAGAAGGCGGCCGGGAACTGCTGCGACTGGGCGTAGAAGCCACGCGCCCCCACCCGCAGCTTCATGGCGTCGTTGTCGTACGAGCGCCCCTTCACGCGGCTCTTGAGGTGCTCGATGGCGAGGCCGTAGCGGTGCTCGTGGCGCTCTTCGAAGTCGTTCCAGCGCTGGTCGACGAGCGAAGCGTCGGTGTTCAGCTCGTACTCGAAGTCGAAGGCGCCAGACAGGTCGGCGCGGGCCTTGGCGCCGACCCGGACCACGGTTCGCGCCTTCACCTGGTCCGCCTGGGGCGTGAGAGTACTGTCGTTCATCTTTCCCTCCGTTCGGGGGGCGCCTCGGCCACGTGCAGGGCCGATACCCCGAAGGTCTGATTCTCGAATGCAACCGCCGCGAAACCGGCCGCGTGCAAGCGGCGCTCCAGCTCCTCGGGCGTGAAGAAGGCGAACACCGACTCGGGCAGGTAGGCGTAGGCGCTGCGTTCGCCGCTGATGACGCCGCCCAGCCACGGGAGCACGCGGCGGAAGTAGAAGCGGAACAGCGTACCGAACGGCCCGCCCGGTGGCGGTGGGAACTCGAGTACGGCCAGGCGTCCGCCCGGCTTGAGCACCCGCCGGAACTCGCGGAGGCCCGCGTCGGGGTCCGCGAAGTTGCGCAGGCCGTACGCGATCGTGACGGCGTCGAAGCTGCCGCCTTCGAACGGCAGCCTCGTGCCGTCGGCGGCCAGGAACTCGACGAACAGGCCGCGCTGCTGGGCCTTGGAGCGTGCCAGCTTCAGCATCGGTTCGGCGAAGTCCGCGCCCAGCACCTCGGCGTCGGGCCTTCGGCGCTTGAGCTCGAAGGTCAGGTCGCCCGTGCCGCAGGCTACGTCGAGCACGCGCACGGCCGTGCCGCTTGCCGCGGGTGGCAGGCCGGCCAGCACCCGCTCGGCCGCCTGGGCGCGCCAGCGCCGGTCGACCCCGAAACTTAGCAGGCGGTTCAGAAGGTCGTAGGTGGGCGCGATGTCGGCGAACATCTGGCGCACCTTCGCGCCCTTCCCCTGCTCCGGAACTGGACCTTCCCCGGCTTCCCGCAAGGCGCCGTCGCCGACCTGCTCGAGCGGGACACCAGGCGTGGCCTCGGGCACGGGCCGGCGCTCGGCTGTCCGTTGCTCGGTTGACCGGTGCTCGGTCGGCCCGTGCTCGGTCGGCCGGTGCTCGGTCGGTCCGTTCTTAGGTGTGGCGTCGCCCGGACGCGCTGAAGGCATGGCAGGGAGGCTACCACGGGCGGAGGAGCGCTCCTGGGAGCCTCCGAAACGCTGCGCAGCCGTCCGGGCGGCCGATCCGCGACGGCTCGTCGAGCCGCGCACGGCGAGCGCGCTCAGTCGTCCGCCGTAGCGGAGGCAGTGGCCTCGGCCGGCCTGACGTCGGCCAGGCCCGCTGCGGTCAGGAAGGCGTGCGCCTTGGCGACCGAGAAGCCCGATAGGCTGGCTGCCGCCTCGCCACGCACGAGGGTGGGCACGCTGCGACGCCCGTCGTTGAGGCTCATCACCAGCTCGGCGGCCGCCTCGTCCTGCTCGATGTCGACCTCGACGTAGGCGATCCCCTTCGCGTCCAGGTAGCGCTTGGCTGCCACGCAGTCGCCGCACCAGGAGGTGGTGTACATGGTCACGGGGGCGGCTGCCTGCACGGCCGCTACCGCCGCTTCTTCCTTGCTTTCGGTTCGGTGGGATTCCATCCGACCACAACTACCAAGGTTGGGCGCCTGCCTATGTGGCCTGGGCTCCCATCCCCCGTCCGGGGGTCCGCGCCCGCGCGTTAGGTGCCCTCCGAGACGTAGTAACCGTGTCCATCGTCTATAATCTCCCGTTCCGCCTGCCGCTTGAGCGCCGCGCGGGCAAGAGGAGTCCATGAACTACCGCAACGTCGCCATCATCGCGCACGTCGACCACGGGAAGACCACCCTGGTGGACGGGCTACTGCGTCAATCGAACGTCTTCCGCGCCAACCAGCAGGTCAACGAGCGCGTGATGGACTCGGGCGACATCGAACGCGAACGCGGGATCACGATCCTGGCCAAGAACACCGCCGTGCTCTGGCATGGCGAGAAGATCAACATCGTCGACACGCCGGGCCACGCCGACTTCGGCGGCGAGGTCGAACGCGCCCTGACCATGGTCGACGGCGTGCTGCTGCTCGTCGACGCCGCCGAGGGCCCCATGCCGCAGACGCGCTTCGTGCTGCGCAAGGCGCTCGCGCGGGGCCTCCGGCCCATCGTGGTGATCAACAAGATCGACCGCAAGGACGCGCGCCCCGACGAGGTCGCCTCCGAGACCTTCGACCTGATGGTCGAACTGGGCGCCGACGACGACCAGCTCGAATTCCCCATCCTGCACGCCATCGCCCGCGAGGGCCGGGCGTGGCGCGAGGGCGACGCCCAGGGCGCCGACTTCACGCCGCTGTTCGACGCGATCCTCGCGCACGTGCCCGTGGCTGCCGGCGACGGCAGCGCCCCGTTCAAGTTCCAGGTCGCCAACCTCGACTACTCCGACTACCTCGGGCGCCTGGCACTCGGCCGCGTGCTGCAGGGCACCGTCCGCCCCGGCGATCAGGTCGTGACGGTCGGCCCCGGCAAGAAGGCCGTACGCGCCCGCATCACGAAGGTCTACACCCACCTGGGCCTCACGCGGACCGAGGCCGAGGTCGGCGACGCCGGCGACATCATCGTGCTGGCCGGCTTGTCGGACGTGACAATCGGCGACACCATCGGCGATCCCGCGCTCGACACGCCGCTGCCCGCCGTGGCGGTCGACGAGCCCACCGTCAGCGTCACCTTCAGCCCCAACACGAGCCCGTTCGCGGGCCGCGAGGGCACCTACGTCACCAGCCGC
Source organism: uncultured bacterium (assembly GCA_964625655.1). Lineage (GTDB taxonomy): Bacteria > Deinococcota > Deinococci > Deinococcales > Trueperaceae > JAAYYF01. The sequence continues at coordinate 7,262 of CAZVCT010000019.1, forward strand.
CACCTGGCCGACCGGCTCGAGCGCGAGCTGCTGGTGAACGTGGCCCTGCGCGTCGAGCAGCTCGGCAGCGAGCGCTACCGCGTCTCGGGCCGTGGCGAGCTGCACCTGTCGATCCTCGTCGAGAACATGCGCCGCGAAGGCTACGAGTTCTCCGTCTCGCGCCCCGAGGTCATCATGCGCGAGGAGGACGGCGGCGTTCAGGAGCCGTTCGAGCGCGTCATCGCCGACGTGCCGAACAGCTCGATGGGCGGCGTCATGGAGTCGCTGACGGCGCGGCGCGGCATGCTCGTGAACATGGACCCAGGCGAGACCCGCTCGCGCCTCGAGTTCCGCATCCCCAGCCGCAGCCTCTTCGGCTACCGCAACCTGTTCCTGTCGATGACGCAGGGCGAGGGCGTCCTGAACCACACCTTCGACGGCTACGAGCCGTACGCGGGCGAGGTCGTCACCCGCAACCACGGCTCGCTCGTCTCGATGGAAGCCGGCGAGGCGTTCGCCTACTCGATCCACAAGCTCGAGGACCGCGGCATCTTCTTCATCACGCCGGGCACCGAGGTGTACGTGGGGATGATCGTGGGCGCCAACGCACGCATGGGCGACCTCGACGTCAACGTCTGCAAGAACAAGAAGCTCACGAACGTGCGCGCCTCGGGCTCCGACGAGAACATCCTGCTCACGCCGCCCAAGCGCCTGACCCTAGAGGAAGCGCTCGAGTACCTCGACGACGACGAGCTCCTCGAGGTGACCCCCAAGTCGCTGCGGCTGCGCAAGCGCATCCTCGACCCCAGCATGCGCAAGCGCGACAGCAAGCGCTCTACGGTGGCCTGAGACAGGCACCGTTCAGGTCGAACTAGGCTCGAAACTTCGGAACTCGTTCGGCTGGCGCCGGCGGCTCAGGCTGCCGGCGCTTCTTCGTAGCGCGCGGCCGGCTCGTCGTCCCACGCCGACTCTTCCGTGTCGCCCGCAGGGCGGGCAGCGGCCAGCCGCACGGTGATCTCGCCGTACGGCTCGTCCTGCTCGGCGATGACGCGCCCCTCGCGCATCAGTTCGAGCAGCGCAGCGAGGCCGACGGTGCGTACCGACCATTCGTCCGAGCCCAATAGCAGGCGCATGGTGCCGGCCTTCAGGCGCCTCAACGAGGCCAGCAGCGCCCGCGCGACGCTGGCGAGGCTGAGCCTGTCGATGGCCAGCTCGAAGTAGCCGCCCAGGCGGTAGCGTCCAGCCAGGCGGGCCAGGTCGCTGGGCGTGCTCTTCAGGGGCCGCGCCGGGCGCGGGTAGGAGGGGCGCGGCGCGCGGGCCGGCACGATCAGGCGGCGCTCCTCGCGGCGCCTCTTCAGGAAGTGGATCGCGTCCTCGAGCTCCTCCAGCAGCGCCACCGCAGCCAGCGTCTCCTCGACCAGCGCCTCTTCCTCTTCCTCCGCGCCCTTCGGGGGCCTCGGCAGCAGGAGGCGCACCTTCAGCTCGATGACCTGCGCCAGGCGCGGCAGGGCTTCCGTGGCCAGCTCGAGGTCGGCGGCGGCGCGCTCCTCGAAGTAGGCGAGGTAGGCGCGCACCAGCTGGTAGAGGTCGATGTCGGTGGGGGGCAGAGCCTGCGTGCGAAGCGCGTGCGCCAGCTCGCCCAGCGTCCCGCGGAAGCGGTCCTGCTCGACCAGGAACTGGGTCGGCTCGGTCACGGCGCGAGGCTACCACGCGTGGGGCGCGGGTTCCGAAAGGTGCTAGCTTGGCCGCATGGATCTAAGCGGCAAGGTGGCGTTGGTCACCGGTGGCAGCAAGGGTATCGGCGAGGCGGTCTCCAGGGCTCTGGTGGGCGCCGGGATGAACGTGGTGCTGACGGCGCGGGGTGGCGCCGACGCGCGGGCGCTGGCCGAGCGGCTAGGCGACGAGGGGCCAGGACAGGCGCTGGGCCTGGAGTGCGACGTGCGCGACCTGGAGGCGCAGCGGCGGGTGGTGGCCGAGGCCGTGGAGCGCTTCGGGTCACTCGACCTGCTGGTGGCGAATGCCGGTGTGGGCGGCCGCGCTTCGATCCGCGACCTCGAGCCCGACCTCTGGCACGGCATCCTGGACACGAACCTCACGGGGGTCTTCTACAGCGTCAAGGCGAGCGTGGACGCGCTGGTGGCCAGCCAGGGCATGATCGTCACCATCGGCAGCCTGGCCGGCGCCAACTTCTTCGCGGGCGGCGCCGCTTACAACGCCAGCAAGTTCGGCCTGCTGGGCTTCACGCAGGCCGTGATGCTCGACCTGCGCGAAGAGGGCGTGCGCGTCAGCACGATCATGCCCGGCTCGGTGGCCACGACCTTCGCGGATCGCGACCTGTCCGAACAGGACGCGTGGAAGATCGACCCTGCCCACATCGCCGACACCGTGCTCTACCTGATGCGCATGCCGGCGCGCACGCTGCCGAGCCGCATCGAGGTGCGCCCGGCGCGTACGTCCCTGTCCTGAGGTGTACCGGCTGGCGAGAAGGGCGCTGTTCCGGCTCGAGCCGGAGCGCGCCCACCACCTCGTGCTGGGCGGGCTGGCGCTGGCCGGGCGCAGCCTCGTGGCGCGCCGCTGGCTCGAGAGCGCCTACGCCGTAGCCGACCCGCGCCTGCGGGTGGAGGCGTTCGGCCTCCCCTTCCCCAACCCGCTCGGGCTGGCCGCCGGCCTCGACAAGAACGGCGTGGCGGTTACGGCCCTGGGCGCGCTCGGCTTCGGCAGCGTCGAGGTGGGCAGCGTGACGGCGCTGCTGCAGCCCGGCAACCCGGCGCCGCGGCTGTTCCGGCTCCCCGAGGACGAGGCGCTCGTGAACCGCATGGGCTTCAACAACGAGGGCGCCGCACGAGTGGCAGAACGGTTGGCAGAACGGTTGGCAGAGCGGTTGGCCGAGCGCCTGGCCGCCACTAAAACCCACGGCGATGGCTACGCGCCAAGTACACAGTCCGCCGGACCCATAGTCGGGGTGAACGTGGGCAAGTCGCGCGTCGTTCCGCTCGAGGAGGCGCAGGACGACTACCGAGCCTCGCTCGAAGCGGTGTGGGGCGTGGCCGACTACCTGGTCATCAACGTGTCGTCGCCGAACACGCCCGGCCTGCGCAGCCTGCAGGAGCGCGAGCCGTTGGAGCGCCTGCTGGAGGTGGCTGCGGGCGTCGCCGCTGCGCGCGGCCCGAAACCGGTGCTGCTGAAGCTGTCGCCCGACCTCGAGCCCGCCGCACTGGCGGACGTCGTGGCCGTCGCCCACGCTAAGGGCGCGGCGGGGCTCGTCGCCACCAACACCACCCTGGCGCGCCCGGAGCTGCGCTCGCCGCACGGGGCGCAGGCCGGCGGCCTGTCGGGCCGCCCGCTGGCGGCGCGCGCGCTGAGGGTGCTGGAGCGGTTGCGCGAGCTGACCGAGCTGCCGCTCGTGGCCGCCGGCGGCATCTTCGATGGCCGCGACGCCGTAGAGCGCCTGCAGGCCGGGGCCGACCTGCTACAGGTCTACACGGGGTTCGTGTACCGCGGACCGGCCCTGGTGACGGACGTGCTCGGCACCCTATTGGAGGAACTGGAGCGGCGCGACCTCGGAAGTGTCTCCGAGCTGCGGGGCAGCGCCGGCGCCTGAGCTACCGCGCCTCAGCCCTTCTCGCCCCGCGGCGGCCGCCGCGCCGTCCACGGCACCTCGGCGTTGCCCGCGCGCACGTTGACGAGGCGCGCGAGAGTGAAGAAGAGGTCGGAGAGCCGGTTGATCAGCGGCAGCACGTGTTCGCCGACCTCCTCGACGCGGGCCAGGGCCACCGCCTCGCGCTCGGCGCGCCGGATGATGGCGCGCGCCATCTGCAGCGCGGCCGAGGTGCTGCTGCCGCCGGGCAGGATGAACTGGCGCAGCTCGGGCAGCTCGTCGGTGTAGCGGTCGATCATCTCCTCCACCGCGCTGACGTCGTGCTCGTCGACGGCGCGGATGAAGGAGCGCTGGCGCGCGTCGCCGGGCGTGGCCAGGTCGGCGCCCAGGTCGAACAGCAGGCTCTGCAGGCGCGCCAGCTCGGCGTCGAGGCCGGCGTCGGCGTCCCCGCCGCCCAGTTCGAGCGGCAGCTCGTGCGCCAGCGCGGCGCGCGCCAGCCCGAGCGCGGCGTTGGCCTCGTCGATGGTGCCGTAGGATGCCACCCTCAGGTCGTCCTTGGGGACACGCTTGCCCCCGAACAGGGCGGTGCTCCCCTCGTCGCCGGTACGCGTGTAGATCTTCATGCGAGCAGGATAGCGGTTGGGACGCCTCTACGGCCTGGGCCACGTCGGCTGGCTGGAGCGCGGTCGGCCGTGGTCAGTCGGCCGAACCCACCGGCGCGCCGAAGCGGCGCTCCACGTACTCGTCGAGCAGCCGGTTGAAGTCGGGCACGATGCTGGGGCCCTGGAGCGTGGTGAGCAGCTTGCCGTCCTGGTAGACGGGCGCGCGCGGCGATTCGCCGGTGCCCGGGAGGCTGATGCCGATGTCGGCATGCTTCGACTCGCCGGGGCCGTTCACGATGCAGCCCATCACGGCCACCCGCAGCTGTTCTACGCCCGGGTAGCGCTCCTTCCACTGCGGCATCTGCTGCTTCAAGTAGACCTGGATGTCGCGCGCCATCTCCTGGAACAGCGTGCTGGTGGTGCGCCCGCAGCCCGGGCACGCCGTGACGCTGGGCGCGAAGCGGCGCAGGCCCAGGGACTGCAGCACCTCCTGCGCGATCTCGACCTCGCGCTCCCGGGGCGCCCCCGGGTCGGGGGTCAGCGAGACGCGGATGGTGTCGCCGATGCCCTCGGCCAGCAGCGGCGCCAGGGCGGCGGTGCTGGCGACCGCGCCCTTCACGCCCATGCCCGCCTCGGTAAGGCCCAGGTGCAGCGGGTAGTCGCAGCGCGCCGCCAGGCGGCGGTACACCTCCCACAGCTCGCGCACCTCCGAGACCTTGGCACTTATTACGATGCTCTCGTGCGGCAGGCCATGCTCCTCGGCCAGTTCGGCCGACCGGAGCGCCGAGGCGATCATCGCCTCCATCAGCACGTCCTGCGCCGTGCGCGGCTGCGCGAGGCGCGCGTTCTCGTCCATCATCTCGGTCAGCAGCGCCTGGTCGAGCGAACCCCAGTTGACGCCGATGCGCACGGGCTTGCCGTGCTCCTTGGCGATCTCGATGATCGTCAGGAAGTTGTCGTCGCGGCGCCGGCCGGGGCCGACGTTGCCGGGGTTGATGCGGTACTTGTCGAGCACCGCGGCCGCCGCCGGGTGATCCTTCAGCAGCTTGTGTCCGTTGTAGTGGAAGTCGCCGACCAGCGGCACGTCGAGGCCCATCCCCAGCAGGCGCTCGCGGATCTCGGGGAGCGCCTTCGCGGCCGCGTCGTTGTTGACGGTGACGCGCACGATTTCGGAGCCCGCCTGCGCCAGCTGCGCTACCTGGAGGGCCGTGGCCGCGGCGTCGGCGGTGTCGGTATTCGTCATCGACTGCACCACCACGGGGTGCCCGCTGCCGAGCGGGACGTTGCCGATGTAGGTGGTGGGGGTGGTGCGCCTGAGCGAAAGGTCCATCGCCACCGAGTCTACATCCCGTTCCTTCGCAACCGGGTAGCCGTTCCCTCGGCACCGCCTATCTGACGGTGGCACCGCACGCCGGGGCCCGAATGCCGCCTGCCACGGGTGGTCGGTCGTACCAGGGCCACTATGTGAACCGGTGCTACGATGCGCCCACCATGCTCGTGACCCGAGAACTGCTCGAACGCAACGAGCGCCAGACCCTGGCGCCGTACGCCGCGCTGGCCGCCGCCTCCCGCGGCCGCATCCACCCCGAGAGCGAGAGCGCCTACCGCACGGCGTTCCAGAAGGACCGCGACCGCGTGGTGCACACCAGCGCCTTCAGGCGCCTCGAGTACAAGACGCAGGTCTTCGTCAACTACGAGGGCGACTACTACCGCACGCGCCTGACGCACACCCTCGAGGTGGCGCAGGTGGCCACCAGCATCGCCCGGGCGCTAGGGCTGAACGAGGACCTGGCCGAGACCATTGCGCTGGCCCACGACCTCGGCCATCCGCCGTTCGGACACGCCGGCGAGAAGGCGCTGGACGAGCTGGCGGAGGCGGTCGGCGGCTTCGACCACAACCGCCAGAGCCTGCGGATCGTCACGAAGCTCGAGCGTCGCTACCCCGGCTTCCCCGGGCTGAACCTCACCTGGGAGACGCTCGAAGGGATCATGAAGCACGAGACGGAGTACGACATCCCGGACCCCTCCTGGGAGCCCGACGTGCAGCCGACCCTGGAGGCGCAGGTCGTGAACGTGGCCGACGAGGTGGCCTACAACGCCCACGACCTCGACGACGGCCTGCGCTCGGGGCACCTGTCGCCGCTGCAGGTGGCCGAGGTGCCGCTCGTCGGCGAGCTGATGGAGCGCCTGGGGCTGAACCCCGACCGCTTCGACACCGGCCAGCGCTACGTGCTGATCCGCGAACTGCTGGGCGACGTGATCACCGACGTCGTGCAGGCCACCCACGACAGGCTGCAGGAGCGCGGCGTCAAGACGCTCGACGACGTGCGCGAGGCGAAGGACAAGCTGCTCGCGCCCTCGGAGCAGATGGCTCGCCACATGGCAGAGCTCAAGAGCTTCCTCTACACCAACTTCTACTTCCACCACCGGCTGATCCGCATGACGCGCAAGGCGCACCAGGTACTCGAGCGCATCTACCACGCCTACGTCGAGACGCCCGACATGCTGCCCCCGAACGTCGCGCAGCAGGTGGCCGACCTCGGGCTCGAGCGTGCCATCACCGACTACATCGCCGGCATGACCGACCGTTACGCCAACGAGGAGTACAGGCGCCTGTTCGAGCCGATGGCGCTTACCTAGTTCATCAGAGCTCGGCGCGCGCGGCCGCTATCAGCGCGCCCGTGTCGGCATCCCTGAGCCACGCGACCTCGTAGCCGCCCCGCAGGACGCGCACCATGGCCCAGGGGCTGGTGAGCGCCTGGGTGGTGATCGAGCCTTCCCCGGGCTCGATGAAGCGCACGTCCACGTACAGCTCGCCGTTCTCCTCCGTCACGCCCGCTACCTCGATGCCGTAGCCGCCAGTGCTCTTCTGCCCGGCGAACAACGCCACCACGGTCTCGCGCCGGAAGTCGAGCCGCGGGACCGGCGGCACCGTCAGCTGGTTGCCATAAGCGCGGTTCCAGAGGGCCAGCAGCTGCGGCTGGCGCGAGACCAGCTGGTAGGAGGCGGTGTCGAAGCCCACGGCCTGGTTGCCCTGCGCCATTACCTCCCAGGTCAGCTCCTGCGGCGCCGGACGCAGCGCGTCCTCGTTCGTTCCGATGTCGTCTTGCACGTAGATGGCGGTGCGGCGCTGCTCCTGGAGGCCGTCCACCGAGTGTGGCGGCAGCTCTTCGGTGTGAAGGAACGCGAGCGCCACCGGCCGGCCTGCGGCACGGATGGCGTCTTCGAGCATCGTCGCCTCGGCGGCGTTAAGTTCGCCCATCCCGCGCAGGCGGTTGAAGAGCGGCCGCGGCACGACGCGCACCTGGTTGCCGGGCGTGCCGTCCGCCACCAGCAGCAGGAAGCTGGAGCCGTCGAAGTAGACGACCTCGTCGACGTCGAGGGTCACCCTCAGGAGCATGTCGGTGGTGAAGGGGATGCGGTCGACCTGGACGGCGGGGCGCTCGAGCGCCTCCACGGGCTGACGCAGGTACGGCTGGCCGTTCACGAGCAGGGCGCCCCTAACGGCGTAGCGGTCGTCGAGTGCTGGGGCGCCGGCTTCGGGCTCGGTCAGCGTCAGGGTGACGCCGTCACCTGCGAGCTCGCCGGCGTCGCCGTAGAAGTGCGAGAGGCGCACGTTCTCGGCGCCGTACAGGTAAAGGTCGTGCATCGTTACGGAAGGCCCCGGCGCGCAGGCTGCGAGCAGGGCGAAGGTGGCTGCGAGAGGCATGACTAGACGGTGCATGCGGACCTCCAGGCAGCATGCTAGCACCGCCACGGACCCGCCTCGCTGACGCGTCCGGCGCACGTGGAACCCGGCGGACGTCCTCCCAGCGGGCGCTGCCGGGCCCTGTTATGCTCCCTACCGTGAGCAACGGGCCCCGTGTCCTGATCCTCTCGGCATCCATCGGTGGCGGTCACGTCGCCGCGGCGAAGGCGCTTCACGCGGCCTTCACCGAACTGGGCGTCGAGGCGACGCACGTCGACCTCCTGGAACACACCGCGCTGCCGTTCAGGCGCCTCTACCGCCAGGCGTACTTCGACCTGGTCCGCACCGTCCCCGACCTCGTCGAGTGGATCGGCCGCCGCTTCGACCGTCCCAGCGAGCGCACGAACCTGCAGCGCCGCCTGAGGGCGCGCGCCATGCGCCTGCTGTCCTACGAGGTGCCGCGCCTGGTGGACCGCTACAAGCCCTCGGTCGTGGTGCACACCCACTTCATGGGCGCCGAGATCATCAGCGGCCGCATGCGGAGGCGCCGGCCGCTGCCGCAGGCGGTCGTCATAACCGACTTCTTCGCGCACGCCTTCTGGCTGCAGCCGGGCGTGGCGCGCTACTTCGTCGCTTCCGGCGAGGTGCACGCCCAGCTGGTGAGCGCCGGGGTCGACGAGCACCGCGTGCGCGTGACGGGCATCCCCATCGACCTGCGCTTCACGCGCCTGCCGCCGCGCGAGGAGAGGGGCAGCGACTCGGGCAAGGAGCGCCTGCTGGTGCTGGCGGGCGGCCTGGGCGCCGACCACCTGCGCAAGATCCTCGAGCAGCTGAAGGCGTTCCGCTGGCCCCTGCACGTGACGGTCGTGTGCGGGCGCAGCACCGAGCTCCTGTCGGTGGCGCAGGAGGTGGTGGCCGAGTCGACAGGTCCGGTGAGCTTCGAGGTGAAGGGCTTCGTTTCGGACATGCCCGCGCTGATGGCCGACGCCGACCTGGCGGTGACGAAGCCGGGCGGCCTCACGTCGAGCGAGGCGCTCGCGGCCGGCCTGCCGCTGATGCTGGTGAGCCCGTACCCCCTGCAGGAAGAGGTGAACGCCAACGTCCTGCTCGAGAACGGCACCGCCGTGCGCGTCGAGCCGCTCTCGACGCTGAGCCACAAGCTGCGAATGCTGTTGCAGGACCCCGAGCGCCTGACCGCGATGCGAGCCGCCACCGGTCGCCTGGCGCGCCCGGACGCGGCCCGGACGGTGGCGCGCACGGTGGTCGACGAGCTGATCCCGCCGGCGGGGCGTTCGCCGGGCCACGACGCATGACCCCATTGCTCGGCTTCTCTGGTGCGGCGCCCCGGCGGGAGGCCTTCCGCTTCCTGGCCCTCTGCGTGCTGGCGTTCTGCCTGGCGCAGCTCTCCGGGGCGGGCGCCCAGAGCGGCGCGCCGACCGACGCTCCACCCGTGGCCGGCACGGTCGTTACCGTCGACGTGCTCGTCTACGGCAGCGAACCCGAGGGCATCGCCGCGGCCGTCACCGCCGCCGAGGAGGGAGCGACGACGCTCCTGATCACGCCTGACGAGCGCCTGGGGGGCCTCTTCGTGCTGGGCGAACTGAACATGCTGGACCTGCGCACCCAGCCCTTCGTCTACCACCAGGGCATCTTCGACCGCTGGTGGCGGCTCGTGGGCCACGACGAGGCGTTCGACGTCCGGCGCGCCGAGCGGGCCTTCGACCAGCTGCTACGGGGTGCCGACGTGCCCGTCTGGCGCGCCGTCGGCGCGGTGGCGCCGATCCTCGAAGGCTCGCGCGTGGCAGGCGTGGCGCTGCCGGAGCTGGGCGTGGAGGTGCGGGCGGCGCAGGTGATCGACGCGAGCGGTGACGCCGACCTGGCCGCCGCCGCGGGCGCCCCGTTCGACTTCGGCTTCGAGCGCTTCGGTGTGGAACAGCGCATGGCCGACACGCTCGTTCTGAACGTCGCGGGCGTCGACTGGGCCGAGCTCCGGCGGGGCGTCCAGGCGCGCGGCCGCAGCTACGCCATCGCCAAGGCGACGGTCGCCTGGGGCCACTTCGGCGGCGTGCCCGCCGCGTACGAGCCGCGCCGCGACGGGGTCCGCCTGCGCGGCCTGAACCTGGGGCTGCAGGAGGACGGCACCGTACTGATCAACGCCCTCCTCCTCTACGGCCTCGACCCCCTGGACCCGGGCAGCCTGGCCGCGGGCCGGGCGCTGGGCCTGGCCGAGGGCGAGGACGTGGTCGCCTACCTGCGCCAGCACCTGCCGGGCTTCGGGTCGGCCCGCCTGGCCGGCGCCGCCGAGAGCCTTTACGTGCGCGAGTCGCGCCACCTGCTGGCCGACTGCGTGCTGACCGGCGACGACGTGATGGACAGCCGCGTGACGCCGTTCGACGTCGCGGCGGGCGGCTACCCCCTCGACGCCCAGACCTACACCCCGCACGATTCGGGCTTCGTCTGGGGCACGCCCGACATCTACGGCGGTCGCCTCTGCATGATGGTCAGCTCCGATGTCGACGGCCTGTGGGTGGTGGGCCGCAGCGCCGGCTACGACCCCATAGCCTTCTCGAGCGCGCGCGTGGTGCCGTTCGGGATGACGATGGCCGAGGCGGCGGGCGTGGCGGCGGCCCAGGCGGCCGCCCGGGGCGTCGGCACGCTGGCGTTCGTGGGCGACGAGACGGCCGTGCTGGGCGTGCGCTCGCGCCTGGCCGCGCGGGGCGCCCACCTACCCGAACTGCGGCCCCGCAACCCGGTCGGACCGACACGGCACCCTCACTACGCCGCGTTCCGCACGCTGCTCTCGCGCGGGCTGGCCGTCGGGGGCTACGAGAACGAGCCGCACCTCGACCAGCCCGTCAGCGCCATCGGCTTCGCCTACCTGCTCAGCAACGTCGCCACGCGCTTCTACTTCGACGAGACGCCAGGCGCCGCGCTGGTGCAGGCGGCCCTGCAGCACGGCCCGCCCGAGGCGCCGCTCACGGCGGACGTAGCCTCCGAGGTCCTGGCCGCCGCGGCGTGCGCCCTGCTCGACTGCCCGGACGCTGCCGGGTGGCCTGGACTGGTGGACGCTGGGCTGGCGACCGCCGGCTTCGCCCAGAGGCTGATGGCGTTCGAAGCCGGTAGGCCGCTCACGCGGGGTCAGGCGTACGAGCTGGCCGCTGCGCTGGCGGAGCGCGCGCCCGACCAACGACAGGACCCACGACAGGACCCACGACAGGACCGATAGCGAGGCTCGGCGCCGGGAGCCCGCCGTTGGTGGGGAAAGCGTGTTCGACCCCGACCTGGAACCCGCGTCAGTTAGCCGCTTCCACGGCCTCGGCCTCCAGCAGCGCCAGCATCGCCCTCTCCCCCGCCGCGATGGCCTTGGGCGAGTGGTGGAAGTCCCACCAGTTGATGCCGGGCTCGACCCGTAGCAGGGTGGCGCCGGGTGGCACTCGCAGCACGCGGCTGTACGAGTTGAGCGAGATCGACACCCCGCGCACCACGCGGCTCAGGGGCCCCGCCATGGGGGTCGCCTCGGCGCGCCGCCTGAAGATGCGCCCGCTGCGCGAGACGTTGAAGCGCCGGATGGCGCGCACGACGCCCGTGCGCCGGACGTCGACGCCGGCGTAGACGCCCAGGTGCCGGGCCGTGCCGGCTTTCGCGAGCGCGGTGAAGGGCACGGGCTCCAGGAACCCGCCGTCGATCAGCGTCCGACCCTCTCGGATCACGGGCGCGAAGAGGCCGGGCAGCGCGCAGCTCGCACGGACGGCCTGCGCGATCGAGCCGCTGTCCAGGATCACCGGCTGGCGGGCGCCCAGGTCGGTGCAGGCGACCGCCAGGGGCACGCGTGCGTCGGCGAACGTGGCGCCGAAGAAGAACTTGCGGTCGAGCCACGCCGTCAGGCGCCGGCCATGGATCACGGCGCCCTCGTGCAGGCCGAAGTCGAACCCCTGGCGCCATATCTCGGCCACGTCCTGCGACCTGACGATCCGCTCGATCTCGAGGGCGTTGCCCGTGAGCGCGTAGAGCGCCGCGATGATGGCGCCGTAGCTGGTGCCGGCGACGAGGGTCGGGGGCGTGCCCCACTGCTCCAGCGCCTTCAGCACGCCGATGTGCGCCATGCCGCGCGCAGCGCCGCCCGACAGCGCGAGCGCCACCGAGCCGGCGGGTCCGGAACCGAAGCTGGCAGGGGCGTACGCGCCACCGAAAGTGACGGCGCCACCACTTCGGGTGGCGTTCGCGGCCAGCTCCCGCGGGTCGACCATGGCTAGATGCTACAGGATGCGCGCCGAACCGCGCGGCGCCCTGCACGAGGTGGCCGGAGGCCGCTTCCGCCCGTCAGCGACGGTAAGCGCGTCGCTTCCCCGCCGGGCCGGGGCACCGGGTGGTGGTAGACTCGGAGCCGGATGTCCGCCCTGTACCAACGCGCCCGGCCGACCACCTTCGCGGAGGTCGTCGGGCAGGACCACGTCAAGGAAGTGCTGGCCACCGCCGTGCAGCGGGGCCGCACTTCGCACGCCTACCTCTTCTCCGGACCACGGGGCGTCGGCAAGACCACGACGGCGCGCCTGTTGGCGATGGCCGTCAACTGCGAGGCCGCGCCCGAGCTGCGTCCCTGCGGCGAGTGCGAGTCGTGCCGCCTGGTCCAGGCCGGTTCGCACCCCGACGTCGCCGAGCTCGACGCGGCGTCCAACAACTCCGTCGACGACGTGCGGGACCTGCGCGAGCGTACGGGCCTGGCCAGCCTGCGGGGCGGTACGCGCGTCTGGATCCTCGACGAAGCGCACATGCTGACCAAGTCGGCCGCGAACGCGCTGCTGAAGACGCTCGAGGAGCCGCCGCCCGGCCTGCTGTTCATCCTCGCCACCACCGAGCCCGAGCGGCTGCCGCCCACGATCCTCTCGCGCTGCCAGCACTTCCGCTTCAGGCGCCTTACCGACGAGCAGATCGAGGGGAAGCTGGCGCGCCTATGCGAAGAGGCGGGCGTGGCTGCCGAGCCGGAGGCGCTCTCGCTGATCGCGCGCGTGGCCGACGGCGGGATGCGCGACGCCGAATCGCTGCTCGACCGGCTGCTGGTGGCCTCCGAGCCGATCACGCTGCTGCGCGCCGAGGAGACGCTGGGACTGCCGCCGAAGGGGCGCCTCCACGCACTGGCCAAGGCGCTCGCCACCGGCGACCTGCAGCAGATGCTGACGGAGGCCGCCGCGCTCTACAGGGCAGGCTTCGCCCCGCGCACCGTCTCCGAGCAGCTGGCCCGGGGCCTGCGCGACGAATTGCACGACGCGCTGGCGGGCAACCCGACCCTGGAACTGGAACGCGACGAGCTGCTGCGCCTGCTGCACGCGCTGGACGAGGAGCAGGAGCGCTTCGTGCGACACGACGACCTCTACTCGCTCGAGGTAGCCCTGATCAAGGCGCGCAACGCTCTCACGGGCAACGTGCCGGCGGCGACTGCCGAGGTGCAGAGCGGTGCCATGCCCTCCAGCGCCGGCGCGAGCGGAGCCACGCGCGACACCGGCAGTAGCGCCAAGAGCGCTGTGGTCGGCGCGCCGGCCGGTTCCCCCACCACGCAACGTGCCCCTACGGGTCAGCCCGCCGAGGTCGACGCAACCGAAGCAGAGGATCAGGAGGCCGACGATCTGCCGCCCTTCGAGCCCACGCGCTCGGGTCGCGGCGCCGGCCGTCCCGCTCCCCAGCGCCCCGCCCCTGGGCGCACCCCCACCCCGGACGCTCCTGCCGACCCAGCTCCTGCCCCCGTATCCGGGGAGAAGCGCAGCTTCTCGTGGCACACCGTCAGGGGGAAGGCCGGGCCGCAGCTCAAGGCGTTCCTCATGCCGGCCGCGGCCGAGCAGGAGGGTGACGTCATCACCGTCACCTACCAGGACACGCACGCCTTCCACCACGGTCAGCTGCTGCAGCGCCGCGGCGAGCTCGAGGCGCTCATCGAGGCCGAGATCGGACCGGGCTTCCGGCT
>CAZVCT010000019.1:21184-27286 GCA_964625655.1 uncultured bacterium
CCTGCCGCTTCCGATGACGCAGATGGCCCCACGCCGCTGGAAGCCGCCTTCGACCAGTTGCAGAGCCTCTTCCCGGGACGTGTGGTCGAGGTGATCCCGCGCGAGCCGGAAGGCGAGACGGCGGCCGCCGAGTCGCCCCTGGACGACGGATTCCCGGCCCCTGACGGGTACGATGACGACGAGCAGGCACCGTTGTCGTTCGGTCCGGCCGACGGCTGACGGCGCCACGGGTGCGCACGGCCAGCTCGGCCGTCGCGCGCCGAAACCCACCGCAACATCACGAGGAGCCGTAGATGAACATCCAGAAGCTCATGAAAGAAGCGCAGAAGGCGCAGCGCAAGGTCGCGGAAGCCCAGGAGCGCCTCGCCTCCATGACGGTGGAAGGCACTGCCGGCGCCGGCATGGTCACGGCCACCGCCACGGGCGACGGGACGGTCACGGCCGTGCGCATCGACCCCAAGGTAGTCGACCCGCAGGATGTCGAGATGCTCGAGGACCTGGTGACCGCCGCCGTGAGCGAGGCGCAGCGGCGCGCCAAGGAGCTGCAGGAGCAGGAGATGGGCTCGGCCATGGGCGGCATGGGTGGCCTCGGCGGTCTGGGCGGGATGTTCTGAGCAGCGCCCATCACGGGGGCAGCGGCCGATGAGCGTCCGCTTCCCGAACGCACTGATGACGCTCGTCCGCGAGCTGGGCCGCCTGCCCGGCATCGGGCCGAAGAGCGCGCAGCGCCTCGCGTTCCACCTCTTCAACCGTCCCGAGGAAGAGGTGCGGGCGCTGGCCGAAGCGCTCGTCAACGCCAAGACGGGCCTCGCCAAGTGCCCGATCTGCTTCAACGTCATGAGCACGGGCGAGGACGCCTGCGCCGTGTGCTCGGACCCGCGGCGCGACCGCACCCTCGTCTGCGTGGTCGAGCAGCCCGCCGACCTGCTGGCCATCGAGCGCTCCGGCGAGTTCCAGGGCCTCTACCACGTGCTGCACGGCGCGCTCAGCCCCATGAACGGCGTGGGGCCCGACAAGCTGACGATCGAGCCGCTGTTTGGGCGCCTCGCCGACGTGACCGAGGTCGTATTGGCCACCTCGACGACCGTCGAGGGCGAGGCCACCGCCATGTACCTCGCCAAGCAGCTGCAGGAGCGTGGCCAGGCCGTCAGCCGCATCGCTTACGGCCTGCCCGTGGGCGGCGACCTCGAGTACGCCGACGAGGTCACCCTGGGCCGCGCGATAAGCAACCGCCGTCCCCTTTAAGCCCCGCCCACACCCGAAGACGAGCGCCCGGACGCGCCGCCTACGTGCCTTCGCCACCGCGAAGAAGCGCGAAGGGCGCGTTGCCGAGGCGCTCCTTGACAGCGGGAAAGCCGCACGTATAATGGCCGCGCCATCGACTAAGGGGGCATGACATTGTCAGCCAAGGAAGCGAAGAAGAGACTCGTGATCGTCGAATCGCCCACGAAGGCGCGGACGATCAGCCGCTTCCTGCCGGACGGTTACCAGGTCGAGGCCAGCATGGGTCACGTACGTGACCTGCCGTCGAACGCCTCCGAGATCCCGACCGAGCTCAAGGGCAACGAGTGGGCGCGCCTGGGCGTGAACGTGGACGAAGGTTTCAAGCCCGTCTACGTGGTCTCCCCGAAGAAGCGCGACATCGTCAAGAAGCTCCGCTCGGCCCTGAAGTCGGCCGACGAGCTCTACATCGCGACGGACGAGGATCGCGAGGGCGAGTCGATCGGCTGGCACCTCGTCGATCTGCTCGATCCCCAGGTGCCGGTCAAGCGCATGGTGTTCCACGAGATCACCGAGGAAGCGATCCTCGCTGCCCTCGAACGCACCCGCGACATAGACGACAACCTCGTCGATGCGCAGGAGACGCGCCGCGTGCTCGACCGCCTGGTCGGCTACGCCATCAGCCCGCTGCTCTGGCGCAAGATCGCCCCGCGCCTGTCGGCCGGGCGCGTCCAGAGCGTGGCGGTCAGGCTGCTCGTGATGCGCGAGCGCGAGCGGATGCGCTTCGTGCCCGCCGCGTACCACGACCTGACGGCCCACCTCTCCAAGGAGTCGTCCGACTTCGAGGCGACCCTCACCCACGTAGGCGGCGTCCGCGTCGCCAGCGGGCGCGACTACGACGCGGACACGGGGCGCCTCAAGGAAGGGCTGAAGGCCGGCACCGACGTGGTGGCGCTCGGCCGCGACGACGCCGAGGCGCTGGCGCCGCTGGCGACCGGCGGACAGTGGCGCGTGGCCGACCTGGAGGAGCGCGAGTCGAAGCGCAGCCCGGCCGCCCCGTTCACCACCTCGACGCTGCAGCAGGAGTCGAGCCGCAAGCTGGGCCTCTCGGCGCGCGACACGATGCGCGTGGCGCAGTCGCTCTACGAGAACGGCTACATCACCTACATGCGTACCGACTCCACGAACCTGTCGGAGGAGGCGCTGAACGCCAGCCGCGAGGCGATCGAGCGCCGCTACGGCCGCGACTACCTGAGCCCCTCGCCGCGGCAGTACACGAAGAAGTCGCGCAGCGCCCAGGAAGCCCACGAAGCGATCCGTCCGGCCGGCACCGAGATGAAGACGGCCGACGAGCACGGGCTGCGCGGCACCGAGGCGGCGCTCTACGACCTCGTCTGGAAGCGCACGGTCGCGAGCCAGATGGCTGAGGCCCGCCTCAAGTTCGTAACCGCCCGCATCGAGGCGCAGCTGAACGGCGCCGCCCCGGACCCGCTGCTGAAGCAGCTGGGAACGGCCGTGCTCGAGAGCCTCGCCTTCCGCGCCACGGGCCGCACGGTCCTCTTCCCCGGCTTCTTCCGCGCCTACGTCGAGGGCACCGACGACCCCGACGCCGCGCTCGACGACCGCGACCAGCCCCTGCCGCCCCTCTCGAAGGGCGACGAGCTCGAGTGCCGCGCCGTGGAGGCCGCCGGCCACGAGACGAAGCCGCCGGCGCGCTTCACCGACGCTTCGTTGGTGAAGCTGCTCGAGTCCGAAGGCATCGGGCGTCCCAGCACCTACGCCAGCATCATCGAGACGATCCAGGCGCGCGGCTACGTGCGCAAGGCGGGGCAGCAGCTCGTGCCCACCTTCACCGCCTTCGCCACCAACAACCTCCTCGAGCAGCAGTTCGAGCGCCTCGTCGACACCGAGTTCACCGCAAGGATGGAGTCGGTGCTCGACGACATCGCGGCCGGCGAGCGCACCGCCGCCGGTTACCTCAAGGACTTCTACCTGGGCGACGAAGGCATCGTCAGACGCGTCGACGACGCCTTGGAAGAGGTCGACGCCCGCGAGATATCCACCATCCACAACCCCAAGTGGGAGCCATACGTCGTGCGCGTGGGCCGCTACGGCCCTTACGTCGAGGGGCCGCTGGACGGCGAGACCAAGACCTCCTCGCTCCCAGGCGACCTGGCACCCGGCGACCTGGCGAAGGACGACCTGGAGCGCTTCCTGACCGAGGGGAACATGGGCGACGTCGAGGTGGCGAGGCTGCCCGACGGAGGCGAGCCCGTGCTGCTGAAGCGCGGCCCGTTCGGCCCCTACCTCCAGCTCGGCGACGCCGACCCGGGCGGCGAGAAGCCGAAGCGCGTGTCGCTGCCCCCCGGGGTCTCGCCTCATGACGTGACCAGCGAGCTGGCCCTCGACCTCATCGCCCTGCCCAAGAAGCTCGGCGAACACCCCGAGACGGGCGAACCGGTCGAGGTGGGCATCGGGCGCTACGGCCCGTACGTGAAGCACCAGCGGGTGTACGCCTCCATCCCGCAGGACGAGTTCCTCTTGAACGTCGCGCTGCCGCGCGCCCTCGAGCTGCTGCAGAAGAAGTCGCAGCGCGGCGGCTCCGCCCTCAAGGAGCTGGGCGACGACCCGAACACGGGCGAGCCGATCGAGGTCCGCAGCGGCCGCTACGGCCCCTACGTGAAGCGCGGCTCGCTCAACGCCTCGTTGCCGCGGGGTCTGCCGCCCGAAGAGCTGAGCCTCGAGCAGGCGCTCGACCTACTTACGGCGCGCGAAGCGGTGGTGGCGGCGAGCGGCGGCGCCAAGAAGGGCGCGAAGAAGAGCACCAAGAAGAGCGCTGCTGCCAAGGGCAAGACCACGGCCAAGAAGGCCGCCTCCAAGGCGAAGGGCAAAGGCAAAGCCGCCGCGAGTTCCGCACCCAAGCGGCCCAAGGCCACCCCCGAAGACCTGGCGCGCTTCCTAGGCGAACTGGACCCGGCCGACGCCGCCGTCGCCGAGCGCACCCTGGGCGTGCGCGGCCACTCGGCCATGACCCCCGCCACGGCGGCCCAGCAGCTGGGGATGGACGTGGCCGAGGCGGAAGCGGCCAACAAGCGCGCGCTCTTCAAGCTGCGCATGCTGTTCGGCAAGGCGCGCAAGGAGGAAGACGCAGGGAACGCGGGGGCCGCCGGCTGAGCACCCCGGGCCGGCCCCTCAACCTGCTGGCGCTGGCGCGCTCCGCGGCCGGCGCCCGGGCGGACGTTCCCGGCAGCGCGCTGCAGGTTCAGGCGCTGGATTCGCGGCACGAGCTGTCCGACTCGGAGGGCGGCATGCTGCTGCTACTGGAGGGCCGCCTGATCGTCGACCTGCCCCTGGGCGAGTACAGGCTGCTGGAGCGCGGCGACCTCATCGAGCTTGCCCCAGGCGCCGCGGTGGCCCTGCAACCCGTTGCAAGCCAGGCGATGGTCGCCTGGCTGAAGCCGCGCTAGACTCGTGAAGTGAGGCACTACACCGTAAGCGACGGCATCGTCATCAGGCGGGGTTCGCTCCCGTCGGGCGACGTCATCGTGACGCTGATGAACGCGAACGGCAAGTGGCGCGCCGTGGCGCGCAAGGGGACGCTGCCCGGCGGCAACCTCGGGCGGCTGAGCCTGTTCCACGACGTCACCGTGCAGTTCTACCGCCGCAACGACGAAGACCTGGCGCTGCTGACGCAGGTGCAGCTGAACGGCGCCCTGCCGCGCCTGAGCGATCCCACCGTGTACCCGTACGCCCACCTGCTGGCCGAGCTTGCCGACGCCCTGACGGTCGACGTGCACCTGGGGGAGCGGCTCTACGAGTACCTGGCCAGCGGCCTGCGCGGCCTGAACGCCCACCACGACCCCGAGCACGTCGCCCTCCTCTACGCCTGGCGCCTGCTGGGCGTCGCCGGCCTGGCGCCGCGGCTCGACGTCTGCGTGTCGTGCGGCAGCGCCGGTCCCCTGGTCGCCTTCGACGTAGCGGCCGGCGGCCTCACCTGTGACGCCTGCATGGAGGGCATCGGCCTGGCGCCCGAGCACGTGGGCCAGCTGCGCGAACTGGTGTCGCGGCCCCTGACCGCGGCCCTTCGGTGCCCGCCGGGCGACCGGCGCTTCCACGTCCGACTGCTGGAGCGTTACGTCGGCTTCCACGTTCACGAACTGCGCAGCTTCATGGCCGTGACCTCGCTGGGCGGCCCGACGCCGCCGGCCGCGCCACCCAGCGAGCACCGTGCTTGACCTCCTGGCGGCCCTGGCCGTCGGTTACCTGCTGGGCGGCATACCCACCGCCGCCCTCGCTGCTCGCCTCCGGGGCGCAGACATCTTCGAGGTCGGCTCCGGGAACATGGGCGCCATGAACACGGCGCGCAACCTGGGCTTCGGCCTAGGGCTGGCGGTGGCGCTGATCGACGTCGCCAAGGGTGCCCTCGCCACCTACCTAGGCATCCAGATCGCCGTGCTCTCCGGACGGGCCGACGTCGCTGCCCTCCTACCCCCGCTGGTGGCCGGCTTCGGCGCCGTGCTCGGCCACGCGTTCTCGCCGTGGACGCACTTCCGGGGCGGCAAGGCCATAGCCACCACCTTCGGCGTCTCGCTCCCCCTCTACCCCATCGCGGGCGTCTACTACCTGGCGCTGATCGTCGCCCTCTACCTGCTGACACGGACCTTCAGCCCGGGCGCCGGCGTCGCCGGGGCCATCGCGGCCCTCGTCTACCCGCTCGTCACGCTGCTGCTGCTGCCCCGCTACGGTTGGACGGGCGACGCGCTGTTCATGCTCGTCACCGGCCTGATTCCGATATCGCTGGTGGTGCTCGCCAAGTACGTGCAGGCGTGGCGGCGCGCCAGGCAGCCGCGCGAGGCGCCCGACGCGGGCTAAGCCGGGCGG
>CAZVCT010000019.1:27386-30506 GCA_964625655.1 uncultured bacterium
ACAAGACCCTCACTGCCACCGCTCGAACGGCTCACCGGGCAGCCCCTGCAGGACGTTCCGCGCCTCCCCCACGAGGAACAGGCTGCCGGCCACCACGACCGTGTCGCCGGGCTCGGTGAGCGCCACGGCGTGCTCCAGCGCGTCGGCTGGCGTAGGCGCCGTGCGCCCTTCCCCGGTGCCGCCCACCGCACGCCAGGCGGACTGGAGCTCTTCCGGCGGCGTGGCACGCGGGCTGTGCACGGCGCGGGTGAACAGCACGTCCCGTGCGACGCCTTGCAATGCGCCGAGAAGGGCGGCAACGTCCTTCTCCTGCGACACGCCCAGCACCAGCAGCGCCACCGTGCCCTCCAGTTCGCTCAGGGCGGCGGCCAGCGCCTGCGCCGCCTGGGGGTTGTGGGCCCCGTCCAGCACGACGTGGCGGCCGCGGTACTCGAAGCGCTCGAGGCGGCCGGGCCACCGCTCCGTCGCCAGCGCACGCTGCACGGTTCGGGCGGGTACGTCCAGTGTCAGGGCCGCCGTGGCGGCCAGCGCCACGTTCGCCACCTGATGCCTTCCCACCAGCGGTGAGGTCAGCCGCAGCGCGCCGGCAGGCGGAAGCTGCGGCGCATCGTGCCACCGCAGCTCGAACGCCACTCCTTCCCAGCCGACCCGTACGTCCGCAGCGATGAACGTCTCCCCGAAGCGGAGCAAGGGCGCGTCCAGCTCGGCGGCGCGGGCGCGCAGCACCATCAGGGCGTCGCCATCCGCCGCCGTCACTAGCGGCACCCCTGGACGCATGATCCCCGCCTTCTCGCGCGCTACCGCGGCGACGGTGTCCCCGAGGATCGCCGTGTGATCGAGCGCCACGCTGGTGACGACGGTGAGGGCGGGCTCGACGACGTTCGTGGCATCGAGCCGCCCACCCATGCCCACCTCCAGCACCGCCCACTCCACGGCCAGGCGCGCGAAGCGCAGCAGCGCGGCCGCGGTGATGACCTCGAAGAAGGTCGCCTCGACCTCCTCGGCGGCCGGGCGAACCTCGCCGATCAGCGCCTCCATCTCGGCGTCGCTGGCGGCGGCCCCGTCCACGCGGGCCCGTTCCCCGACGCGTTGCAGGTGTGGGCTCGTGTACAGGCCGGTGCGGCGCCCGTCGGCCTGCAGCGCGGCGGCCAGCAGGCGCGCGACGCTTCCCTTCCCGTTCGTGCCGCCGACGACCACGCTGCGGAAGGAGTCTTGCGGGTCCCCGAGGCGCTCCAGCAGGCGGCGCATGGTGCCGAGGCCCGCCCGGGCGCCGAAGCGCTGCAGGCCGAAGAGCCAGCTCAGGTTCGGCGGCGGGAAGCTAGGCGGTAGGTGGTCAGGTACGCTCATCGGCCGCCCGCAGCTGCGCCAGCTCGCCCGTGGGCCGCTCGTCGTGGTGGCGCTCGACCAGGCGCGCCACGGCCTCATTCCCGCCCGCCTGCCGGATCAGCGCGGCGCCGTAGGCGGCGTGATGCCTGCGCGCCTGGCGCGCCCCGGCGAGGCCCGTGAGGCGAGGTTCGGCGGGCGCTTGCGACTCGGGCAGCAGATGCGTGAGCACCCTCAGCAGCACGCTGTTGGGCGTGCCCAGCTTCCCGACGTCGTGAAGGAGAGCGGCGCGAACGAGCTCGGAGCGCGCCCCGGGCGCGCGCTCCAGCAGGCGCCGGGCGACCTCGATGCCGTGCTCGCGCTCCTGCGGCGGCAGACGCATGAAGAGATTCGCCTCGACGGGATCGAGCCTGGCAGCCGCCCAGGCGTCGTCCGGCAGGGCCAGGGCCGGGAACGCCGCTTTGATCGTGCGGCGCACGACGTTCACGTACCAGGCGGCGGGCTTGGCTTCCACGGCCGCCAGTCTACCGCCGGCCTGCACGGTATGCTCTACGGGCCTTGCGTCCGGGACGAGCCCGGCGCGCCGCCGCGCAGGGCGCCCCAAGATGCTGCAAGCCGACGAGACCGGGCGCGCCGAACCGAGGAGAACATGGTCCCCGCACACTTCACGCACCGCCTCAAGACCGGCGTACTCATGCTGGCTCTGCTGGTGCTCGGCGCCGCCTTCGCGCAGGGCGCCCCCACGACGCAGGACGTACCCGCTACCACCTCGCCCGCGACCGAGGCACAGGAAGCTTCCCTGGACGACGCCGGTGCCCGCGCCGATGCCGCGGTCGAAGCGTGGCTGCAGCAGCAGCCGCTGGGCTTCGATCAGCTCGCCAGCCTGAGCGCCGACCAGCTCTGCCGCGAGATCCCGGGGCTGCTCATCGGCGCCGCGCCGCCCGCGGGCACGGAGGTGCGCGTCGAGGGTCGCGTCGAGCGCCCCAGTAGCGACCCCACGGTGCGAGTCTTCACCTACGCAGCCGTGCGCCCGGGCGACCAGCTCGACGTGGTCGAGGTCCGGCTCCGCGAGAGCGGCGACGGCGCCGCGGAGGCGCCGGCGACCGACGCGCTGCCCGCGGCCGCCAGCGAATGGACGGTCGAGTACGTCGGCTTCCGCTCCACGCTCGAGCTCTCCGGCATGCGCGCGTGGCTCCAGACGCCCACCGCGTCTCTCGTGTTCATCGCCTTCACCATCGTCGTGCTGATGCTGCTGGTGAACCGCACGTCGATCCTGCGCCGCTGGCTGGCCGCGGGCCTGGCGGCGATCCGCGAGCACAGGCGGCTCGTGATCGTGACGCTGGCCATGCTGTACGGCATCTTCGCGCTCGGCGCCTACTTCGGCTCCACCCTCCCCGAGACGTGCGAGCAGGCGGTGCTGGACCTCGTCACCAGCGCGGTGACCACGCTGGGGGCCACCGAGGCTTACGGCAGCGGCAACGTGGCGCGCGCCGCGGTCACGACCTTCTACCAGAACTTCGTGGTCGTCACGCTGTCGGTCACCTTCTCGCTGGCCGCGCTCCTGGGCGTGCCCGCCTACCTGTTCGCCGCGCTGTCGTTCTTCACGCAGGCTGTTCCGTTCGGCCTGCTGGGCGGCGGCGGGGTGCTGGAGATGCTGATCCTCGTCGTGCTCCTGGTGCTCGAGCTGACGGCCTACTTCCTGGTGGTGGCGGGCGGCGGCATGCTGCTGGCGACCCTCTTCGGGAAGGGCGAGGCGAAGGTGCACCGCGCCTACCGCAAGCTGCTGCTGATGCTGCC
>CAZVCT010000019.1:30606-32125 GCA_964625655.1 uncultured bacterium
GCCACGTCCAGCAGCGAGGTTGCCGCCACGAACTCGGCCGCTCCCTCCCCTGCCACCAGCAGGGGCACCGGGTTCTCGGTGTGCCCCTTCACGCTCAGGTCCTCGACGTTCCCGTGGTCCGAGGTCATCACGAGCGTGAAGCCGACTTCCACGGCTAGTTCGACCAGCGCCCCTACCAGGACGTCCAGTCGCTCCAGCAGGGCGACGGCCCCCACGTGGTCGCGGGCGTGCCCCAGGGCGTCGGTGGGCCAGAGGTCGAAGAAGGTGAGGCTGTTCCCCGCCGCGAGCCGTGCCAGAACGCGCGCCGCCTCCTCGGGCGGCTGCTCCGCCAGCCCGGGGCGCAATCTGGCGAAGCGCGCGCCGCTCAGGTCGGCGGCCACGGCCTCGCCGCGGCGGTAGGCCTCGAGGTCGCGCAGTTCCAGCCCGGCGCTGCGCGCCGCCACCGCCGGGGCGTTCGGCCGGAAGCGGCGCCCTTGCATGGCCGCGAAGTAGCCGTCCGGGTACGCGTTCGCGAGCACCGCGCCTGCCAGGCGCTGCGCCGTGTGGAAGAGGGAGTCCGCCTCCAGAACGCGGATCAGCGTCGGGCCCGGCCACGGGCCGTAGTGCCGCTGCATCGCCTGCGCGGCGTTCAGGCCCGTGAGCAGCGTCGTCTGGCCGGTAGCGGACTGCGGCAGCCCCTCGACCCCCAGCGTGGCGTCGAGCGGGCGGTAGACGAGCCCGCCTCTCGTGACGGGCGGCAGCCCTGCCAGGAGCGGCCCGTCAAGCAACCCCTCGAGCACCGGCAGGCGAGCGGCCGCCAGGGGGTTGACGGCAGGGTCCGGAACGCCAAGCCCCACGCCGTCCAGGAAGAGGAAGAGGACCCGGCGGGGTTCGGGGCCGGGCGCAGCGGCGGCGCCGTGAGCGCCCATGGGCTGGGCCGTCAGCCGACTCCCATGGCGTTGCGGACCCGCTCCATGGTGCGTGACGCGACGGCGGCGGCGCGCTCGGCGCCGTCCGCCAGGATGCGGTCCAGCTCGGCGCGGTCGGTCATGAAGCCCTGGTAGCGCTCCTGGATCGGCGTCAGGGTCTCCATCACGACGCTCACGACCGCCTTCTTGAGATGACCGTAGCCGGCACCCTCGAACTCGGCCTCGATCTCCTCCATCGGCCGCCCGGTCAGCGCCTGGTGGATCGACAGCAGGTTGCGCACCCCCGGCGACGCGTGCTCGAAGCGCACCTCGCGGCCCGAGTCCGTGACGGCCGACATGATGGCCTTCTTCACGCGCTTCTCGTCGTCGAGGAGGCCGATGGCGTGCCCGTCGCGCTGGGCGGCGACGCTCTTGGACATCTTGGCGCCGGGATCGTCCAGGCCCATGATGCGCGCCCCGTACTGCGGCAGCATCGCCTTCGGCAGCTTGAACGTATCGCCGAACAGGTGGTTGAAGCGGGTGGCGACGTCGCGCGTCAGCTCGATGTGCTGTACCTGGTCGTCGCCGACCGGCACGCGGTCGGTGTCGTAGAGGAGGATGTCGGCGGCCAT
>CAZVCT010000020.1:0-27680 GCA_964625655.1 uncultured bacterium
GCACCGACCACGCGCCCCACACGCGCGCCGAGAAGGAGCGCGACATGCTGGCCGCCCCGTTCGGCATCGCCAACATCGAGGTGACGTTCCCGCTCCTCTTCACGGAGCTGGTGGTGGGGGAACAGTTGGAGCTCTCCAGGTTGCTTCACCTCCTTCAGGACGGCCCGGCGGGCGTGATGGGCTGGACCTCGCCGCGCATCGAGGCGGGCGCCCCAGCGGATCTGACGCTGCTCGACCTGGAAACCGAGCGGCCCGTTACCGGCGCCCGCTTCAAGAGCAAGGCGAAGTGGACGCCCTGGGAGGGCCAGAGCCTACGCGGCTGGCCCCGTCTGACGATGGTAGGTGGCCAGGTCGCGTTCGAGGCGCCGGAGTTGGCTCCTGCCTAGTGTCCCTGGGCTTGCGACGGCCCTCACGGGCCTAACGCCTTCCAGCCGCATAGAATGACCGCATGACGGCAGCCGTGAACGCCGACCCCCGCGCCTCCTCCGACCCCCATGGAGGCGCGGGTGCCGCAGACCCGCATACCGCACTGCGAGGCGCCACGCCGCCCCCCACCCCAACCGGCGCAGCGCTACACGACCTCACGGCTCCCGTCATCCCTGGTGCGGCAGAATCGTTGCCGCGCCGCACCTTCTCCAAGAACGAGTACCTCTACCGGCAAGGCGACAACGCGGCGCAGGCCTTCATCCTCGAGGCGGGCCTGGTGGCCATCACCCTCGACTCACTCCACGACCGCGACCGCGTCGTTGCGCTGGCCGGCCCCGGCGACGTCGTCGGCGCGCTCGCGCCGAACCTGACGGAGTACCAGGACAGCGCCGTGGCCCTGAGCGGCGCGGTCAGCGCGCGGCTGCTGTCGGTGAAGACGTCCACGATCGGCGAAGCCGAGGCGGACGGCGCACCGCACGGCGAGTTCGACGCCATGCTCAGCGCCGCCGTAGGCGAGCAGATCCTGCGCCTGACGAAGGCGCTGGAAGACTCGGCCCACCCCGTCCCCGCGCGGATCGCCAACGCGCTTCTGCGCCTGGGCGAGCGGTTCGGCCAACGCATGGACGACGGCGCCATCCGCCTGACGTTGCCGGTCACGCACGACACGCTGGCAGCCATGGTGGGCGCCGCGCGCGAGACGACCACCAGCATCGTCCAGCAGCTGCGCGAAGCGGGCCTCATCGAAGGAACGCGCGGCAGCTACCGCTTCATGCCCGGCGCACTCTACGAGTACGCCCAGGAAGCTGTGCTCGCCGCGCGCTGAACCTAGGCAGCTAGCCAGCCGCCGTCCATCCTCCGTCCACCGCCACCTCGGCGCCGTTCACGCCGCTCGCCTCGTCCGACGCGAGGTAGAGCGCCAACGCCGCCACCTCGTCGGGCTGCAGCGTGCGCGGGTTCACCGCGTGCCACTTCCCGAACTGCGCCAAGGCCTCCTGGTCGAACTTCGTCGGGTCGGCTCCCGACATGATCGCCGTCTCGACGCCCCCCACGATCAGCGTGTTGCAGCGGATGCCGAACGGAGCATAGGCGAAGGCGGTGTTGCGCGACAGGCCCAGCAGAGCGTGCTTCGAGGCGGTATAGACAGCGCCCGCCGCCGCGCCGCTCACCGCGGCCACCGAGGCGACGTTCACGATGGCGCCCTTGCCGCGCTCCTTCATGTGCCTTACGGCAGCGCGCGCCGTCACGAAGGGCCCGTAGACGTTCACGCCCATGACCCGCTCGAACGTGGCGTCGTCGAAGTTCGCGACGCCCTCCATCGCGTCCATGATGCCGGCGTTGTTGACGAGGATGTCCAGCTGACCGTACTCGTCGATCGCGCGCTGCACGAGCGCCTCGGCGTCCTCGCGCTTGGCGATGTTGCCGGCCACCCCGATCATCGTGCCGCCCGACTCGGTCACCCCCGCCGTCACGGCCTCGATGCGGCCAGCATCGATGTCGCTACCGACGACCTTGGCCCCTTCGCGCGCGAACAGCTGAGCCATCGAGCGCCCCATGCCGGAGCCGGCGCCCGTGATGACCGCTACCTTCCCAGAGAGCCTCATACGCTCACCTCCTGAGGTCAGCGTAACCAGCAGAAGCTGCGTCTGGGAGGGCACTTCGTCCCGGCTAGGCCAGAAGTACCTGTTCGACCTTCAGAGCCGCCGCAGCAACCCCGGCAGATCCTCGGCGATGCTTATGACCGCCTCCTGGCCGTACAGGTAACGCATCTGCCCCTGGCGGTCGAGCACCGCCACCATGTCGGTGTGCGCCACCGTCGGCGCCTGCCCCGCGAAGCCCACGAAGAAGGCGCGCGCCGCCTCGGCCACCTGGTTGTTGCTGCCCGTCAGGCCCACGAAGGCGTCGTTGAAACCCTGAACGTAGCTGCCCAGCACCTCGGGCGTGTCGTGGCCCGGGTCGACCGTCACCATCACCACGCGCAGCCCGTCGGGCCGCTCGAGCTCGTCGTAGGCGCGCGCCAGGCGCGCCATCGTCAGCGGACAGACGTCGGGGCAGCGGGTGTAGCCGAAGAAAACGAGCGTCACGTCGCCGCGGAAGTCGGCCGCCAGGTCGACCTCGGCGCCCGTGTGGTCGACCAGCATCAGGCCGTCGATCGTCGTCGGGTTCTGCAGTTCCGTGCCCGCCACCGCCGGCGCGGGGCGCATGAAGTAGAGCAGCGCGATGGCACCGATGGTGACCAGCAGCGCCAGGACCGCGAGTAGGATCGTGCGTTGGGAACGGGTCACGGCGGCAGCATATCGCGGGCCTCAGGACGCCCAAGGTCTGCCCGGAACCATTCATCCCTTCTTCGGTAGGTTTCCGAACTCCTTAACGTAGACGCCAGCGTTAAGTAGTTCGGAAACCCTCAGAAAAAGACCTACCGGTTCCCTAGGCAGCGACTTGTCAGCAACTTTTCCGCGACCCGCAACCCCGTGCCCAGCAGCCTGCGCCCCGCAATCCGCGACCTGCCACCCGCGACCTGCGACCCACGACCCCGCCTCAGCCCGTCCGCCTGGGCCGCCCCTCCATCAGCTCGAAGAACGCCTCCACCACCTCGGGGTCGAAGTGGCTGCCGCTGGCGTCGCGGATGTAGTCCTTCGCCTTCTCGGTGCTCCACGCCTCGCGGTACGGGCGGTCGGAGGTCAGCGCGTCGTACACGTCCACCACCGCGAAGATGCGCGCCGCCAGCGGGATCTGCTCGCCCTTCAGGCCACGCGGGTAGCCGGTGCCGTCCCACTTCTCGTGGTGCGCGTGCGGGATGTGCAGCGCGGGGCGCAGGAACTCGATGGGCGACAGCAGGTCGAAGGCGTACACCGGGTGCTGCTTCATGACATCGAACTCCTCGGGCGTCAGCGGGCCCTTCTTCAGGAGGATGTGGTCGGGGATCCCCATCTTGCCGATGTCGTGCAGCAGCGCGCCGCGCTGCACGTGCACCACCTCGTCGGCGGGCACGCCCAGGTGGCGCGCCAGGCGCACCGTCATCTCGGTGACGCGCTTGCTGTGGCCGGCCGTCTCTTCGTCCTTCAGGTCGAGCGCGTTCGCCCAGCCCTCGATGGTGCGGTCGTAGGCGCGCTGCAGCTCGACGTTGCTGCGCTCAAGCGACCGCAGCAGCTGCGAGTTCTCGATGGCGATGGCGCCCTGGTCGGCGTACGTCTCCAGGAACTCGAGCCACTCGTCCGTCGCTTCCAAAGGCCTGGTGGCGTACAGCTCGATGACGCCCTGCAGCTGGCCCTTCGCCACCATCGGCACGGCCATGTAGCTGGCGTACTCCGCCTGGTGCGCCGGGTCGACCGCCACGCCCCAACCGTCGTCGGCCACCAGGTCGGGGATGAACACGGGGCGCTGCTCGATGGCGGCGCGCCCGGCGGGGCCCTCGCCCAGCCGCTGCGCGTAGCGCTGGCGCAGCTCGACGTCGAAGCCGCGGCCCATCATGGGCCGCAGCACGTGCAGCGCGGGCTCGTACAGCAGCACTGCCACGGCGTCCACGTCCAGGTCCTGGATCAGCTGCACCATGAAGATGTCGATGACCAGGCGCATGTCGACCGAGTTGTTGATCGCCATGTCGATGCGCCGCAGCGACTGCAGGTGGGCCACGCGGCGCCGCAGCTCGTCGTTCAGGTTGCGGATCTTGCCCAGCGCCTCCACCTTCTCGCCGCCCTCGCGGAAGTTGAGCAGGAAGGCGCGCACGTTCGGGTCGTGCAGCAGGTTCGTCAGCGTGCCTTCCAGCCAGTGGTAGTTGCCGTCGGCGTCCTTCTGCCGGAAGCGCACCGCCTCGGTGGCGCCGGCGCGGGCCTCGATCAGGTCCAGGGTCTCCTCGAGCGCGTCGCGGTCGTTCGGGTGCAGCTGCACCAGGCCTTCGCCCCCGGCCTCGACGTCCGCCTCGCGCACGCCCAGCAGGCGCGCCGCGGCGCCGCCCATGCGCACCAGGCGGCGGTTGCGGCCGATCAGCATCACGCCTTCCTGGCTGCGCTCGAAGAGGGTGCGGAAGTACGCCTCGTTGGCGCTCAGCTGGCGCGAGCTGCGCATGCGGTCGGACACCTCGCGGCCCTGCACCAGCAGCCCGTGCACCTCGGGGTCGTCGGACATGTCGGTGGCCACCAGCTCGAACCAGCGCCAGGCGCCTTGCAGGCGGAAGCGGCAGGTGATGGTGACGGTGCGCGAGGTGGCGGCGGGCCGGTTGCCGCGCCCCCGCAGCGGCCCCAGCGCCGACATCGCGGCGTCGCGGTCGCGCGGGTGCATGGCGCGCCACAGGTCGCCCTCGGTGACGTCCATGCGGTCGAGCCCCCACGACGAGGCGCTGGGCGAGGCGTAGCTGAGGCGCCCGTGGTCGTCGACCACCACGAACACGTCGCGCGAGCCTTCGAGGATGGCCGCGATGCGGCGCTCCTCGCGCGTGGCGTGCGGGGCGGCGAGCTGGGTATCGGGCGACACCGCGCGGCACAGCAGCACCGTGCGCCGGTCGGGCAGGCGGAAGGCGCTGACGGCGGTGGCCACGTAGCCGCCGACCGGGCGCTTCATCTCGACTTCCAGTTCCAGCGGGCCGCTGCGGTCGGGCGCCGTCAGCAGCGCCAGCAGCGGCGAGCCGACCGGGAAGAGCTGGCTCAGCTCCATGCCCACCAGCTCGGGGGCGCGCGCGCCCAGCAGCTCTTCGGCGGCGCGGTTGGCGGCCAGCACACGGTCGGTGGAATCCAGCACCAGCAGCGCGTCGGCGACGCGGTCGAACACCTCGCCCAGCAACAGCACTCCTAGATCGGCAGAAGCCGATGAGTGCTTGCCTGCGGTCATGGTTCGAACGCCGTGCACGGGTGGTGTGGTCCTCCTACTGCTACCGGTTCCTCGAACGACGCCGACGCGCGCTGGCGCCATGCGTCCACCCCCAAGGATATGCGCAGGGGTACGCCGAGGACTGATGAAGATACCACTCAGCCGCGGACGTATCCATCAACCGAGAGCTTAGTTCAGATGCCTGAAGGAGGCCTTAATCCAGCGCCGCTCCGGCCTGCGGGGCGTCCGGGCGGTGGTGGTCGATGAGCGCCTGGATGCCGTCGAGCTTCGCGGCCACCAGCTGCGCCACGTCGAGCACCTCGGGGGCGCCTTCCTTCTCGGCGCTGTCGCTGGAAGACAGCATCACCTTGCAGAAGGGGCAGCCCGTGGCCACGACCTCGGCGCCCGTTGCCACCGCTTCCTGGAAGCGGTTCTCGGAGACGCGCATGTCGCCCGGCTCCTCTTCCTTCCAGAACTGCGCGCCGCCGGCGCCGCAGCAGAACGAGTCGTTGCGGTTGCGCGGCATCTCCACCAGGTTGGCGCCGCCGCTGGACAGCGCGTTGCGCGGCGCGTCGTAGACGCCGTTGTGGCGCCCCAGGTAGCAGGGGTCGTGGAAGGTGATGGTCTTGTCGAACTCGAAGGGCGGCAGGCGCTTCTCGCCCATCAGCTGCTCGATCAGCTCGGTGTGGTGCATGACGGCGTAGTCGCCGCCCAGCTGCGGGTAGTCGTTGGCGAACGCGTTGAAGCAGTGCGGGCAGGTCGTCAGCACCACCTTGCGCTTGCTGGCGTCCAGCTTCTCGTCGATCATCACCGCGTTCAGCGTCTCGACGTTCTCGGTGGCCAGCTGGTAGTAGAGGTACTCGTTGCCGGCGCGGCGCGCGGGGTCGCCGTTGCACTTCTCGCCCTTGCCCAGCACGGCGTAGTTCACCTTGGCGTGGTCGAGGATGCGCGCCATCGCGCGGGTGGTCTTCTGCGCCGACGGGTCGTAGCTGCCGGCGCAGCCCACGAAGAACAGCACCTCGAAGTCGGGGTTCTCCTCCACCGTGGGCACTTCCAGCCCCTCGGCCCACTCCATGCGCTTCTCGGCGGCCAGGCCCCAGGGGTTGCCGGCGCGCTCCATGCCGCGGAACGCGGTCTGCAGCTCGGCGGGGAACTCGCCCTGCATCATCACCAGGTCGCGGCGCATGTCGACGATGTCGATCATCTGCTCGCAGCCCACCGGGCAGACCTCGATGCACGCCCCGCAGGTGGTGCACGCCCACACGGCCTCGGGCGTCAGGGCGAACTCGATGAGGGGCCGCGGGCTCTCTTCGCCCGCCGCGAACGAGTCGGCGATCATGTTCAGCTCGTAGCGCTTGTTCACCTCGAGCGCCGCGGGGCTCAGCGCCTTGCCGGTGACGTTGGCCGGGCAGACGTTGGCGCAGCGGTTGCACTGGATGCAGGCGTAGGCGTCGAGGATCTGCGGGAAGCGCAGGTGTTCCAGCTTGGCGGCGCCGAACTGCTCGGCGTTCTCGTCCTCGAGGTCGATGGGTTCCAGCACGCCGGTGGGCACGGGCGCCAGGTCCTCGCGCCGCCGCTCTACGGCGAAGTTGACGGGCGCGGCGAACAGGTGCAGGTGCTTCGAGCGCGGGAAGTACGGCAGGAAGGCGAGGATGAGGCCCAGCGCCAGCCACCAGAAGATGTGCCAGCCCAGCATGCGGTTATCGCCGAAGCCGATGGCGCCGGCGATGGCGCTGCTGAACGGCTGCCAGGCGTCGGTGTGGCCTGTGCCGGCGAGCAGGAAGCTCTCGGCCATAAGGCGCGAGCCCACGTGCAGCGCGATGAAGCCGCCCACGATGAGGCTGTCGCGCTTCACGGAGCCCTGCTCGACCTTCTCGTGCATCATCGTGCGCTTGCCCCACTCCAGCTTCTTCGGCTTCGCGATGAAGCGGCGCGCGATGAAGTAGACGATGCCCACGAGGATCAGCACCGTGAGGATGTCGGCCACCAGCCGGTAGACGTCGCCCACCACGCCGAAGTCGAAGACCGCCAGCCAGCTGGGGGGCACCAGGCCCACCATGGCGTCGACGACGTTCACCGCGAGGTAGAGCACGAAGCCGTAGAAGATGAACGAGTGGAAGAAGCTGGCCACGGGCCGCGCGCGGAAGACGGTGCGCTGGCTCATGGTGCGCAGGATGCCGTCGGTGAGGCGCCGGCCGAGGCCGTTGAGCCGCGGGATGGTGGTGCCCCGCTCGCCCCGCGCCACCGCACGCCACACCTTGGCGAAGCCGAGGTAGGCGTAGTACATCATTACGGCCGCGAAGACGATGAACAGGATCTTCTCGGGGATGCTGAGCATGCGGCGTTTCCTCCTGCGGTGCGTTCGCCTGGTGCGCTCTCGTGTCGTGAAGTGTCGCGACATCTGCCGAGAGCCGTTAGCGGCGTGTCCGGCGAGCGCTCGTGCCTGTGTGAGCCTAGTCTATCTGCCTGGAGCAGTGGCCGAGGGTGGAGAAGTTGTACTCGGTACAGGATCCTGCGCTTGGCGGCCCAGCAGGCTGCCGGCGGGGCACATCTATCGTTTGCAGCGGCGCGGGTTGCGAACTCGCCGACCAACTAGTGGGCGCACATGAGAGGAAGCTATGGCCGCTCTTGAGGCCCGAGTGTCAACTGCCTCACTTCCTCCGGCGATACATCGGCTAGTATGTGCCTACCACGGAAGGGAGGTGGTCTATTATTAATTCCAAAGCAATGGCCAGTGGAGGTGCCCGCCGAGGGTAACCCTAGGACCGCCTCCTGAGAGAGCGAACTGAGAAGGTTCCCCTCAGAACCAGGCAGGCACCGACCCGCCCCAGACATTCACTGGGGCGGGTCCTTTTTTGACCTCGCGACTCCGATACGCATCAGATCGCTTGACGCTAACGTTAGGCATGGGGAAGCAAACTACCCGCGTCACCGTCGTCCTCGCTGAGGAGCACGCGGAGAAACTGAAGAGGCTCGCGGGTCGCGCCCAAGTCAGCCCAGGCACTCTGGCTAGCTCGTTACTGAGCGCGGCTCTTGACGAGGTCGACCCTTCTCCATCGGACGTAACGGCTCTCCTGGATAGCATCGACGGTGCATTTGGAAGCGCTGAAGCCGGCTCGGATGATTACCGAGTTGGCCGCTATTTCCTACTTGAAGATCTCTGAGCGACGACCCTGAGACCTATACTGGCCCGGTGCCGACCTCTCCGCGTGAAACGGTAGCCTCCGACTGGGTCGTAAGCGTCCGGACCGCCTTCCCGAACATGGCCAACCCCCTGGGAACCCTCTTCGGTGGCGAGGTGCTGGCGCTGATGGACGTGGGCGCCGCCATCGCGGCGCAGCGCTTCTGCCGCGCGATCGTCGTCACGGCCTCCACCGAACCGATCGACTTCCGCAACCCCATCTACGTAGGCGAGATCATCGAGCTCAAGAGCCGCGTCGCCTGGACCGGCCGCAGCAGCATGATCGTCCGCTGCGAGGTGCACGGCGAGAACCCGTTGACGGGCGACCGCCGCCTGTGCACCATCGGCCACCTGAACTTCGTGGCCATCGGCGAGGACGGTCGGCCCACCCCCGTGCCGCAACTGCGTGTCGAGACCGACATGGAGAAGCGCCACTGGGACACGGGCGAACGCGTGCGGCAGGACATCGAGCGCCGCCGGCAGCGCAAGGCCCCGGAGCCGACCGAACCATGACCAAGACCAAGACCAAGAGCGAGTACCTCGAGACCGAGGTCGAGCTCACGTCCGAGATACTCGAACTGCTCTCCGAGTTCACGCCTGAGGAGATCAGAACGGGCCTCATCAGCACCGGTCGCCCTGCCGCCAGCGGTTCCCATACATTCCAGGACCTGGAGAACGCCTACCGAGCTGCCATAGACGAGAAGAGCGTCTCAGACTAGCTGCCCCCTAAGAACGCAGAGACTGCTCAAGGCCCGAACCCTCTTCCACAACGCGCCACCAACGGATAGATTCGTACTCGCTGATCACATCACACGCCCGGCGCAGCGCGCCGGCGCCGAGCGAGGTTTCACATGTTCCGTTCCGTGAGGTCTTCCGTGCCCGCGTCGCTGCTCAAGGCGGTGCTGACGGTGCTGGCACTCCTGGCGCCCGCCGCCCTGGCCCAGGGCGCTTCCTCCCCCGGCCCAGCTCACGTCGAGCTGATCCTCGACGCCTCGGGCTCGATGTTCAACAAGCTCGAGGACGGCCGCTACCGCATCGTGGCCGCCAAGGACGTGCTCGCCGAGCTGGTGGCCGCGCTGCCCGCCGACGCCGATCTGAACGTGGGCTTCCGCGCCTACGGCTCCGAGCTTCAGGCCACGGCCGAAGGTTCGTGCGAGGACAGCCGCCTCTTCGTCCCCATCGAAGGCGTCGACCGGCAGCTGCTGCTGAGCACGGTCAAGAACACCCAGGCGCGCGGCGCCACGCCCATCGCTTACTCGCTCGAGCGCGCGCTGGAAGACCTTGACGGGCGCGAGGGCAACCGCATCGTCGTGCTCATCACCGACGGGGAGGAAGGCTGCGCCGGCGACGTGCGAGCCGCGGCTCAAGCCCTGCTGGACGCGGGCATCGACCTACGCATCATCGGCTTCGACCTGGACCAGTACGCGCGCGCCAGCTTCGAGGGCGTCGGCACCTTCGAGAACGCCACCAGCGCCGCCGAGCTGCTGGCGGCCCTCAACCGCGCCGTCGAAGCCGCCGCCGCGCCCGCACCCGAGGCCATGTACCGCGTCACGGTCACGCTGACGCGCGAGGGCGAGCCGGCCGAGGACGGCCCGGCCGTGGCCTTCCAGCCAGCACTCGGAGACGAGGCCGACGCCGAGTGGTTCGTGTCCGATACGGGCGCCACCTTCCACGCCGACCTGCCCGCCGGCAGCTACGTGGCCCGCGTCTCCGACGCGCTCAGCGCCCAACCGGTGGCCTTCAGCGGCATCACCATCACGCCCGAAGGCCCCAACGAGTTCACGTTCGAGCTGGCGCCGCGCCTCGACGTCACCGTCACGCCCGAGACGGCCACCCCCAACGCCGGCGCCACCCTGACCATCGCGTGGGAAGGCGCGCCGAGCGAGGGTGGCCACATCGGCCTGGTGCCGGCCGGCACCGACGACGTGCTGCAGCACGAGTGGGCCGACGGCGCGTCGGGCGAGCTGAGCATGCGGTTGCCCACCGAGGTCGCCGAGTACGAACTGCGCTTCCTGGTCGACCAGCCCGACGGCTCCACCCACCTGCTCGGCGTGGCGACCATCGAGACGCAGCCGGTGACCGTCACCCTGGACGCTCCCGACGAGGCGACCGCCGGCATGGTCGTCGAGGTCGCGTGGGAAGGCCCCGACAACGCCTACGACTACGTGACCGTCGTGCCGGTCGGCACGCCCGCCGGCGAGTGGGACCACTACGAGGAGACGGTGCGCGGCAACCCGCTGTCGATCCGCACGCCGCAGGTCGCCGGCGACTACGAGATCCGCTACAACGACGGCGTCAGCAACGTCACCCTCGCCATGCGCCCCATCACCCTCACGGCCGCCGCCGGCGCTATCACCGCGCCGTCCACGGCCTCGGCAGGCTCGAAGGTGCCGGTCGAGGTGGTGCAGCCGTCCGGCGACCCGACGCACTTCGTCACCGTCGTCCCGGTCGGAGCCGCGCCCGAGGAGTACACCTACTACGAGTACGTGCACGGCGCCGGCACCTACGAGATCCTGATGCCCGAGGAGCCGGGCGACTACGAACTCCGCTACGTCACCGAAGAGGACGCCATCATCCTCGCCAGCCTGCCGATCACCCTCTCCCCCATGACGGCCTCCATCGAGGCGCCCACCGCGGTGGGCGCGGGCGAGCACTTCGACGTGCACTGGGAGAGCACCGGCTACGAGGGCGACCTGATCACGATCGTCCCGATTGACACCGCCGAGCTCGACTGGGGCTACAGCATGAACATCTCGTCGGGCAACCCGATCGTGCTCCAGGCACCAGAGGAGCCCGGGCAGTACGAGGTGCGTTACCTGGCGGGGCAGTCGTACGTCACGGTGGCGCGTCAGGCGATCGAGGTGCGCTGACGCTAGCTGGCCTGGGCTGCGGCAGTTCGCTCGGCCCAGGCCAAGAACTTGTTCGTCGATCTACGTTACCGGTCGTTCGGGGCGCCTTGCCACGGTTCGATACGTGGCTGCGGACGCTGGGCGGCGCGTTCCAGCTCGTAGTTGCTCTGCAGGTTCATCCAGAACCTGGCGCTGCTGATACCGGCCCGTTCCAGCTTCAGGGCCAGGTCGGGGCTGATGCCCGCTTTGCCGTTCAATACGCGCGAAAGACTCACGCGAGACATGCCGAGCCGAGCTGCGGCGTCCGTGACGGTGAGGCCCAGGGGAACGAGAACGTCCTCCTTGAGGAGCTCTCCGGGATGAGGATGGTTGTGCACTTTAGTTCACCACCTTCAGTGGTAGTCGAGGTAGTCGACGAGTTCGACGTCGTTGCCTAAGAAGCGAAACGTGACACGCCAGTTGCCGTTGACCCAGACCGACCAGTGGCCACGTAGGTTGCCCTTGAGTTGGTGCAGTCGATAACCGGGAAGACTCAAGTCGGCGGGCTGAGTGGCGGCATCGAGTGCCGCGAGAATCCGGGCCAGCTTCTTGGCGTGCTCGACCTGGATGCCTCGAGTAGAGCCGGTCCGATAGAAGCGCTCGAGCCCCTTGTGCCGGAAGCTGACAATCACGACACATTGTAACGCGTCGCGATACAAGTTGCACCACGACGAGTGCATTCCCATGTGATCCATCACGGCTGTAGCGACTGGGCACACCGTCTCTTCGAGGTTGCGAGGCATGTCTACAGATGCCCGACCTGACCGGACGCAGACGATGAAACGCCCCATGCGGCCCTGCTATCGTTGACAGGGCCGCTTTCACGTCGTGTGGACGCGGCCGAGCGGCACCAGGAGGCAGTTAGATGTCCGACACCAACAAGGTCGATCCGGCGCTCGAGACGCGCGCCGTCAACGCCATCAGGGCGCTCGTGGTGGACGCGGTGGAGGCGTCCGGCGACGGGCACCCCGGCATGCCGATGGGCACCGCCGCCATGGGCTACACGCTCTTCACGCAGGTCATGCGCTACAACCCGAAGAACGCCAAGTGGCCCAACCGCGACCGCTACATCCAGTCGGCGGGCCACGGCTCGATGCTGCAGTACTCGCTGCTGCACCTGGCCGGCTTCGAGCTTTCCATGCAGGAGCTGCGCGACTACCGCCAGTGGGGCTCCAAGACGCCGGGGCACCCCGAGTACGGCTACACCGAGGGCATCGAGACCACCACCGGGCCGCTGGGTCAGGGGATCTCGTCGGCCGTCGGCATGGCGCTGGCCGAGGCGCACCTGGCCGCGCGCTACAACCGCCCCGGCTTCGACGTCGTCGACCACCACACCTACGTCATCGCCGGCGACGGCGACCTGATGGAGGGCGTGTCCAGCGAGGCGTCGTCGCTGGCGGGCCACCTGGGCCTCGGCAAGCTGATCGTGCTGTACGACGACAACGGCATCACCATCGACGGCGGCACCGAGATCACCTTCACGGAGGACGTCCCCAAGCGCTACGAGGCCTACGGCTGGCACACCCAGATCGTGGAGGACGGCAACGACGTGGCCGCCCTGCGCGCCGCCATCGAGGCCGCCAAGGCCGAGACGGAGCGCCCCAGCCTGATCAGCGTGCGCACGATCATCGGCTTCGGCTCGCCCAACCTGGCCGACACCTCGAAGGTGCACGGCTCGCCTCTTGGCTCCAAGGAGGCCGAGCTCACCAAGGAGAACCTGGGCATCGACTGGCCGGCGTTCACCGTGCCCGACGACGTGCTCGAGCTGTACCGCAGCGCCGTGCCGCGCGGCGAGGAGGCCGAACGCGCGTGGCGCGACCTGTTCGAGCGCTACCGCGCCGAGCACCCCGAACTGGCCGCCGAGTTCGAACGCACCACCGCGCGCGAGCTGCCGGACGGCTTCGACGCCGACCTGCCGACCTTCGAGGTCGGCGAGAGCGTGGCCACCCGCAAGGCGTCGAACGTGGCGCTGAACGCGCTGGCCAGGAAGCTGC
Source organism: uncultured bacterium (assembly GCA_964625655.1). GTDB lineage: Bacteria > Deinococcota > Deinococci > Deinococcales > Trueperaceae > JAAYYF01. The sequence continues at coordinate 13,290 of CAZVCT010000020.1, forward strand.
CCGAGCTGGTGGGCGGCTCCGCCGACCTGGCCGGCTCGAACTACACCGACATCGAGGGCGAGACGGCGATGAAGAAGGGCGACTACGCGGGCCGCATCATCCACTTCGGCGTCCGCGAGCACGCCATGGGCGCCATCGCCAACGGCCTCACTGTGCACGGTGGCACGCGCGCCTTCGTGGCCACCTTCCTCGTCTTCTCCGACTACCTGAAGCCCGCGCTGCGCCTGTCGGCGCTGATGGGCCAGGGCGTCATATACGTCTTCACCCACGACAGCGTGGGCCTGGGCGGCGACGGCCCCACCCACCAGCCCATCGGGCACCTGATGGCGCTGCGCTCCACCCCCAACGTACGCCTCGTGCGCCCCGCCGACGCCAACGAGACGGCACAAGCCTGGGCGTTCGCGGTTTCTGCCGAGAACACCCCCACGGCGTTCGCGCTCACGCGGCAGAATGTTCCCAACCTGAAGATCCCGGCTGGGGCCGTGAAGCGCGGCGCCTACGTGCTGGCCGAAGCGGGCGCTCAGGGAGGCCTGAAGGAAGGCGCCGCGGGCGCCTGGACCGACCCGCCCGCGAACCCCGTCACGCCCGACCTGATCCTGATCGGCACGGGCTCGGAAGTCCAGCTGTGCCTGGCGGCGCGCGACGTGCTGGAGGCCGAGGGCGTCCGCACGCGCGTGGTCAGCATGCCCAGCTTCGAGCTGTTCGAGGAACAGGAGCGCGACTACCAGCACGCCGTCCTGCCCCCCGGCGTCCGCGCACGCGTTACGGTCGAGGCAGGCGCCACCCTCGGCTGGGAGCGCTACGCCGGCGAACTCGGCGAGACGGTCGGCATCGACCACTTCGGAGCCTCCGCCCCCGGCGACGTGGCCCTGCGCGAGTTCGGCTTCACCCCCGAGAACGTGGTCGAAGCCGCCCGCCGCACCCTCGAACGCGCCCGATAAGCACGCAGGTCGCGTCAATAGCGCGTCTTGCCGCTAGAATGCATGACGCTGTCCCCCCGAAGGCACTCCCTGGAGGTCCCATGTCACGTCCGCCCTTCGCAAGCAACCCGCTCCGCACCACGCTCGGCAAGGCCGTTCGCGGCCTCGGCGTCGCCCTGCTCCTCGTGGCGGCCACGGCATCGGCCCAGAACCTCGACCGCCTGCTGCCGCACGACACCTTCGTCGCGGTGGGCGTAAGCGGCCTGCAGGACCACGAAGACAAGTTCCAGCCGTTCATCGACGAATGGGAGCGCCTCGACCTGGGCACGCTCCTCGCGGAAGCGTTCCCCGAAGAGGAAGCCGAAGACCTCGAGGACCTCGAGGAGGCCATCCCCGAACAGCTGGCAGAGCTGGGCTTCAACGACCTGCTGGGTGACGAGGTCTGGTTCGGCCTGTCGGCCTCGCGCACCAACCCGCTGCCCGCCTTCTCGCTCGTGGCCCGCGTCAGTGACGCCGCCGCCGCGGCGTTCGAGGCGGCCATCGACCAGGAGGCCGCAGCCGCCGAGTTCCAGGTCCTGACCGAAGGGAAGATCGACTTCCGCGTCGGCGCCACCGACGAGTTCGACGACCCCATCGCCTTCGCCATCGAGGGCAACATGATCTTCGCCTCGTCCAACCCCGACGTGCTGCGCGGCGTGCTGCGCCGCTACCAGGGCGCCTCCGAGCCGAACTTCCTCGACAGCGCCGGTTACGCCGCCGCCGTCGCCCCCAACGCGCCGGGCAACTTCGTCGTCTACTTCGACCTGCCCTCCGTCGTAGACCTGGTGCAGCCCTTCGCCGCCGGCATGGGTTTCGACGCCAGCGTCAACCGCGTGTCACGCGCCGTCAAGACGTTCGGCACCTACGGCAGCGTCTCTCGCATCACCGACGAAGGCATCGAATCGCGCTCGCTGCAGGTGCTGGGCGACCCCTCGCTCGACCCGACCCTCTACGCGCTGCTCACCGACCGCGCGCCCGTCTCGCCCGACGCCATGACGTTCGTGGGCGAAGGCGTCATCGGCTACCAGGCGGTCAGCACCGACGCCACCGGCTGGTGGGCCTACCTCGACGAACTGGTGGCCGACCTGCCCGAGCTGGGCATCGGCGGCCTCGACGCCTTCATCACCCAGAACATCGGCCTCGACATGAACCAGCTGCTGTTCGGCTGGATGGGCGACACCTTCGCCACCATCTCGCCCGACGTGCCCGGCGTGACCGAAGTGGGCATCGCCCCCGCCAACCTCCTCGGCGAGGCCGTCTACCTGATCGAGACCACCGACGAAGCGGCCGCACGCCAGGGGCTGCAGATGCTGATCCAGATGGGCGGCGCCTTCGCCACCGGCTTCGCCGACCCGTACGGCGAAGGCGATGCGATGCCGACGACGCCCCAGACGCGCGACGTGGGCGGCGTGCAGGTCGATACGTACGACTTCGCCGACGGCGTGACGCTCGAGCTTGCCATCACCGACGGCTACGTGCTGCTGGCCACCGGCGAAGGCTCGATGGACACCGCGCTCGCCGCGCGCGCCGCCGGCGGGAACCTGCCCTCGGTGCTGGCCGACCTGGCCGACGAGCTGCCGCAAAGCGCCGCCAGCATCTCGATCATGGACGGTGGGGCGTACTACGGCGTCCTGGCCGAGCAGTTCGGCGCCGAGTTCGGCCTCATCGCGGGCATGGTGGGCGACTTCGACTTCGACGCCGCCGAGGCCGCCGGCGAGGCGCTCGTCGAGTTCCTGGGCTTCGTGGCAGACCGCGTGGGTGGCGCCTACAGCTACGGCGTCAGCGAGGGCGACGTGCTGAGCAACTACTCGATCTCGCGCGTCACCTGGTAAAGGTTCTGCCTAGCGTTAGGCGCTAGGCGTTCGGCGCGAGAAGCGTCGAGAGACGGAAAGCGAAGGTGCGCGTCCCACGGGGCGCGCACCTTCGCTGTTCCAAGGCGCCTTCATTCCTCCAGAGCAGCGCGGCGGGCCAGCAGTACCGGCCACAGCCGCGCCACTTGCCGTTCCAGAGGCCCTTCCGAGCCTTCACCTTCGGCCGAGTTGTCGATCACGAAGTCGGCGCGGCGCGCCTTCTCCTCCTGCGGCATCTGTGCCGCGTCGCGGGCGCGCACCTCGTCGGGGCTCGTTCCCGAGCGGGCCGCCACGCGCCGCACGCGCGTCTCGAGCGGCGCCGTCACCACCAGCGTCACGTCCATCGCCTCGTCGAGCCCCACCTCGAACAGCAGTGGCACGTCGTGGACGATCACGGGCGGGGGTTCGGGACGCGCGGCCGCCTCCGCTTCGATCTCGAGGCGCTTGGCGCCCACCCACGGGTGCACGATGGCGTTCAGGGCCTCGCGCGCCTCGGGCCTCTCGAACACGAGGCGTGCGGTGGCCTGCCGGTCGAGCTTCCCGTCCACCACCAGCTCGGAGCCCAGCTCGGCGGCGATGCGCTGGAGCACCTCGGGGTCGTCGGTGGCCTGGCGCGCCAGCGCGTCGGCGTCCACCACCACGGCGCCACGCGCGGCCAGCAGCCGCGCCACGCTCGACTTGCCGGCGCCGATGCTGCCCGTCAGGCCCACGATCAGGGGGCGTGCTGTAATGCCAGGCATGTCTGGGTTGGACACGAGCCAGTTTAAGCCGTGGCCCGTGGGCGCCTGGCTCGTGGGCGGCGCGGTTCGCGACGCGCTGCTGGGCGTAGCTCCGAAGGACCTCGACTGGGTGGCGCACGACCCTAGGAAGGCCGCGCTGGCGACCGCCGAACTGACCGGCGGCAGCCCGGTGGAGATGGACCCCGAACGGCGCCACTGGCGCGTAGCGCTGCCAGGCGGGAAGCTGCACGACTTCGCGCCGCTGCGTTCGGGCGCAACCGACATCGAGGACGACCTGCGCCTGCGCGACCTGACGATCAACGCCATGGCCCTGTCCGAGGCAGGCGAGCTGATCGACCCGCTGGGCGGGCGGCTAGACCTGCAGGCGAAGCTGGTGCGCATGACGTCGCGCGCCGCGCTGGAGGCCGACCCCGTGCGGCCGCTGCGCGCCGTGCGCTTCGCGGCGGCGCTGGGGTTCGCCATCGAAGACGAAACGCTTTCGGCCGTGACCGAGCTGGCAGCGGCGCAGGCCGAGGGCATCACGGCGCTGCCCGCCTTCGAACGGGTCGGAGCCGAGCTGAACGCCACCATCGCCGCAGCCGGCGCGGCACAAGCCTTCAAGCTGCTGGCCGACCTGCGCTTCACGCAGGCTTACCTCCCGGAGCTCGAGGCCGCCCGCGGCATCGACCAGGGCCGCGGCTTCCACCACCTCGACGTTCTCGACCACTCGCTGGAGGCGCTTAACCAGCTGCTGCACGGCTTCCCCGACGCAGCGCTGGCGCTGCGATGGGGCACGCTGCTGCACGACATCGGCAAAACAGGCACGGCCGAGCGCGTGGCGCCGGCGCGCGTCACCTTCCACGGGCACGACAAGCTGGGCGCAAGCCTAGCGAAGCGGCTGCTGCGGCGCCTGCGGATGCCCAACGAACTCGTGGAGGCGGCGGCGGGGCTGGTGCGCTATCACATGCTGCCCCTGCCCCGCGGCGAGCGCGGCGCGCGCCGCTTCGTCCACCGCCGCCGCGCGCTGCTGCCCGACCTGCTGAAGCTGATGATCGCCGACCGCGAGGCCGCCCGCGGCCCGCTGGCCAGCGAAGCCAACCGGCGCGCCTACCGCGCCGCGCTGGGCCAGGTGGTGGGGCTGCTGGAGGAACAGGAGAAGTACGCGCCGCAACGGCCGCTGCTGAGCGGCACCGAGGTCATGGAGCTGCTGGCACTGGAGCCGGGGCCGCGCGTGGGCGAGGCGCTGGCGCTGGTGGCCGAGGCGCGCGCAGTGGGCGACGTGCACGATGTGGACGGCGCGCGTCAGCTGCTGCGCCGTTACGCGGCCGCGCAGGGATGGACACAAGGACGCACGCAGGCCACGGGCGACGAGCCGGGCTAGGACAGGCGCTCCGAAGCGGTGTCCATGGCGCTTGTATCGGAAAGCCAGAACGAGAGGACCAGGCACGAAGGATCCGTTGGTACTTTTCGAGCGGTTTCCGAACTACTCAACGCAGACGCGAACGTTGAGTAGTTCGGAAACCCACCGAGAAAGCACCTTGGTTGGTCCGGAAACGCAACGAAGAACCCGCCGGGATGCCCCGACCGTCCCGCCGGACCGAACCCGCCAGGACGCCCGGGCCATCGACGTTGGGTAGTGCTAGCCGTCCAGCCGACGCATGAGATCGGCCATCTCGACCGCCGTCACGGCCGCTTCCGTGCCCTTGTTGCCGACCTTGCCGCCGGCGCGGTCGAGCGCCTGCTCCATCGTGTCGGTCGTCAGCACGCCGAAGACGACGGGCACGCCGCTGTCGGACGCCGCCCGGCCGACGCCGGAGGCGACCATGCTGTTCACGTAGTCGAAGTGGCTGGTGGCGCCGCGCACCACGGCGCCCAGGGTGATCACGGCGTCGTAGTCGCCCGAGGCGGCCAGCTTGGCGGCCACCACCGGGATCTCGACGGCGCCGGGTACCCAGGCGACCGTCACATCGTCATCGTCGGCGCCGTGGCGGCGCAGCCCATCGAGCGCGCCCTCCAGCAGGCGGCGCGTGACCAGCTCGTTGAAGCGGCTGACGACGATGGCGAAGCGCATGCCGTCCGCGCTCAGCTTCCCTTCGAACACGTTCATGGCGCCCTCCGGCTGCTTACGGAAGGATGACGTCGAGGACGATGTCCTCCACGCCCGCGACGACCTCGTAGGCCGGCACGTCGCTGGGGAAGCGCACGGTGAAGACGTTCCAGCCGGGTTGCAGCTGCAGCTCGACGCCGCTGGCCGTGATGGTGGCGGCCGCGTCGACGTACAGGAGCGTGAAGAAGCCGACCGGGTTCTCGAGGCTGGGCACGCCGACGTACCAGCGGTCGACGACGCGGTCGAAGACCTCGTTGCCGTTCTGGTCGACGTACATGTTGAAGCGCGCCACCGCGACGTTCACGTCGTCGGGGCTGACGCGGTACTCGTTCTGCAGGCCGGGCAGGATGACGCTGCCGCTGCGGAAGGGACGCATCTGGTCGGCGGGAACCTCGCCGGGGGTCACGCGGAAGGTGCCGCCCACGGGCGCAACCGACACGACCTCCAGGCCCCACACGTTGTCGCTGTCGACCACGTGGATGGCCACGCGGGTGTTCTCGGCCAGCGCCTCTTCGCTCTGGACGATCCCGCCTAGTACAGCGCCTTGCTGCGCCGCGCCCACCATGGCAAGCGCCAGCAGGGCGGTGATCACGAGTCGTTTCATGGCAGTCTCCAAATCAAGGCAGGTTAGCACGGGCGCCCGGAACGGCGACCTGCGGTTCTGTTGGTTTCGGACGCTTCCCGCGGTCCGCATCAGCGCTCGCTGACGCGTTCCACCGGAGCTGCAGACGGGGCTGCAGACGTCGTCCAGTGTCATATCACATCATCGCGGCGTTCGCCTGCCCAGCGGGTGAGTGGCCACGCACAGCCGTTAACTGTGCGCTTAACGGCGTGGAGGCGCGATCGGGGGCGCAGGAGGCGCAGAGCCCGGCCCGTGCCCAGCTGCGCCCGGCACGCGCCTAGCTTTCGTACCCCTTCGGATGGGCCTGGTGCCACGCCCACGCGCTGGCCACCATCTCCTCCAGCGCCTCGCGCTGCGGCTGCCAGCCCAGCTCGGCGCGGGCGCTGCCGCTGTCGGCCACCAGCACGGGCGGGTCGCCGGCGCGGCGGGGCGCGGCCACCTCGGGGATGGCGTGGCCCGTCACCGAGCGGCACACCTCGATGACCTCGCGCACCGAGTAGCCGCGGCCGTTGCCGAGGTTGTAGGCGCGCGCCTCGCCCGGCTGCAGCGCCTCGAGGGCCAGCACGTGCGCCTCGGCCAGGTCTAGCACGTGCACGTAGTCGCGGATGGCGGTGCCGTCGGGCGTCGGGTAGTCGTCGCCGAACACGGCGATGTTCTCGCGCTGGCCGGCCGCCACCTGCAGCACCAGCGGTATCAGGTGCGATTCGGGCCGGTGGTCCTCGCCGCGCTCGGCGCTCGCGCCGGCCGCGTTGAAGTAGCGCAGCGCCACCGAGCCGAGCCCAGCCGTGCTGGCCAACCAGCCAAGCGCCTTCTCGGTCATCAGCTTCGTCTCGCCGTAGACGCTCTCGGGGCGCAGCGTGGCGCCCTCGGGGATGGGGACGGAATCGGGCGTGCCGTAGACGGCCGCGGTGGACGACAGCACGAAGCGCTTCACGCCGTTACGCGTCACCGTCTCGAGCAGCTTCAGCGTGGCGGCCGAGTTGTTCAGCAGGTACTTGAACGGCTGGCTCATCGACTCGCCTACGAGCGAGAAGGCGGCGAAGTGCAGCACCGCCTCGGCCCCCAGGTCGTTGACGGCGTAGCCGACGAGGTCGGCGTCTGCGATGTTGCCGTGGACGAACGGGACGTCATCGGGCACCGCGTCGCGGTGGCCGGTGGAGAGGTCGTCGAGGACGATCGGCTCGTGGCCGCGCGCCAGCAGCGTCTCTACGGTTATCGAACCTATGTAACCGGCGCCGCCGGTGACGAGAACCTTCATGCGGAGAAGTCTACGTGATGCGGCGGCTTCACCGCCGACGGCCGCCAGCGGAGAAACGGCGCCGGCGTGTTACCCGACGGGCTTCGGGACACCGCTCCCCTGCCCTGGCCCGGGCACGGGCCGCGGGGCGATACTTGAAGGCACAGGAGGACAGATGACCATCCCCAAGAAGCACACGTCCGGCGCTACCAGCACGCAGAACGCGGGTCAGATCTGGCTCAACGGCGAGCTCGTGCCCGAGGCCGAGGCCAAGGTCTCGGTGCTGACGCACGCCCTGCACTACGGCACCAGCGTGTTCGAGGGCATCCGCGCCTACCGCACCGAGCGCGGCCCCGCCGTCTTCCGCCTCCGCGAGCACGCGCAGCGCCTCATCGAGTCGGCGAAGATCCTGCTGATGCGCCCGCCCGTGGGCGTCGAGCAGATCGAGGAGGCGATCTTCGAGACCCTGCGCGCCAACGGGTTGCAGGAGGGTTACATCCGGCCGCTCTTCTGGTACGGCCCGCAGTCTCTGGGCATCAACCCAGCCCGCAACGAGGTGAACTTCATGGTGGCCACGCTGCCGTGGGGCAGCTACCTGGGCGACGACGTGATCCGCCAGGGCGCCAAGCTCATGACCAGCTCGTGGCGCCGCAGCCCCGGCGACGTCATGCCCACGAAGTCGAAGGCGGGCGGCAACTACATCAACTCGGTGCTCGCCAACCAGGAGGCGCGCGACGCCGGCTTCGACGAAGCGCTGCTGCTGGACAGGCAGGGGTTCGTGGCCGAGGGCTCGGGCGAGAACGTCTTCTTCGTGAAGGACGGCGTGCTGCACCCGATCGCCCACTCGGTGAACCTGCGCGGCATCACCCGCGACAGCGTCATCCAGCTCGCGAAGCACATGGGCACCGAGGTCGTGCCGACGATGGCCACCCGCGACGAGCTCTACATCGCCGACGAGGTGTTCATCGTGGGCACCGCCGCCGAGATCACGCCCGTGGCGAGCATCGACCGGCGCCCCATCGGCATCGGCCGCGCCGGCGAGTACTCGCTGCAGATCCGCGACCGCTACTCGGACGCCGTGCGGGGGCGCGCGCCCGAGTTCGACCACTGGCTGACGTACGTCAACGACTGAGAGCGTCGGCGACGACCGGGCGGCCCGGCCCCCTGCACCCGTTACGTTCGCGGGGCGCGGCCGGCCCGGCTATCGCGCCACCCGCCCCCGGCAGTAGGCTGACCGCCACGTGACCTCCCTCGCCCTCTTCCTCGTGCTCGGCTCGGCCCTCGTGCATGCCACCTGGAACCTGCTGGCGAAACGCGTGGCGGGCGGCGCCGAGTTCGTGTGGCTGGTGGGGCTGCTGGCGGGGCTGGCGTACGCGCCGGCGCTGGCCGTCTACGTGTGGCTCGAGCGCCCCGCGTTCACGCAGCAGCACGCGCTGCTGGCCCTCGTGTCGGGCGTGCTGCACGTGGGCTACTTCGTGCTGCTGCAGCGCGGCTACCGCGCCGGCGACCTGTCGCTCGTCTACCCCCTGGCGCGCGGCAGCGGCCCCGCGCTCGCCACGGCGCTGGCGATCGTCTTCCTGGGCGAGCGGCCCACCACGCAGGCGCTGGTCGGCACGCTGCTGGTGGTGGGCAGCGTCTTCGTGCTGACGGGCGGGCGCCGGCCGGCGGGCCCCAGCCGCCGCCCGGCCATCGTCTACGGGCTGCTGACGGGCCTCTTCATCTCGCTCTACACGACGTGGGACGGCTTCGCGGTGGGGCACACGGGCGCCGCGCCGTTCGTCTACATGATGGCGGCCGAGCTCGCGCGCGTGCTGCTGCTGCTACCCGTGGCGCTGCGCAACCGCCCGGAGGTGGCGCGCCTCTGGCGCGAGCACCGCAGCGCCACCCTCGGCGTGGCCCTGCTGAGCCCGCTGGCGTACCTGATGATCCTTACCGCCATGACCTTCACCCCCGTCAGCCTCGTGGCGCCGACGCGCGAGATCAGCATCCTGGTCGGCACGCTGCTCGGCGCGCGGCTGCTGAGCGAAGGCCAGGGGCGCAGGCGCTTCGTCGGCGCGCTCGGCATGGTGGCGGGCGTGGCGCTGCTGGCGTTAGCCTGAGGCCGTAGCAGCAGCCAGCGCCACTTGCCGCCATCACCAGCCGTTCCCAGCGGTTCCCAGCAGTTCCCAGCAGTTCCCAGCAGCCCACAGGAGGCCGCCATGTCCGTACCGACCTTCGATCAACTAGCCAGCGTCCGCCGCCTCTCCTCGCCCAAGTGGTCGCCCGACGGCGAGTGGTTCGCCTACCTCTCCGACGCCAGCGGCCGCTTCCAGCTCTGGCTGCAGCCGAAGGGGGGCGGCTTCGCGACGCAGCTGACGGCCCTCCCCGGGCGACGCGTCACGTCGTTCGTGTGGTCGAAGGACGGCTCGCGCATCGCCTTCCTCGCCGACCTCAAGGGGAACGAGACGCCCGAGGTGTTCGTCCTCGACGTGAAGGACGGCAGCGCGAGCTGGCCGCGCCAGCTGACGGACGCTTCCGAGGTCGAGTACAACCTGTCCGGCTGGACGCCCGACGGGCGCATCGTGCTGAGCGGCAACGACCGCGAGCCGGGCGAGATGGACCCGCAGCTGATGGACCCCGAGACGGGGGAGGTGGAACGCCTGATGACGGGCGGCCTCTACTACGCGGGTTACCTCTCAGAGAGCGGCCGCTGGCTGACGGTCATGGAGTCGCACTCGAACACGAACGCAGACCTGCACCTGCTCGACCTCCAGAGCGGCGAGGCGCGCCTCTTAAGCCCCCACGAGGGCGACGCGAAGTTCTACCCGGGCCCCTGGACGCCCGACGAGAGCGGCTTCTACCTCCTGACCGACGAGGGGCGCGAGTACGCCGGCCTGGCGTTCTGGTCGTTCGGCGAGGACGCGTGGAGCTACGTGCACGAGCCCGAGCGCGACGTGGACGGCGTGAGGGTGTCGAGCAGCGGCCGCTACGTGGGCATCGTGGAGAACGACGGCGGCAACGGCGTGCTGGGCGTGCTCGACCGGCACGAGCAGCGCATGATCGTCCCCGAGCTGCCCGTCGGCGTCATCGACGCCCTGAGCATGCACCCGCTCGAGCCGCGCGCGCTGCTGGTGCTTTCCAGCCCACGCGAGGCGGGGAACGTCTTCGAGCTCGAGTTCGGCAGCGGCGCGCTGGAGCGGCGCGAGCAGTCGATGCTGGGCGGCGTGGACGTTTCGCAGCTGGCCGTGCCCGAGCTGATCACCTACCCGAGCTTCGACCGCGACATCCCCGCCTGGCTCTACGTTCCCGAGGGCGAAGGGCCGCACCCGGTGGTCGTCTCGATCCATGGCGGCCCCGAGGCGCAGGAGCGCCCGGAGTACGCCTACGGCGGCATGTACCAGTACCTGGTCACGCGGGGCGTGGCGGTACTGGCGCCGAACATCCGCGGCTCTACGGGTTACGGCAAGAGCTACCAGAAGCTCATCCAGCGCGACTGGGGCGGCGACGAGCTGAAAGACATCGAGGCGGCCGCCGACTGGCTGGCAGAGCAGCCGTGGGCGGACGCCTCGCGTCTAGGGATCTGGGGCGGTTCGTTCGGCGGCTTCGCGACGCTCTCGGCCATCACGCGCCTGCCCGACCGCTGGGCGGTGGCCGCCGAGGCGGTGGGCCCCTCGAACCTCGTGACGTTCGCGAGCAGCGTGCCAGCTCACTGGAAGCCGATGATGCGCAACTTCGTGGGCGACCCGGAGGACGACCGCGACATGCTGATGGAGCGCTCGCCCATCACCTACGTCGAGCACGTGCGCGTGCCGCTGCTCGTCTACCAGGGCGCGCACGACCCGCGGGTCGTCAAGGCCGAGTCCGACCAGATGGTCGAGGCGCTGCGCTCGCGCGGCATCGAGGTGGAGTACATCGTCGACGAGGAGAGCGGCCACGGCCCCTCCAGCACTGAGACGGCCATCGAGTGGTGGCGGACGATCTCGGAGTTCCTGGTGGAGAAGCTGGCTTAGCGCGCCCCTTAGCGGTCGCGCAGACGACGCGCCACGTGACGCGCCGAGGTCAGGTTCGCCCAGTGGTGGCGCAGGCGGGGGCGGCGTTCGCCGTCGTGGTAACCGGCGCGGCGCAGACGCTCGTTGGCGCCCGGGCCAATCAGGTCTTCGGTTTTGGCTAGCATCGCTACGCTCGTGTTGGTGAACATGTTCTTCTCCTCTGCCCTGTCGGGCGGCCGGCGCGCGATCGCGCCGGAGCGGTGCCGCTCGGGCCCCAGAAGGCCGCCTCCCGGCGGGAGACCCTTCCGTTGCCAGCGTCCGTTACGCGTATGGACGGTGGAGCGGCGGTTGGTTCGGTTTCGGTGTGGTTGACCGCGGGCGGTTGCCCAGCGGGGGCTTCGACACGGACGCGCCATTCATGGAGAGGGCGGAGCGGTCCGTGGTGCCTGTGCGTCGACGCGCGAGGTCGAGCCGGCAGCTAATGCTTATCCTAGCAGATGCGGGGGCCCTCCATGCGTGCAGAAGTTACGTGAGGGAGGGGAATAACGGGAATCTGGAGGCTGAGATGACGGACCCAACGAGCGCGCCACCGGCAACGGAGTGGCCCACCGGCGTCGGCGTCTTCCTGGACGTGGACGGCGTCACGCTGCACGCCAGGCGCGACGGGGCGTGGGCGAACCGGGCGGCACCCTCGGCCGACGCAGTTGCACCAGGAGCCGCCTCCGGAACGGGTGGCAACGGCTCGGCACCGCCCATCCTCTACCTACACTCCCTGGGCGCCGACCTACGCATCTTCGACGAGGTCGTGGCGCGCCTGCCCGGGCGCCGGCACCTCCGCTTCGACCTGCGCGGCCACGGCCTGTCGGACGCGCCAGAAGGGCCGTACTCGATCGAACGCCAGGTGCAGGACGCGCTTGCCGTGCTGGAAGCCAGCGGCGAGCAGCGCGCGGTGCTGGTCGGGGTGTCGGTCGGCGGAATGGTGGCGCTGCGCGCAGCGCTCGACCGCCCCGACGTCGTGGCCGGCCTCGTGCTCAGCAACACCGCCGCCAAGCTGGGCGACGGCGACATCTGGCGCGCCCGCATCGAGGCGGTCGCCGAGAACGGGGTGGAGGCACTGGCCGACAGCACCCTGCTGCGCTGGTTCCCCGAGCCGTTCCGCCACGCCAACGCGCCGCTGATCGACGGCCTGCGCAACATGCTGTGCCGCACCTCGGCGGTCGGTTACGCCTGCACGTGCGCCGGGATCGCCGACGAAGACCTGAACGACCGCCTGGCCGAGCTGGCCATGCGTACGCTGGTCATCGGCGGCAGCGACGACCTGTCGACGCCGCCCCCGGTGGTGCGGCAGCTGGCGAAGAGCCTCGAGGGCGCACGGTTAGAGATCATCGACGACGCCGGTCACCTGCCGATGGTGGACGCCCCCGGGCGCTTCACCGAGCTGTTGACCGGCTACCTGACGGAGGTAGCAGATGGCTGAAGCATCACGCGCGGCGGGCGAGTCCGCCGGCGAAGGAACCACCCGAGGCGCTGGCGGCCGCACCGAGGTCGTCATCGTCAGCGCCGTGCGCACCCCGATCGGGCGGCTGGGCGGCGCGCTGGCCGCCGTGCGGCCCGACGACCTGGCGGCCGTGGCGGTGCGCGAGGCCGTGGCGCGCGCTGGCATCGACCCCGCCGTCATCGAGGAGGTCTACCTCGGCTGCGCCAACCAGGCCGGCGAGGACAACCGCAACGTGGCGCGCATGGCCGCGCTGCTGGCCGGGCTGCCCGAGAGCGTCGCGGCCGTGACCGTCAACCGCCTCTGCGCCAGCGGCCTCAGCGCGGTGAACATGGCCGCGCGCGCCATCCTGGCGGGCGAGGGCGACGTGTTCGTGGCCGGCGGCGTCGAGAGCATGACGCGCGCGCCCTACGCCATCGCCAAGAACGAGACGCCCTTCGGCCCGCCCGGCAACCGCACGGCGTGGGACACGACCCTCGGGTGGCGCTTCCCGAACGAGAAGCTGAAAGAACTCTTCCCCCTCGAGGCGATGGGCGAAACGGCCGAGAACGTGTACGACGCGAGCGTCGCGGGCGACGTGGCCGGCGGCGAGGTGACCCGCGAGGAGCAGGACCGCTTCGCGCTGCAGAGCCAGGCGCGCGCGGTGGCGGCGATGAACGCGGGGCGCTTCGACGACGAGATCGTGCCCGTCGACATCCCGCAGCGCCGCGGTGCGCCCAAGCGCGTGCTGCACGACGAGCACCCGCGCTACCGCATCGCCCACGCTGACGGCGCGGGAGGTTCGGCGCAGGCCGCCGGCTCGCAACCGGCAGCTTCAAACGGCGCCGGCCAGGGCAAGGACGAGCCCTTCGTCCTCGACACCGACGCCGCCGCCCTCGCCAAGCTGCGCCCCGCCTTCCGAGAGGGCGGCACCGTCACCGCCGGCAACTCCAGCGGCCTCAACGACGGGGCGGCCGCCCTGGTGCTGATGAGCCGCGCCAAGGCCGAGGAGCTGGGCGTGCAGCCCCTGGCCTACTGGCGCGCCTCGGGCGCCAGCGGCATCAGCCCGAGGGTCATGGGCCTGGGGCCCGTCGACGCCACGCGCAAGGCGCTGGGGCGCGCCGGCCTCGAGGTGGCCGACGTGGACCTGGCCGAGCTGAACGAGGCGTTCGCCGTGCAGGCGCTGGCCGTGATGCGTCAGCTGGGGCTTCCCGAAGAGATCACCAACGTCAACGGCGGCGCCATCGCGCTGGGGCACCCGCTGGGCGCGTCGGGCGCGCGCATCCTGGCCACGCTGCTGCACGAGATGCGCCGGCGCCGCGAGGTGGGCGAGGAGATGCGCTACGGGCTCGCGACGTTGTGCGTGGGCGTGGGCCAGGGAGAGGCTACGGTCATCGAACTGGCGGAGTGATCGACCCGCCACCCGGCAGCGAGAGGGTGCCGCCCGGCTGCTGG